>JAIVJC010000098.1 GCA_020200235.1 Acidobacteriota bacterium | reverse complement strand
GTTGGGGGACGGGGGCTGGGGGTTTGGGTTAAGACTAAAACTTTTCTTCCTTCTTCCCCAACCCCTAACCCCTAACTCCCATCCCCCGTCTTTGGGTACTTCTCGCGCAACGCCTCGACGATCCGCTCCGTGTGGACGCCGCGCGAGCCTTTGACGAGGACGAGATCGCCCGCGCGGACCTCCGCGACCAACGCCGACGCCGCCTCGTCCGTCGTCTCGAAGAAGCGCGCGCTTTCTTCGTCCATGCCCGCCGCGCGCGCGCCTTCGATCAGCTCTTTCGCGAGCCCGCGCACGCCCCACAGCACCGAGACGCCGAGACCGGCGATCTCGCGCCCCGCCTCGCGGTGCATCGCCGCGGCTTCGTCGCCCAGCTCCAGCATCTCGCCCGCGACGACGACCGCGCGCCGCGCCTTCTGTTCCGCATCGTTGCGACCTTCGACGAGCGAGCGCGCCATGCTCAGCAGCGATCGCGGGTTCGAGTTGTACGAGTCGTCGATCAAGCTGAACCCCGCCGCGAAATCTACGACCTCCCCGCGCATCTCCGATGCTTGCGCCGTCCGGAGCGCGCCGGCTATCACGCGCGGCTCGATGCCGAAACAGGTGGCGATTGAGGCGGCGGCGAGCGCGTTCATCAGATTATGACGACCGGGCAGCGGCAGCTCCGCGACCGCTTCGCCCATCGGCGTGATAAGGCGGAAGCGCGTGAGCCCCAGCCGCGTCGATTCGATGTCGGCGGCGACCACGTCCGCCGCGTTCTCGATGCCGAACGTCACGGTCCTTCCCTCGTGCTTCGCGCGCATCGCGGCGACGCGCGGGTCGTCGGCGTTCAAGACCGCGACGCCGCCGGGCTCGACGCCTTCGATCATCTGGCTCTTCCCCTCGGCGATCTCTTCGACCGACGAGAAAAATTCGAGGTGCACGGGCGCGACCATCAGCACGACGCCGATGTCGGGCGGCGCGACCTCGCAAAGCCTGCGAATCTCGCCGAGCATCGACTGGCCCATCTCGAGCACGGCGGCGTCGAACTCTTCGGGGCGCGCGCCGCCTGATTCCATCTGGAGGATCGAGAGCGCGAGACCCAGCTCGTTGTTGAAGTTCTTCTGCGTCTTCAGAGCGCGCAAGCCAGCGGCGGCGAGCACGTGGGCGGTTAAATCCTTCGCCGTCGTCTTGCCCGCGCTGCCCGTGATGCCGACGACACGTCCGCCCCACGCGAGGAGCGTCTCGTGCGCGAGCGTCTGCAGCGCGTCGATCACGTCTTCGACCAGGAGCAGGCGGTCGGCGTACTTTTGCAGCTCCACGTCCCCTTCGACCCGCGCGCGGCGCGCGACGACCGCCGCCGCGCCCTTTTCGAACGCCTGCGGGATGAAGCGGTGACCGTCGTCGAACTCCTTCGCGGTGAAGAAGTGTCGACGGTAGTCTTCGGGCGCGAGTGCGAAGAAGAGATCGCCCGGCGCGACCGTGCGCGAGTCGATGGAGAAGCCTGACAACTGATTGTCAAAGAACGGAGAGCCCGACTGTCGGGAGTCAGGCACGGTGGCACGCAAACGTCGTGCTGCCGTTTCGAGGTTCACGTCTTCGCGGATCGTCCTTCCACGACTGACACTTCACGCGGGCGGCGCCGGGTCGAGCGCGCCGCCGCAAAATTTTCGACCGTGCGACGCGGGACTCGCCCGGTCAGCGCCGCGCGCGGGTCGGTTTGCGCTCGCGCCGCCGGTCTGCGTCCTCGTCCGCGGCTGACGGTTCGGCGCTGCCCGACTGCTCTGCCGGCGGCGCGGCTTGGTCAAGTTGCCTCTGCGCGGTGCGCGCCCTTCTCAGACGTTCTCGGCAGCCGGCGATCCTGCGTCGCAACTCGTGGTGCGGGCTGCCCTGCGGGGGAACTGTCATTGAAACCCTCGGCTCCTCGTGTTCAGGTGGGGGACAATCGCGCCGGCGCGAGAGAGTCGCGCGGCGCGCGGCTCAATCACTGCGCGCGAACTCGACGCGGACTTTCCGACCCGCCTCGACGGGGGAGCCCGCCGCGGGGAACTGCGCGACGGCGCGACCCTCGCCGCGGGCTTCGAGTTCGAGCCCCAACTGCGCGCAGACGCGCGCCGCGTCGCGGACGCTGCGACCGCGCATGTCCGGCATCAACAGCGCGCGCTCGCCCGCGGGCGCGTAGACGACCTCGGTGATCCCGCCCCTCTCTCGTACCCCCTCGACGACCAAAGGCAAACTTGCTGGGGCAACTTTGTTCTCTGGCGATGCAAAATTTTCTCCGCCGCGCGGGGCAGCCTTCGCCGCCGCGTGGTTCAACTTCGCGATCTGATCCTCGGCGCGCGGCTGGGGCTGCTTCGCGTCGGTGTCGGGCGCGACGCCGAGGTACGGCAGCACCTGCTCGGCGATCTCTTTGAAGACCGGCGCGGCGACCGCCCCGCCGTAGATCGACGTGCCCGGCTCGTCCAGGACGACGATGATCACGACCGAAGGGTTATCGACCGGCGCGAAGCCGACGAACGAGGCGACGTACTTCGACTTCGAGTAGCCGCCCGTGTCGGGATCGACCTTCTGCGCCGTGCCGGTCTTGCCCGCGGCGGTGTAGCCGTCGAGCCGCGCCGCCTTCGCCGTCCCGTCGAGCGTCACCATCTCGAGCATCGAGCGGATCGTGCGCGCCGTCTCGGTGCTGACGACGCGGTGCTCTTCGGGCTTCGCGCGCGGGACGACCTTGCCGCTCGCGTCGCGCAGCTCGCGGACGACGTGCGGCGCGATCCTCAGCCCGTCGTTGGCGATCGCCCCGAACGCGGCGGCGACCTGCACGGGCGTGACGGCGATCTCCTGCCCCATCGGGACCGAGCCGATGGAGGTCTTCTGCCAATTCTTGAGCGGGTGCAGGATGCCCTTGGTCTCGCCCGGCAGCTCGACGCCCGTCTTCGCGCCGAAGCCGAAGCGGCGGATGTAGTCGTAGAGCCGCGCGTCGCCGAGCTTCATGCCGAGCTTGATCGCCGCGACGTTCGACGACTGCGCGAGCGCTTCCGTGATGGTGAGCACGCCGTGCGGGTGCGAGTCGTGGACGGTGCGGCCGAAGAGCGTGATCGAGCCCATCTGGCAGTCGATCATGTCGGTCGGCTTCACCAGTCTTTCCTCAATCGCGCCCGAGTAGGCGACGACCTTGAAGGTCGAGCCCGGCTCGTAGGTGTATTGCAGCGCCTTGTTCGTCAGCACGTCGGGCGCGATGCCCTTCGCCTCGTTCGGGTTGAACGTGGGAGAGTTGGCGAGCGCGAGGATTTCGCCCGTGCGCGGATCGAGCACGACCGCCGCGCCCGACCTGGCGTGCTCGCGCTCGACCGCCGCGGAGAGCGCGCGCTCGACCGCGTACTGGATGTTCTGATCGATGGTGAGCGAGACGGACTGACCCGCCTTCGACTCGGTCTCCGCGCTCTCGAACGCGCGGTTGCGCGCGTCGCGGCTGACGACGACCCTGCCGGAGTCGCCCTTGAGCGCGGCGTTCTGGAAAATCTCGACGCCCGCGAGCCCCGCGTCGTCCAAGCCGACGAAGCCGAGCACGTGCGCCGCGAGCGACCCGTTCGGGTAGTAGCGCTTCGGCTCCTTGACCACCCCGACGCTCTTCAACCCGAGCGCCCTGAACCTCTCCGCCTGTTCGGGCTCCAGCTCGCGCGCGAGCCAGACGAACTTGTGACCCGCCGCCTTCTCCGCGAGTAGTCGCGCTTCGAGCGCCGCGGCGTCGGTGCCGACGAGCGGAGCGAGCGCCTGCGCCGTCGCGCACTCGTCCTTGACGAAGTTCAGATCGGCGAAGAAGGAATCGACGTCGAGGCTGCGCGCGAGCTCTCTCCCCTGGCGGTCGAGGATGAGACCGCGCGGGGCGTTCGTCGCGTACTTCGCCTCCTGCTGCCGCCGCCCGCGATCGGAGAGGAACTCGTGCTGGAAGAGTTGCAGCTGGACGAGCCGCAAGCCGATGACCAGCATCCAGAAGGCGATGCCGAGGACGACGATAGAAGTGCGCTGCCGCGAGCTGTCGGGTCTCAGTCTGTTTCGCGCGTCAGGCATGGCAGGCATAGTTAGAACGGGGCGCTCTCGTGTGATTCATCGCGGCTCGCGCCAGAAGCTCTCGCGCTTCGGGGGCTCAAGTCGCGGCGGGGTGGGGGGAAAGTTTCGCGCCGCCGCGCAAAAAAATGTTCAGCGTTGCCGCACGATCCCGACGTGCGCGCCTACGACCGCCGTCGTCGTCCTCCCGCTCGGCGGCGAGTCGCGCGCGCTCGGCGCGCAACTGCTCGCTCTGGTAGCCGTAGCGCACCGCCGTGAACCGCTGCCCGACGGCGAGCACGAAGCCGCCGGCGGTGAGCAGCCCGCACGCGAGCAAGACGATCTGCCTGCGCAGCGAGGCTCTATCGCGCTCGCGGCGGACGCGGGGGTTTCCGTACTCTTTAAGGGGTAGCCTTCTCATCACACACGGTCTCAAGCTGTGACTGCGAACTTCGGGTCGGGCGTCGGAGGCGAGGAGGTCGGGGACAACTGCCACCACTTGCGCTTGCTCACCCTTGCTCGATCTTCGCGCAGGCTCTCAGCTTCGCGCTGCGCGCCCGCGGGTTGTCTCTCGTCTCGTCGTCCGACGGGACGACGGGCCTCTTAGTCAAAATCTCGACGACGCGCCTCGCGCCGCACGCGCAGACCGGCAGGCGCGGATCGCACTCGCACTGCCCCGCGAGGCGACGCAGCGCGCGCTTGACGATCCGGTCTTCGAGCGAGTGGAAGCTGATGATCACCAGCCGCCCGCCCGCCTGTAAAAGATCGACCGACGTTTCAACGAACCCGCCGAGCCCTTCCAGCTCGCGGTTGACGGCGATGCGCAGAGCCTGGAACGTCCGCGTCGCCGGGTGAATCTTGTCCGCGCGCTTGTGACCGATGGCGCGCGCGACCAGCTCAGCCAGTTCGACGGTCGTGCCGACGGGGCGACCCGCCTCCCTGCGCTCGACGATCCAGCGCGCGATCCGTCGCGAACGCCTCTCCTCGCCGTACTCAAAGATCAGTCTCGCGATCTCTTCCTCCGGCAGCCGCGCGAGCAGATCAGCCGCCGTCTCCTCGTCGCCCGCCGCGTCCATCCTCATGTCGAGCGGCGCGTCGTGCCGGAAGCTGAAACCTCGCACCGGCGTGTCGAACTGCAAGGACGAGACGCCGAGGTCAGCCAGCACGCCGCTCACGTCTCGCTCGCCCGCTTCGTCGAGCACGCGCCCGATCTCGCGGAAGTCCGCGTGCACGGCGCGGAAGCGTGCGCCGAAGCGCGCGAGTCGCCCGGTCGCGAAAGTGATTGCCACGCCGTCGCGATCGAAGCCGAGGACCCGCGCCTCCGCGCTTGACTCCAGAATCGCCTCGCTGTGCCCGCCGAGCCCCAACGTCGCGTCGACGAAGAGCCCGCCGCGCACGGGCGCGAGGTACTGCAACGATTCCAGGAGCAACACGGGGCGGTGGGGAGCGCCCTTCCCCCCAGAAGGCGCAGACATCACCACCGCCCCGCGAACTTGTTCAAAGAACTGATGAGGGTGACTGGCGACGGGTGACGAGTGACGTGATTAAGACTGAGGGCGCGCGACACGCTAAGGCTCCCGACGTTTTTCTTGTCACCTGTCACGGCTCACTCGTCACGGCTTCTCAGATTCCGAGCCCGGCGATTGCCGCCTCGTCCTCTTCCGTGTACGGGTCTGAGAGCAGACGCTGCTGGAACCGCTCCAACTCCCAGACTTCGAGGTACGTCAAATATCCGAGCACCGTCACGTCGCCGACGACGCCCGCGCTCTTCCTGAGCAGCGGGTGGATGATGACGCGACCCTGCGAGTCCATCTCCGCCTGCTGCCCGAAGTAGTTCGTGCGGTCAAGGAACTTGCGGCGGGCCGGGTCCAGCCTCTGCTCGATTGATTCCCACTCCCCGAGCGGGTAGATTCGCACGCTCTCACCCGTCAGACTGGTCACGTAAACTTCCGCCCCGTGATTTTCCTGGATGTGGCGGCGGAAGGCGGTCGGCACTTTGAGTCGCCCCTTTTGATCGATTCGCGCCGTGTAATTACCTCTTAACATAGGTCTTCACGGACTGAGCTCGGGGCGGGGTTGCTTAAAAGTTAAAGTATAACTTAAACGCTTGTGTAACCTACTCAGAAGAGCCCACTTTAAGCCACTTTCCTCCACTCGCCGCGCATAGTACGCTCTGTTACGAGACACTGTCAAGACAAAACCATCTGCAAATCAATTATTTTTAAGCACGATATAGTGCAAAGATCGGTCGAGAATGGTGGCTAATTGCTTAAGAAGCCGTGTCCGGTAATGGGATTAAGCAGTCAGTGCCTGGGGGTATCTACTACTTTGGGTTGTCATCCTGTATAGTGGCGCGCCGAGTGGGCATAAAGTAAGTAAATCAAAGGCTTGACTTCCCCGATGGGCAGTTTCGGCAAACTTCTCTTCTTCGGCGGGCTCGTAGCTCTGGCTAACGTTTTGGGCGGCTGGCTGCTGGCGCGCCCGCGCGCGACGGTGCGCGAAGGGCATCTGCTGCGCTACCTGATCGCGCTCGGGGCGGGGTTCATGCTGGCGGCGATTTTTATCGAGATGCTGCCGGAGGTCGTCCGGCTGTGGGCTCCGCATGACTCCCAGGCAGAACTCGGTCACGCCGTGCTCGGCGCGATGACGCTGCTGCTGGCGGGCTACCTGCTGATACACCTCTTCGAGCACACCATCGCGCCACACTTCCACTTCGGCGCGGAGACGCACACGGAAGCCATGCTCGCGCCCGCCGCGGCCTACACCGCCATCGGCGGGCTCTCGATCCACACCTTCTTCGACGGCGTCTCGGTCGCGGCGGCGTTCCTCGTGAACTCGAAGGTCGGGCTGCTGGTCTTCGTGGCGATCCTGCTGCACAAGGTCCCGGAAGGCTTCACGGCGGCGTCGATCATGCTGGCTTCGGGGCGCTCGCCGCGGCAGGCGCTCGCGGCGACGGCGATCATCGGCGCGGCGACGCTCTGCGGCGTGCTGAGCGTGGCGGCGTTGCACGCGCGCGTGAGCGAGGCGGTGCTTTACGCGCTCCCCTTCTCGGCGGGCGTGACGCTCTACGTGGCGGCGAGCGATCTGATCCCGGAGGTCAACCACATGGAGCGGAAGAACCCGATGGTCTCCGTCGTCGTGTTCGCGGGCGTCGCGCTCTTCTACGTGCTGCACCTTTTGATCGAAGGCTGACGCGGGACTTCGCCCGGTCGCGCGGCGCCGTCACAACTTTTACGCTTTCACGTTTCGCCCCCGACCTGTATTATTCATCCCTACCCGATGGCAACCGGACGCGCACTTCGATCTTCGCTCTTTCTGAGCCTCCTCTTCCTCTGCGGCTCGCTCTGCGTGTCGGCACAGACCGCGCGCTCGCCGCTGCCCACGCCGACCGGCTACGTCAACGACTACGCGAACGTCATAGACGCGGCGACGAAGGAGCGGCTCGAGACGATCCTCACGAACCTGAAGCAGGTCGCGGACATCGAGGTCGCCGTCGTCACCGTCCGCACGACGGGCGAGCAGAACATCTTCGACTACTCGCTCGCGGTCGCGCGCGGCTGGGGCATCGGCTCGAAGGAGGGCGAGCAGAACGGGCTCCTCCTGCTCGTCGCCATCGACGACCGCAAGTACCAGACGCAGATCAGCACGCACCTGGAAGGCGATCTGACCGACGGGCAAGCCGGGCAGATTCAGCGCGAGCGGCTCGTGCCGCAGTTCCGGCAGGGCAACTACTCGAAGGGCATCTCCGACACGGTCGAGACCTACGTCGCGACGCTCGCGGAGAAGCGCGGCTTCAGCATCGAGGGCATCGATCAGAGCCGCGCCTACCGCGCACGCACGGGTCGGACGGGAGGCGGGAAGCCTTCAGTCGGCGGCATCTCGCCCTCGTGCTGCGTCATGCTGATCATCCTGTTCGTGATCCTGATGATCTTTTCCAACCGCGGGGGCAGGCGCGGCGGCGGCGGGGGCGGCTGCCTGAACC
>JAIVJC010000097.1 GCA_020200235.1 Acidobacteriota bacterium | reverse complement strand
CCCCCAACCCCTGACCCCTGTTTCATGTCGGCAGCTGTCGCGGGCGCGGGGGCGCGCCGCCTTCTTCGTCGCCGCGGCGCTTCTCGCTCGACTCGACGAACATCTCCTTGATCATGCCGACGCTCGACAGCATTGTCGAGGTCTCGACCGGCATGAAGATGACCTTCGAGTTGTTGCCGCGCACCATCTCCCTGAGGCTCTCGATGTAGCGCTGCGTGATCATGTACTGGGCCGGGTTGCCGTGGCCGAGCATCGCCTGTGAGATGCGCCCGATGGCTTCCGCCTCCGCCTCCGCGTTTCTCAATCTCGCCTGCGCCGCGCCCTCGGCCTGTAAGATCGCCGACTGCTTATCGCCCTCCGCGCGCGTCACCGCCGCCTGCTTCTCGCCCTCGGCGCGCGTGATGTTCGCCTGCCGCTCGCCCTCGGCTTGCAGGACGAGCGCGCGGCGCGTGCGCTCGGCGGTCATTTGCTTCTCCATCGTCACGCGCACGTCCTCCGGCGGGTTGATGTTCTTCACGTCCACGCGCGTCACCTTCACGCCCCACTTGTCGGTCGCCTCGTCCAGGATCATGCGCAGCTTCGTGTTGATCTGGTCGCGCTGCGAGAGCGTGTGATCCAAGTCCATGTCGCCCATCACGGCGCGCATCCCCGTGATGGTCAACTGGACGATGCCGCCGAGCAGATCGGTCACCTCGTAGACCGCCTTCGTCGCGTCCGTGATCTGCCAGTAGACGACCGAATCGACGTGGATGGTCACGTTGTCGCGCGTGATCACCGGCTGCGGCGGCAGGTCGATGAACTGCTCGCGCAGATCGATCGACGCCATGCCGGGGCGCACGTTCGTCCAGTAGACGCCGCGCGGCTTGTCGAGGAACGGCACGATGATGTTGAGTCCACTCTCGGCGACGCGGCTGAAGCGACCGAGCCGCTCGATGATCATCACCGTCGCCTGCGGCACGATCTTGATGGTCTTCGCGGCGACGACGAGCAGGAAGATGCCGACGATGAAGAGGAAGAAGAGGAAGATGATTTCTGGCATTTCGGGGAACCTCCGTTGAAGGGGGCGCGCTTCGCGACCGCGCGCTAAGGGCTTGTCGGAACGCGCGCCACTATATCCGATTGGCGTTGCAGTTAAAAGAGCGCTTCGGGTCTCTGCCAGCCGCCGAGCGCCGCCTCGACGACGCCCGCCGCGGCGAGCACGAGCTTTTCGTCGTGCGGTCGCCCGACGATCTGCACGCCGACGGGCAGCCCTGCGCGCGTGCGCCCCGCGGGCACGCACGCCGCCGGCAGATCGAAAACGTTCGCCGCGTGCGCGTAGCCCATGGCTCGGAACGTCGGCACCGACGCGCCTCGAATCTCGACGCGCCCGTACTCCTCGTGCCCGAACGCGGGAACCGCGCCGACGGGCGCGACGAGGAGCGGCGTCCGCTCCATCCATCCGAGCAGGCGGGCGCGCACGCGGTCGCGCTCGTCCCACGCGCCGAGCAGTTGTTCGAGCGGCGGCTCGCCCCACTTCTGAGCCCGCTCCATGATCACGCGCGCCGCGCGACCCGCGTCCTGTTCCCTGCCTTCGTAGATCGAGCGGATGTAACGCTGCGTCGCATACTCGAAGAGTGAGAGCCACAGGTCGGTCGCCTTCTCGACGCCCGGCGGCTTTTCGTCGACCGCATCCACCCCCACAGACTTTAAAGCTCCGACCGCCGAGGCGACCGCCGCGGCGATCTCGTCCGTCACCTGAACCGTGCCGTCGTGGGCGTACCACGCCACTCGCAGACCGCGCAGCTCGCGCCCCTCTTCTTCGTGCCGATCAGTTGCCGGAGAGGCCGAAGCGGCACGACGACCCGCGAGAGCGTTAAAGAGGAGGCGCAGATCGGAGACGTGTCGCGCGAGCGGACCCAAGCTCGCGCCGAGCGAATGAAGCCCGGAGACGGGGGGCGCGTGCCCCGCGCCGGGGACGACTCCCGCCGTCGGTCTCAAACCCGCCACGCCGCAGAAGTGCGCGGGGATGCGGATGGAGCCCGCGAGATCGCTGCCCACACTGGCGGGCACGAGGCACGAGGCGACCGCCGCCGCGCAGCCGCCGCTCGAACCGCCCGCAGTGCGCGACTCGTCGTGCGGGTTCAGGGTGCGACCGAAGACGGGGTTCTCCGCGGTGTAGTCGAGCGCGAACTCGGAGGTGTTGGTCTTGCCGAAGACGATTGCGCCCGCCGCACGCAGGCGCGCGACCGCGGCTGCGTCGCGGGTCGGTATTCTTTCGGCGCGGGCGCGCGAGCCGTTCGTCGTGCGCAGGTTCGCCGTGTCGAGAGTGTCTTTGACGGTGACGGGCAGACCGTGGAGCGGCGGCAGATCGTCGCCGCGCGCGATCGCTCGTTCGGCTTCGCGCGCGCTCTCTGTCGCGTCGGGGGCGAAGGTGACGATCGCGTTCAGCCGCGGGTTCACGCGCTCGATGCGGCGCAGGTGCGCTTCCAACACCTCGACGGGCGACACCTCGCGCGCACGCATCAGCTCGACGAGTCGCACGGCGCTCATGCTGGTCAGCTCGTCCTGCAGTTTCCCACCTCCCAGATGTTTTTCGATCAGCCAACCACTACTTAACGTCAGCCGCCTTCGCGCCCTTTACGTCGGGGCGGCTTCGGATCGTCGTCGGTCTTCGCGCCGTCGCCGCGCGCGCGCAGCAGCTCGATGAACTTGCGCGCCGCGGTGCCCAGGGTGCGGTCGCTGCGGTAGATGACGCCGACCGAGCGCGTCCACTCGGGTTCGGCGAGCGGCACGGCGGCGAGTTGACCGGTGCGCTGCTCGTCGACGACCGAGGCGCGCGGCACGATGGCCGCGCCGAAGCCGACCTCGACCGCCCGCTTGATCGTCTCGATGTTATCGAACTCCGCGACGCGGCGCACCGCGACGCCGTGCGCGCGCAGGATTCTGTCGGTGGCGCGCCGCGTCGGGATGTCGCGCTCGAAGAGCACGAAGTCGTGACCGGCGAGGTCGCGGGCGCGCAGCTTCTTGTGCGCGGCGAGCGCGTGGTCGGGCGGGCAGATGACGACGAGGCGGTCGCCGCCGAGCGGCACGACCGAGAGCCCGCGCTTCTTCTCCGGGTAGGCGACGACGCCGAGATCGACCGTCCCGGCGAGCACGTCGTGAACGATGCGGGTCGTGCGCGAGTATTCGAGATCGATCTTCGCCTCCGGGTAGAGTTCCATGAAGCGGCGCACGGCGGGCGGCAGCTGGTGCAAGCCGATGCTGTAGACGGTCGCGACCCTCACCGTCCCGCTCACCGTGCCCGTGAGCGCCCTCATGCGCTCCTCGAGCACGGCGTACGCCGCCAGCACCCGCCGGCTCTCGTCGTAGAAAGCCTTTCCGTCCTCGGTCAGCAGCACCTCGCGCCGCCCGCGCACGCGCTCCAAAAGCCTGCGCCTGAACCTCTCTTCGAGCCCGCGCACCTGCTGGCTGACCGCCGACTGCGTGACGAAGTTCGTCTCCGCCGCAGCCGAAAAACTCTTCGACTCGACCAGGTCGCAGAAGATTTTCAGCGTCTCGATCTGCATGATTTTCTAGATTAGATACGCTCAACAATCGCAATAAGTTTTTTCATTTTACCTTATATTCGACGCGACCTACAATGAGGTCTTCGGATCGGACGTTTTCGACGTCAAGCGGGGGATTTGCCGGACGACGGAGGCCCGACGGTCATGCTTTACAGCCCTGAGTTGACGCTGCGCGACGCGCGCGAGCGGTACTTCCAGATCAACAACTTCCCCGGCGGCGGCTACGACGAGCGCTGGGTGAAGATGAGGGCGGGACCGCTCCCCATCTGGTTCCCGAACATCGAGGCGCGGCGCAAGGCGGTCCTGTTCCACGACCTGCACCACGTCCTGACCGAGTACGAGACGACGTGGCGGGGCGAGACCGAGATCGGCGCGTGGGAGGTGGCGACGGGCTGCGCCCGCTTCTGGGTGGGCTGGCTGCTCGACCTCTTCTCCTTCGCCATCGGTCTCGTCATCAACCCGCGCGGAGTCTACCGCGCCTTCGTCCGCGGGCGGCGCGCGCCGAGCGACGTTCGCCGCCCGCCGTCACGTTCCGCTCGTCAAACGGTCTCCGACACGAAGGAGCTTCGGCTAAGTATGGCTGTCCGCCTGAGTAGAACATTCCTGCTGCGCAAGCTGCACCAGTTGACCGGCATCGTCCCGCTCGGACTCTTCCTGCTGGAGCACTTCTACACCAACTCGAAGGCGCTCAGCGGCGCGAACGACTTCAACGAAGCCGTGACGGAGTTGCAGTCGATCCCTTACGTCCTCTTCATAGAGATCATCGGCATCTTCATCCCGCTCATCTACCACGCGGTCTACGGGCTCTTCATCACCTGGGAGACGCGCCCGAACAACCTCGCCTACCCGTACCCGCGCAACTGGTTCTACATGATCCAGCGCGTGACGGGCATCATCCTGTTCTTCTTCATCTTCTTCCACGTCCTCAACTTCCGCTTCGGCGCGATCCCCGGCTTGAACGAAGTCTCGGTGGCTGACAACCCGTCGCGCGCGTTCGCCATCGTGAGCGGCGAGTTCGGGAACGTCGCGATCCTGATCGTCTACACCGTCGGCATCACGGCGACCGTCTGGCATTTGGCGAACGGGCTGTGGCTCTTCGCCGTGGACTGGGGCATCGTCATCGGCGAGCGCGCGCAGCGCGTGATGGGTTACGCCTGCATCGGCTTCGGCGTCTTCCTGCTGGCGGTGGGCTTGAACGCGATGATGGCTTTCGTCTGGAAAGGCGGACTCCTGGGAGGTCTGATCGAATAAATGGCGACACCGGGTAAAGCAACTAAATTCGCCATCGTCGGCGGCGGGCTCGCAGGGTTAGCCGCCGCGATGAAGCTCGCCGAAGCCGGACACGCGGTCGATCTCTTCTCGGTCGTCCCGGTCAAGCGCTCGCACTCGGTCTGCGCGCAGGGCGGCATCAACGGCGCGGTCAACACGAAGGGCGAGGGCGACTCGCCGTTCAAGCACTTCGACGACACCGTCTACGGCGGCGACTTCCTCGCCAACCAGCCGCCCGTCAAAGCCATGTGCGAGATGGCTCCGTCGATCATCTACTTGTTCGACCGCATGGGCGTCCCCTTCTCGCGCACGAGCGAGGGGCTGCTCGACTTCCGCCGCTTCGGCGGCACGCTCCACCACCGCACCGCCTTCGCGGGCGCTTCGACGGGTCAGCAACTGCTCTACGCTTTGGACGAACAGGTGCGGCGTTACGAGGCGTCGGGCAAGGTCAGGAAGTTCGAGCACTGGGAGATGATGTCGCTCATCCTCGACGACGCGCAGGTCTGCCGCGGGATCGTCGCGATGGACAAGAGCTATCAACAGGGCGCGCGCTATGCGAACGGCGAATTCATACAGGTACATCCAACTTCGATACCGGGCGAAGATAAATTACGTTTGATGTCGGAGTCGGCGCGCGGCGAGGGCGGTCGCGTGTGGGTGCCGAAGGCGAAGAATGATAAGCGCGCGCCGTCTTCGATCCCCGAGTCGGAGCGCTGGTACTTCCTCGAAGAGAAGTACCCGGCTTACGGCAACCTCGTCCCGCGCGACATCGCGACGCGCGAAATCTTTCAGGTCTGCCTCGACGGCTTCGGCGTCTACGGCGAGAATCAGGTCTATCTGGACGTTTCGCACATCGACGCCGCCACGCTCGACCGCAAGCTCGGCGCGATCCTCGAAATCTACGAGATGTTCGTCGGCGACGACCCGCGCCACGTCCCGATGAGAATCTTCCCCGGCGTCCACTACTCGATGGGCGGCTTGTGGGTCGATTTCGATCAGCGGACCAACATTCCGGGTCTGCTCGCCGCGGGCGAGTGTGATTATTCGATCCACGGCGCGAACCGGCTCGGCGCGAACTCTCTCGTCAGTTGCGTCTACGGCGGCTTCGTCGCCGCGCCCGCGGCGATCGAGTACGCGAAGAACGTCGAGCGCAACGGCGCGGACGGATCGCGCGTGTACGACGCGGAGCTGAAGCGGCAGACCGAGCTGAACGAGCACCTCAAGAAACAGTCGGGCAAGGAGAACCAGTACGTCATCCACGAGGAGATGGGCAAGTGGATGACCGACAACGTGACGGTCGTGCGCTACAACGACCGGCTCAAGTCGACCGACGAGAAGTTGTTGGAGCTGATGGATCGCTTCTCGCGCATCTCGATCAACGACTCGAACATGTGGGCGACGCACGCCCTGCCGCACGCACGCCAGCTCTGGAACATGCTGCAACTGGCGCGCGTCATCACGCTCGGCGCCCTGAACCGAGACGAGTCGCGCGGCGCGCACTACAAGCCCGACTTCCCCAACCGCGACGACGAGCGCTTCATGAAGACGACCATCGCGGAGTTCTCCGAAGAGGGTCCCATCTTCTCGTGGGAGCAGGTGGACGTTTCGCTCATCGAGCCGCGCAAGCGCGACTACAGCAAGGGCAAGCAGGCGGCGAAGACCGCCGGCGCGGCGGGCGGGGCAGCCGAGAACTCTCCGACGAAGGACGGCGCGGCGCAGGTTCCCGCCTCCGGGTGGGATCAGAAGCCGCGAGACCTCTCGGGCGCGACCGTGTGGGATCAGAACAAGGAGCAGGTGCGCGACGTGAACCACGGCGAGGCTGAGACGCGGCGCGAGCAGGGCAAGTCGATCACAGACGCGGGGGGTAAATCGGACGAGGTATGAGCACGCACACGAACGGAAACGCGAAGACGAACCGCATGCCCCCCACGCACGTCGAAATCCGCGTTAGGCGGCGCGAGCGCCGGGACGCCGCGCCCTACTGGGAGGAGTTTCGCATCCCCTACCGCCCGAACCTCAACATCATCTCGGCGCTGATGGAGATTCGCAAAAACCCCGTCACGAAAGACGGACGTGCGACCACCCCGCCCGTCTGGGACATGAACTGTCTGGAGCAGGTCTGCGGCATCTGCACGATGGTCATCAACGGCAAGGTGCGACAGTCGTGCTCGGCGCTCGTCGATCAGTTGGAGCAGCCGATCACCCTGGAGCCGATGTCGAAATTCCCGAACGTGCGCGACCTCGTCGTCGATCGCTCGGAGATGTTCGAGCACCTGAAGCGCGTCAAGGCGTGGATCGAGATCGACGGCACGCACGACCTCGGCGCCGGTCCGCGCATGACGCAGGACGAGGTGGCGGAGCGCTACACCTACTCGCGCTGCATGACGTGCGGGTGCTGTCTGGAAGCCTGCCCGCAGTACGGCGACGGCAACTACATCGGACCGCAGGCGATCGCGCAGGTCAGGCTGATGAACATGCACCCCTCCGGCAAGATGACGCGCGACGAGCGCCTCGAAGGCATCATGGGCGACGACGGCATCACAGCTTGCGGCAACGCCCAGAACTGCGTCCGCGTCTGCCCGATGTCGATCCCGCTGACGAAAGCCATCTACGAGGAGAACCGCGAGACCCTCGTCCACGGCCTCTTCGGCTGGCTCAAACGCTAAGCCACTTACTTCATTAAACAGGAGTCGCCGCCCCCTAAGCGGGCGGCGACTCTTTTGGTTGTGGCTCGCCTTGAGCGATCTGTTCAGACGTGGGGTTGAAGAATTAATGGAGGCGATGATTAAGAGGGCGCGCGGAGCTTTATAAGGCTGCGAACTCGCTTTCGCTCAACCCGGCTTGACGCAGGATGCCGCGGAGGGTGCCAGCCGCGATTTCCCTATGCTTCGGGACGACAGCCGTGCGCATCCCTTCGGCAGTGGTTCGTGCGAATTTAACGTGACTGCCGCTTTGACTCGCCTCCGCGAAGCCAGCCGCCTCCAGCTTGCGTTTCACCTCGCGGTATGGAAGCGGCTTCACGCGGCAACTTCGACCTCGATCTGGCGGACGTGCGGCGTGATGGTGGCGACGGGCGGCGTGAAGTGTAATTCCAGCGCGTCGCTTAGATTCTCTAAAGCCTCTTCCTCGGTCGTGCCCTGCGACGCCACGTCAACTTCGAGGCATTGCGCGACGTACCACTCACCTTCCCGCCAGACAGTCGCGTTAAAGTTCCGTTTCATGCCTCCTCCTCAAGCAAGCAACAATGTCGCTTTGTAAATCATTCCACAGCCTCTAGCTGGATTATACCCCCGGCCTCCGCTGGCATTACAACAACTGAATCGAGCCGCCGCACACGAACGAGCTTTAGATCTACGAGGAGAACCGCGAGACCCTCGTCCACGGCCTCTTCGGCTGGCTCAAGCGCTAAGCCACTTCCCTCATCAAAAAAGAGTCGCCGCCCATTCAACGGGCGGCGACTCTTTCTGTTGGCTCGCGCCTGATGTTTTTGAATAGGTGCTACTTAGTTCGCGTCGTTAAATCGCCGTTCGACTTCGGCGAGGGGGATGGCAGGCGCATCGTGCTCAGAGTCTTTCGCGGTGCGTAGGTCCACAAGGTCTTCAAGGTCGTTAAGCCACTCTTGCAGCGCTACGAATTCTTCGTAGGGCAACACGGCGAATTCCTTCTTGCCGTGTTTGGTTAAAATTTCGGGATGAAGTTCCGGTTTGTTCATAAGCCTTTCACGAATACGCCCGGCTGCGGTGTTTGATGCGGTAAATGATAA
>JAIVJC010000096.1 GCA_020200235.1 Acidobacteriota bacterium | reverse complement strand
GCTCAACGTCTTCGCCGACTTCAAGCCGAAGCTCTCCGCGGACTCGCGTCGCGCGCGCCTCGCCTTCCTCGGGAACATCCAGCCCGACCTACAGGTGGAAGTGCGCGCCCAGGTCGCGGGCGCGGAGCTGGTCGCGCTCGACACGATGAACTACTGGATCAACACCGTGCCGGAAGCGGTCTGGGACGCCGTCGGCGGCGTCGACGTCGTCATCATCAACGACGCCGAGGCGCGCCAGCTCGCGGGCGAGCCGAACCTGATGCGCGCGGCGCGCAAGATTCTCGCCGCGGGTCCCCGCGCGCTCGTCATCAAGCGCGGCGAGTACGGGGCGGCGCTCTTCACGAAAGATGGCTACTTCGCCACGCCCGCCTACCCGCTCGAATCCGTCTTCGACCCGACGGGCGCGGGCGACACCTTCGCGGGCGGCTTCGTCGGCTACCTGGCGAGCCACGAGACGCCCGACGAGGCGACGATGCGCCGCGCGATGATCTTCGGCTCGGTGATGGCCTCCTTCAACGTCGAGGAGTTCGGGACCGAGCGCGTCAGGCGTCTCACGCACGGGGAGATCAACGCGCGCTTCCGCGAGTTCAAGCGCATGACCCACTTCGAGGAGATTCCCTTCGAGCGCGCCGAGGGCGCGAGCCGGTAGCACCAGACAATTTCCGTAGATCGCCTCTTCCACTTAGCGCCTCCAGCGCCTCCGGCGTGAAACTAATTCTCACGCCGGAGGCGCCGGAGGCGTTAAGAGTTTTAGCGGCGTTGAGGGTTTGAAGTTTGACGGCGGAGGTCTTAGACTAACCCGAAATCAGAAACCGAAACTTTCAGGAGAAGCCATGTTCTGTCCCGTCTGCGAGTCGGAGTACGAGGAGGGCGTCGCGCGCTGCGCCGAGCACAACGTCCCGCTGGTCGAGAAGCTGTCGGGTGAGACCTCGCGCGACCGGAGCGAGGCGCGCTTCGTCGCGCTGCACAACGTCGGCTCGCCCGCCGAGGCGGAGATGGTCAACGACATCCTGCAACAGAACGGCATCCGCTCCGCCGTCCAGTCGGGCGGCTCCGACGTGCTCTCGCCGCTGCTCTCCACGGGCGCGCCCGGCGCGCTCGTCCTCGTCGACGAGCGCGACTTCGACCGCGCGACGGAAATCTACCAGTCGTTCTTCGGCGCGGACGCCACGCCGCTCACGGGCACGACCGCCGACGAGGACGACGAGATCGCGCGCGACGCGGAAGACTCCTGACGCCGATGCAAGAAGGGAACGAAGCCGCCGTCGTCGTGCTGATCACCGCGCCGAACCGCGAGGAGGCGGCGCGGCTCGCCGAGATGATCGTCGGCGCGCGACTCGCCGCGTGCGTGCAGATTCTGCCGGAGATGGAGTCGGTCTACTGGTGGGAGGGCGAGGTGAAGCGCGAGCCCGAACACCTCCTGCTCGTGAAGACCACCGCCGGGCGCTTCGCCACGATCGAGCGCGAGGTGCGCGCCCTCCACAGCTACGAGACCCCAGAGATCGTCGCGCTGCCCGTCAGCGAAGCCTCCGCCCCCTACCTCACGTGGCTCGTCGAGAATTCACGCCCGTGACTCGAAACGCGGGTCGATCCGCGTCGCGGCGAGCCAACAATTACGGGGTGAGAACTTTCGCCGCGGTCGCGCACGAACTCGTCAAGTGTCCGGGCGCACGCGCGGGCGCGCCCGATCAAATCCCCATGATGTTATAGCCGCAGTCGACGTGGACCACTTCGCCCGTGATGGCGGAGGAGAGATCGCTGCACAGGAAGAGCGCCGCGCCGCCGACCTCGCGCGCCTCGACGTTGCGCCTGAGCGGCGAGTGCTCGGCGTGGTGCTTGAGCATCGTGCTGAGGTTGGCGACGCCGCGCGCGGCGAGCGTGTTGATGGGTCCGGCGCTGATGGCGTTGACGCGGATGCCGAGCCTGCCCAGATCGGCGGCGAGGTAGCGCGTCGAGGCTTCGAGCGCGGACTTCGCCACGCCCATCACGTTGTAGCCCGAGACGACCTTCTCCGCGCCGTAGTAGGTCATCGAGACGATGCTCCCGCCGTCGCTCATCAGCGGGCTGGCGGAGCGCGCGAGCGCGGCGAGCGAGTAGGCGCTGATGTCGAGCGCGGTCGCGAACGCCTCGCGCGTGGTCTGGACGAACTCGTTCTCCAGCGCCTCTCTCGGCGCGTAGGCGAGGCTGTGGATGAGGAAGTCGAGCCGCCCGAAACGCTCGCCCACCGCGCGGAAAGTCGCCTCGACCTCTTCGGGCTTCTGCACGTCGCACTGCGAGAGCAAGGTATCGCCGCCGAGCGTCGCCGCCAGCCCCTCGACGTTCTCGCGCAGCCGCTCGGTCTGGTAGGTGAAGGCGAGCCGCGCGCCCGCGCCAGCCAGTGCCTGCGCGCAAGCCCACGCGATGGAGCGCTTGTTCGCCACGCCGAAGATGATGCCGTTCTTGTTTTCAAGCATAGTCAGTAGGTGTGATGGTCTTCCGATTTGACTGTCGCCCGGCACGCGCGCGCCCGCTTCAGTCTTCATCGACTCGCGCCGAAGTGTTTCTGCAAAGCCTCCTGAAAGGCTGTGATCCCCGCGGGCAGAGACAAGGTGTTGATCTTGCCGCCGCCCAGCACCTCCCGCCCCTTCATCCCGTAGAGCGGAGTGTTGATGTTGTTGTCGGGGTTGAGGTAGAAACTCTTCCAGAAGCTTTTGCCGAGCGGCGTGCCTTTCAGCTCCCCGTTGAAGTAAGCGTATGCGAGAATCTGCGCCCCCTCCAACTCTTTGCGTTGCTCGTCCGTGATCGTCCCGACGGGACCTCCGAGCGCCTTTCTCTCGCCCTTCAATTTCACGCCGCCTTTTTCAAACGCCTCTACGGAATCTTTAGTCATGAACAGGAGGAGGACGCCGAACTTCTCGCCCTTGGCGAAGGGGTTGCCGTAACCGCCGCCGTAGAACTCGTAGAACGCGGGAGCCGTCCAGCCGTCCGCGCCGCGCGCGCTGATCACGCCGTAGCCGTCGGTCATCTGCGTGAACATCACTGTCTCCCGCTCGACCTTCGGGAAGACGCCGACAGCCTGCGCCTTGTCCACCAACTCTTTCGGCAAGCCGCTCTCCGGCACGAGCGCCAGCGCCGCCACAATCTTGCCGGCGGACTGCGATCTCGCGATGGCGTCCGTGAACTTGTTCTCGGCGCGCGCGGGCGCGAGCGACGCGATCACGAGAGCGAGCGTTGCAGCGAGACCGCATAGACTGTTACGCATATGAGGTTGCTCCCTGGTTTTAGTAAGTCCTCCGTCGCGCACCGTCACGCCGCTGCGCTTTGCGGCTCGCCGCCGATCAGCCGCCCGTACTCGCCGCTTTCCGTCCACTTTAGAATCTCAGAGACGCGCCAGACCGGGAACGGGTGCGACAGGCCCGAGGTGATGATGTCCGCCCAGAAGCGGTCGAGCGCGCGCTCGTCGTAGTTCTTCTGGAAGTCGCGCGCCTGCACGAGGAACTGTTCGTAATCGACGCGCGAGGCGAAGGTGCCGCCCGACAGCTTCATCATCGTCCGCCCGATCACGTCGGCGTCCTGCGTGACGAGCAAGGCGGCGCGGTCGCACGAGAGCTCCGCGCGTCGCGCCCACGCGAGCAGGGCGGCGCGCATCGTCCCGGAGAGGATTTGCGCGACGAGGTTGGCGACGGGCGCGGCGGCGATGGCGACGTTGGCGAGGGCTTCGAGCAGGTGCGCGACCGTGAGGTAGAGGACGTGCTCGGCGTGGATGTGCCCGACCTCGTGCGCGAGGACGGCGAGCGTCTCCTCGTCGTTCAGACGTTCGAGCAGACCGGAGTAGAGCACGATGACGGGTTTGGTGACGCCGCCCGTGAAGGCGTTGACGACCGGCGACTGCTGCACGAAGAGATCGGGCATGTCCACGCCGAGGGTGGTGCAGGTGACCTGGAGTTTCGCGTAGAGGTCGGGGCACTGCTTCGGCGTGACCCTGACCGCGCTCGCCATGAAGATGACGCGGATGACCGATTCGCCCGTCACCTTCAAGAGCTTCTTCACCGCCGTGTCGAGCCCCGGTATAGCGCGCAGCGTGGCGAGGGCTTTCGCGTCCGCCGGGTGGATGTAGTCGTCCTTGCTCAGCTCGGCGAACTTTTTGTGCGGAGCGTCGGAGAGCGGCAGGCGGCAGCGACCGCAGCGCGCCGCGCCCGCGATCGCGTCGGCGCGCGTCGTGTTCAACTGCCCGCAGTAGCGGCAGCGCGTCTGCCTGCCCTCGCCGCCCGCGTCCGCCAGTTCCATGTCATCCATCGGATCACCCCTTTGTCAAAACAGCCCGCGCGCAAATCGTCGGGGAAACGTCGGACTGACCTACGCCGCCTTCGCGCGCAAGTATCGACGATTGCGCGGCGCGACTGCAAGGAAGAAGGGGGCTGGGGGTCAG
>JAIVJC010000025.1 GCA_020200235.1 Acidobacteriota bacterium | reverse complement strand
AGCCCGCCCCTCTCCTTCACCCACTTGCACACGAGATTGAGGATGTAGATGCCCCACGTGTTCGGCGTGTTGTAGAGCGACTTGTTCTCGACGTGCGTGCGGTAGTCGAGCATCGTGTGCAAGCCTTCGGGGGCGCGCGCTAAGAGATCGCCGCGGATGATGACGACCGTTAAGCCCGAAGGACCCAGATTCTTCTGCGCCCCCGCGTAGATGAGCCCGTACTTTTTAACGTCCACGGGGCGCGACATGATGTTCGACGAGGCGTCGCAGACGATCGGCACTCCGTTCGTCTCCGGCTCGTCCTTCCACTCGACGCCCTCGATCGTCTCGTTCGACGTGACGTGGACGTAAGCCGCCGCGGGGTCGAGCTTCAGCTCGTGCGGCTCCGGCGTGCGCGTGTAGCGGCTGTCGGCGAGGTCCGCGGCGACGTTGACCTCGCCGACCTTCTTCGCCTCCTTGAGAGCCTTCTTGCCCCAGCTCCCCGTGACGACGTAGTCGGCGCTCGCGCCCGACGCCAGCAAATTTATCGGGATCATCGAGAACTGCAGGGACGCGCCACCCTGCAAAAACAGCACGCGGTAGTCGTCTGGGATGCCCAACAGCTCGCGCATCCGTCGCGCGCTTCATCGGCAAGACGATGCGTAAGCAGAGGTCAGAGGTCAGAGGTTAGAGGTCAGTGTAAGAGAATAACTGATCTCTAACCTCTGACCTCTGACCTCTGCTTACGCATCGTCTTGCCGATGAAGCGCGCGACGAAGGAGCGCGACACGAGCCGCTGCGCCTGCGTCTGCGCGTAGTTGAGCCAGCCCGAGATGACGTGGCTACGGTTCTGCTCGAGCGCGCCGAGAGCCGCGCCGACGACCTCCCGCGGCGTCTGCACGCCGCGCATCGGCGGCTTCTGCATCTCGCCCGCCGCGAAGAAGTTGGTCTCCGTCACGCCCGGGCACAGCGCGAGAATCTTAACGCCGCGCTCGCGGTTCTCCTCCCACAGCGCCTCGGAGAAGGAGAGCACGAACGCCTTGGTCGCCGCGTAGGTCGCCATGAATGGCACGGGCTGGAACGCGGCGGTCGAGGCGACGTTGATGATCGCGCCCTCGCCCCGCTCCCGCATCCCCGCCAGGAAGAGGTGCGTCAGCTCGACCAGCGCGCCCACGTTCAACTCGATCATGTTCAGCTCGCGAGAGAGATCGAGCGACGCGAACTCGCCCATCGAGCCGAACCCCGCGTTGTTGACGAGCGTCGAGACTTCGAGCCCGCGCGAGCGCGCCTCCTCGAACAGCACGCGGCACGCGCCCTCCCCCGAGAGATCGAGCGCGAAGTGCTGGCACTTGACGCCCGACGCGCGCCCCAGCTCGTTGCACAGCGCGATCAACCTGTCCTCCGAGCGCGCGATGAGCAGCAGGTCGTCGCCGCGCGCCGCGAGCTGCCGCGCGAACTCCTCGCCGATCCCGCTCGACGCGCCGGTGATGAGGGTCGTCGTCATTTCATTCGTCGCTGGAAGACAAATGGAGCAAACTTAGCTCCAGTTCATCGGGCGGATGTGGTTAAAGTTGATTACGTCGATTCCCCGACTGTCCAAGTATCCAGCGAGGCGAAAGTCATCAGTTAAGACTAAGTATCGGTTCTGGCTCAAATCAAAGATTCCGGAATCCGTTAAGCCCAACCTGGGAAACTGTTCGGTGGAAGATAGTTTGGCGCTGGTCGCGTAGTGTTCTTCCAGTAAGGTTAGTTGTTGGGCAAAAAGTGGATAGAAGGACTGCTTGAGCTTTTCAGGTAACTGACCGGCGAGATTACTTACTTCAGTTAGAATATTGGGAGTCGTGACCACCTTGCCAAAAAACTTAAAAAAACCCAACAAGGTCTGAAAATCTTCAACGGTGAACGTCGCGGTGCGTTTGAACTTAGGGATTCGCTCCGGGTCGTACAGTCCAACGAAAAATAAGAGCAGTAAGTTGGTATCGATCAGAACTCCTTCGCTCTTGTATTGGATCAATAGGTGTTCAAGCTGCTTCATGCGCTAATTCTCTTATCTTCATCGACAGTACTTCGCCACTCTCTCTATCAACTTTGAGTATCTTGTACTGACGCCTACCTGCCACCGGCAAACCGAGGACATTAGAAGTAACAGGGGAGGGGAAGCTAAGGGTTATCAGCCAATGTCTCTCATCTTCCGACAGTTCAATCTCTTCAAGCCTAACGTCTGAGATCGTCTGATCTGAATAAAGTCCGACGATAAAGTCAGACGCCAGTTGTGCAGCTTGCTTCACGTCAATCATGGAACACCTCTCGCCGCATCAGTAATCCGACCGTCATTTTAACTCCGAAGTTCTAAGAGATCGAGTTCGATGATGTCCTCACCCCCTCGCAACTTCGTCAGCATCTCCGCGGGCGGCGCGGCCTCGAGGTTGATGCGGGCGACGGCCGCCTGCGCGCCCGCGAAGACGACGTTCTCCATCTCCTGCACGTTAATCCCGGCGACGCGGATCGCGTCCAAGACTCCGGCGAGCACGCCGGGTCGGTCGCGGTGGCGCACGACGAGCGTGTGCGTGGCGGGCGTGCGCAAGGCTAAGTTGACGACGTTCGGCACGCGCCCCGTCTCCATAAACGTCTTGACGATGCGCACGGTCTCGGCGGCGATGGCTTCCTGCGCCTGATCGGTCGAGGCGCCGATGTGGTGCGTGCCGTAGAGGTTCGGTTCTTTCGCGATCCCGTCCGTGAACTCGCCCGTGGCGGAAGTCGGCTCATCGGCGTAAACGTCGAGCCCGGCGCGAATCCCCTTCTCGCGCATCGCTTCGATGAGCGCCGCCTGATCGACCACCTCGCCGCGCGCCGTGTTGACGAAGTACGCCCCCTCACGCATCGCGCCGAAGAACTCCGCGCCGATCATCCCGCGCGTCTCCGGGTTCAGGGCGACGTGGACGCTCACCACGTCCGACGCGCGCGCGACATCTACGGGGCTCTCCACGCGCTCGACGCCCAGCTCCGCCGCGCGCTCGTCCGTCAAACTCCGGCTCCACGCGACGACCCGCATCCCGAAGGCGCGCGCGCGCGAAATAACTTCCCGCCCGATCTGCCCCGTGCCGACGAGCCCGAGCGTGCGCCCCATCAAGCCGCGCGCCCTGGAAAACTCCTTCTTGTTCCAGCGACCCTCGCGGAGCTGCGAGACGTTGTCGGCGATGCGCCGGTCGAGCGCGAGGATCAGAGCCAGCGCCAGCTCCGCGACGGCGACCGAGTTTTTGCCGGGGCAGTTCGAGACGTAGATGCCGCGAGCGGAAGCCGCCGCCACGTCGATGGTGTTGTAGCCCGCGCCCGCGCGCACGACCAGTTTCAGCGCGCCCGCGTCGAGCGCGGCTTCCGGCACCTTCGTCGAGCGCACGACTAAAACGTCCGGCTGCTCGCGCCCGATAGCCTCGACGAGCGCTCCGTCCTTCAAGTCCGGCTGGTACGAGACCTCGCAGCCCGTGGCGCGCAAGCCCTCCTGCCCGGACTGCTCGAACTTATCGGCGACCAATACTTTCATCCGCTTTGCCTCGCGCCTGACGAATCGTGCACGGCGTAAAAGCCTTCGCGCGGCGCGAACTCTTCGCGCCTGATCGCGTAGAACACGCAGTCGATGCCGTAGTGTTCGGCGTTCTTCTCGTAGCTCATGCCGAGTTTTTCCAACACGTGGCGCGAGCCGGCGTTTTCGGGGACGGCGACGGCGACGATGCGCGCGTGTCCCACCGTCTCGAAGCCGTAGCGCAGCCACGCGGCGGCGACTTCCGTCGCGTAGCCCTGACCCCAGTAGGGCTTGTCGAAGCCGTAGCCGACCTCCGTCTCGCCCGACTCTTCCAGAGGCTGCAACCCGCCCCAGCCGATGAACTCACCGTCCGACTTCCTCACGACGGCAAACATCCCGTAGCCGTATTTCTCGTAACAGTCGAAGTGGAAGCGCAGGCGTTGTTCGGTGAACTCCGGCGTCTGCTTTGCCACGCCGCCGAGGTAGCGCACGACCTCCTCGTCCGCGCGCATACGCAGAAGCTCCGGCAGATCGCCCGGCGTGAACGGACGCATGGTCAGTCTCTCGGTCTCGATGAGCATTAACTGGAGCTGTTAGCTGTTAGCTGTTAGCTGTTAGCAAAACCAAAATCAAATTAGCCGTTAGCTGTTAGCTGTTAGCAAAACCAAAATCAAGCCCGCCGAAATCGAAGCCGCCACAAAAGCTCGAAGCTGATCTTTTCTGGCTAACAGCTAACAGCTAATAGCTAACGGCTAGATTTCATGAATCAGCAGACCGTCGCGCAGCTTCGGCTCGAACCAGGTGGACTTCGGCGGCATGACCGCGCCCGCGTCGGAGACTCGCAGGAGGTCTGCGACCGAGGTGGCGTGGATCGCGAAGGCGACGCTGGCGCGCCCCTCGTCCACGATCTTTTCGAGTTCCCGCGCGCCGCGGATGCCGCCGACGAAATCGATGCGCTTGTCCGTGCGCTGGTCCTTGATGCCCAGGACGGGATCGAGCAAATTGTCTTGCAGCAGGCTCACGTCGAGCGTGCGCGTCGGATCGTCGTCACCGTCATCACCCCTATTGACGGGCGCGCCTTCTTTGAGCGTGAGCCCGTGCCAGCGCCCGCCGAGGTACATGTGCCAGTGACCGCTCTTGCCGGGGCCTTGCGGGTTCGCGCCTTCCGTCACTTCGAACCGCGCGCCGACGGCGGCGAGGAAATCTTCGGGCGCGCGCCCGTTCAAATCTTTGACGACGCGGTTGTACGGCAGTATCTGCACCTGATCGTCCGGGAAGACGACGCAGATGAAACGGTTGTACTCCTCCTCGCCCGTGTGCTGCGCGTTTCTCTCCCGCAGCGCCGCGCGCGCCCTGCTCGCGGAGGCTGCGCGGTGGTGACCGTCGGCGATGTAGAGCAGCGGCACTTCGCGGAAGGCGCGCGCGATCTGTTCGGGCGCGGGCGCGCGCCAGACGGTGTGCCGCACGCCGTCGGGCGCGGTGAAGTCGTAGAGCGGCGCGTTCTTCGTCTCGGCTTCGACGAGCGCGTCGATGCGCCGGTCGGCGCGGTAGGTGAGGAAGACGATGCCGGTCTGCGCGCGCAGAGTGATCATGTGGCGCGTGCGGTCGTCCTCCTTGTCGGGGCGCGTGCGCTCGTGCTTGCGTATGAGATCGCCGTCGTACTCGTCCACCGAGCAGCACGCGGCGACGCCGGTCTGCACGTGATCATTCATCTTCAGCCGGTACAGGTAGAGGCTCGGCTCCGTCTCCCGTTCGAGCGGGCACTCGCGCGTCAACTTTTGAAAATTCTCGCCCGCCTTCTCGTACACGGCGTCCGAGTAGATGTCCGTGCCTTCGGGCAGATCGATCTCGGGGCGCGTGACGTGCAGGAAGCTGAGCGGGTTCTCCCCGGCGAGAGAGCGCGCCTCCTGCGTGTTGACCACGTCATACGGCACGCTCGCCACCTGCTCGACCTTCTCAACGGGCGGGCGCAGCGCGCGGAAAGGGTAGATGACAGCCACGGTCTGATCCCTCGCAGAAACAAGCTGGAATTGCGGAAACTTTACGCGATAGACTATCCGCACACGGCACAATTTGCCAAGCCGCGAGGCGATTTTGTGCCGGGCGCTGGGCGGTTTGGTAGCCGCGCCGCCCTCTGTTAACTTAAACACCGCCTTATGCCAGCCCGCGGGCGCGAAGAGCGCACCACAGAACTGCAAGAGACCTTGCGCGAACTAGAGGCGCGCTTCGAGCGGGAGATGCGCGCGCGCGGCTTCGAGCCTGCGCAAGCCGAGACGAGCGCGCTGCCTTCCGCGCTCGCGTCCCTGTACGCGGAGCGCGAGGGGTTGCGCGCCGAACTGGACGAATTGCTCGGCGGGGAGGACTGATGGAAGATTTAGCCAGCCGCAAGTGCGTGCCGTGTCACGGGGGCGTGCCGCGCTTGCGAGGCGATGAGTTGGCGGAGTTCGCGAGTCGTGTGCCGGCGTGGGAGATAGTCGAGGAACATCACCTGCGTCGCCGCTACAAGTTCTCGAACTTCCGCGACGCGCTCGCGTTCGTCAACCGCGCCGGCGAGGTGGCGGAAAACGAGGGACACCACCCGGACATCTCTTTCGGCTGGGGCTACTGCGACGTGACGATCTACACGCACGCCATCGACGGACTCTCCGAGAGTGACTTCATCCTCGCGGCGAAGATCGAACGGCTGTCAGACAGCGGCGTGACTTAAGCAGGAGATTCACCACAGAGGACACGGAGGGGCACGGAGGAAATACATAGACTTTCTCTTCCTCCGTGTTCCTCCGTCTCCTCTGTGATGAAGAATTTGAAACGCGCACTAAAGATCAAGCGGCGCGGCAGTCGTCTTAGTTCACTCTTCACTCACCTGACGCGGCTCTTCTTGCGCTTCAGGAAATCGATCAGCACGAACTGCGTGAGGTTGCCGGGCGTGGCGAAGTACGCCTTGCCGTGCGTCATCTGCGACATCTGTTTGACGAACTCGACGAGGTAGTAGTCCGAAGCGAGCATGAAGGTGTTGATCATGACGCCAGCCTTGCGGCACGCCTGCACCTCCCTGAAGGTCGCGTCCATCACGAAGGGGTCGTTGCCCATCGAGTTCTTGTAGAGCGGTCGCCCGTCCGATGAACCGACGCCGCGCGGGCGGCGACCCGTGGACGCGAGCGCGTCGCCTTCGACGAAGCAGGCGGTGGGCTTGCCGTCCGTCACCATCACGATCTGCTTCATCTCCTTGCGCTGCGCCTGGAGGAGGCGGCGCGCGAGGCGCAAGCCCTCGGCGGTGTTCGTGTGGTAGGGGCCGACCTGCGTGGTCGCGAGCTTCGCGATGGGCAGTTCCTCCGCGCCGTCGTGGAAGAGGACGATCTTCAGGGAGTCGCCGGGGTACTGCGTGCGGATCAGGTGCGCGAGGGCGAGCGCGACCTTCTTGGCGGGCGTGAAGCGATCCTCGCCGTAGAGGATCATCGAGTGCGAGCAGTCGAGCATGACGACCGTGGCGCACGAAGACTGGTAGTCCTGCTGGTGGACGTAGAGGTCGCCGTACTCGAGGTTGAGCGGGACGGTCAGACCCTCGCGCTTGATCGCCGACATGAGCGTGGCGTTCACGTCGAGGTTGATCGTGTCGCCGAACTCGTAGGGCTTCGCCGCTTGAGCGGCTTCGACGCCCGTCGAGAGGTGCGGCGTGTCGTGCCGCCCGGCGGAAGACTTGCCGAGACTCCCCAAAAGGTTCCTGAGCGTCTTGTAGCCTAAGAAGTCTAAACCCTTCTCCGTCACCTCAAACTTCACGTCGCGCGGCAGGGGCTCGTCGATCTTGCCCTTCCCCGCGGCTCGCCGCATGCGCCGGCGCTGCTGCTCGGACATCCGCTCCTCGCGCAGGTTCAAGTAGCCCTCCTCGACCAGCCGCTCGATCAACTGGTTCAACAGCTCTTCGAGCTGCGAGCCCTTGAACTGCCCCGCGTTGTCCGCGAGCATCTGCTCGATCTGCCGCTCGCTCAGCTCGCCCATCTCGACAAGCGCCTGCAACAGAGCCTGCCTGAGCGCGTCGAGCGACGTGTCCTGCTGCCGGCGCTGCCGCGTCCAGTAATAGTCGTCGTCGTAGCCCGACTGCAACAGCGAGTCCTGCAAAGCCTCCATCAGATCGCCGAGGCTCACGCCCGACACGTCGAAGCCGTTGAACTTGGAATAGCGGATGAACTTCATGTGGCTAATTTTCGGAGATGACTAACAATCCCGGCACATTTTCAAAATCTTTACGATTGTGCGTGACTAAAGTCACGTCATACGCCAGCGCAGTTGCTGCGATCCACGCATCAACCGAAGAAATAGGGCGGCCTCGCCGATCCCCAACGTCCTTAACTTCAGCCCAGCGCAGGCAAACAGTTTCGTCCGCCTCGACGAAAAGAAAGTCCTTCAGGAAGCTACGAAGCGCGGCACGACGGCGCTCACCCCAATTACGAGCTAACGTCCAACGTTCAAGCTCTGCGCGCGTTTGTGCAGCAATGATCCGTAACCTTCCATCTAAATGAGGCTGGTAGAGACTCGCCCGCGTATCTCCTTTGAAGAAGAACGAAACTACATCAGTATCAACCACCACGATATCGCTGACGATTGCCCTGCTCACTCAGGAATGCTCCGGTCTTTATCTTCTCGACGAGTGGCGCGCAGCCAGACTAAGAAGTCATCTATGCTTTCATCCTCTGGCCAAAAATTCCCGTGCAATTCTTTGATGTCGCGTATCGGCACGACCCCTTGTTGCTTAGCAAGTTCCCACGCTCTCGCATGCGCCCGCTGTCGGGTCTCCTCGCGAGTCCGTGCGGCTTCGTCCTCCAGTCGCTCAAAGAGAGAGAAATACATTTCAGGTGAAGGCTCCACCCTAAGCGGTTCAAGGCGTAGCCTCTCAATAGCAGTCTCGGCAAAGCTACTCATGGAATCCAACTCCTTTCGCGGCGACCACACTATATGTGAGTTATAAGCCCATCTTCGGCGGCAGCAATGATTTTCTTCTTCAACTCAGCGTTAGTCTCATTATCTTCCAAGATCATTTCGGCATAAGCTTTTATCTGTTCAAGCCGTTCTTTGGTGAGCTTTAACCATCCGGCATCCCTCATGTAAGCATGAAGGAATAACTTTCCCCATTGCTTGCCTTCATGTTCACTAGGCATCCAATCGAAAGAGAACTTTCCAGTAATCTTGTATAGAAGATTTAAATCTTCATTTTTTAATGCCTCTGATGCGGCTCTCCAGCATTCTTCAAGTAGGTCTCGATAAACCGCGGCTTCCGCCTGACTTTCCGCAGTTATCTGCTCTGCCCTCCGCAGATTTTCTAGAAGTTTCTCGTGCTCATCATTCCGTTGGAGATTGTTCACAGGTTGTCACCTCACTTCTTGACGACAATTTTCGGGTTCACTAACCGAAACTTTAACTATACCGCCCGGTCTCGGTCAGGTCGTCGTAGATCATGCCGCGGCGATCCTTCTTCGCCTTGGTGGCGGCGGTGTAGCCGCCTTCCTCGTTGCGGCTGATCTTGTTCTGCGCGTAGAGGCCTTCGAGGGCGAACTCGCAAGCCGAGACGAGCTGCGCGTCGTCGGCGCGCGTGAACTCGAAGGGGATCGAGACGAGGTCGATGAGATCGGGCACGGCTTCGAGGAGGCGGACGCACTCCTCTGCGGGCGCGGTGTCGGCGAGGCGCAGGGTGTTGCCCTCGTCGAACCAGCGCACCGCCGCGGAGAAGTCGATGCCGACGAAGTAGCCTTCGAAGATCTCCCCGGCGGCGCGCTTGACGAGATCGCGCGCGATCTTCGCGGAGCCGACCTGCTCGCCCTCGTACTCCAGCTCCATCTTCCCCGTCATCGAAGGCACCGCGGCGTAAACGTCGGAGATGCGCGGGACGATCTCGTACTCGCCGGTCGCGAGCGCGCGCCGCTCCGCGTTCGAGACGAGCGATTCCGTCACGGTGATCGGCAGGCGCTGCGAGACGCCGGAGCGCTTGTCGATCCTCTGATCGTCTCTCGCCTCAAACGCGATCTGCTCGACCAGCTCGCGGATGAACTCGGGGACGCGCAGCTTCCCCACGAGCCCCTCGCGCTCGACCCAAGCCTCCTGCTTCGTGATCTCGACGCCCAACTGAAGCTCCGCGGGGTAGTGGGTCGTCACCTCCGCGCCGATGCGATCCTTCAAGGGCGTGATGATCTTGCCGCGCGCCGTGTAGTCCTCGGGGTTGGCAGAGAAGACGAGCATCACGTCCAGGGGCAGGCGCACGGGGTAGCCCTTAATCTGCACGTCGCCCTCCTGCATGATGTTGAAGAGCCCGACCTGAATCTTCCCCGCCAGGTCGGGCAGCTCGTTGATGGCGAAGATGCCGCGGTTGGCGCGCGGCAGGAGCCCGTAGTGGATCGTCAGCTCGTCGCTCAAAAGGTGCCCGCCCTTCGCGGCTTTGATCGGATCGACGTCGCCGATGATGTCGGCGACGGTCACGTCCGGGGTGGCGAGCTTTTCGACGAAGCGCGCGTCGCGACCGATCCACGCGACGGGAGTCTCGTCGCCCATCTCGTCGATCAACTGGCGCGCGTAGGCGCTGATGGGCTTGAGCGGATCGTCGTTGACCTCGGAGCCCTCGACCGCGGGAATCTCCTCGTCGAGCAGGCTGGTCAACTGGCGGATGATGCGGCTCTTCGCCTGGCCGCGCAGGCCGAGCAGGATCAGGTTGTGGCGCGCGAGCACGGCGTTCACGATCTGCGGCACGACCGTCTCGTCGTAGCCGACGATGCCCGGGAAGATCTTCCCCCCGCCGCGCAGCTTCTCGATCAGGTTCGCTCTCAGCTCGTCCTTGACGGAGCGCGTCGCGTACCCCTGCCGCCTCAGCTCGCCCAGAGTCTTCGCCTTCTTCATCACCCCTCCCCTTACCTGTTCGCGTTCGCCCGCATGGTTAACTGATCGACTCAACTCGTCGCCGCGCCCGTCGCCGCGTAGCGACCCTCGCCCGCGCGACTGACGAGCGCGTCTTCCTCGAGCTTCTCCAGGTGCGCGAGCACCGCGCGCTCAGCCATCGCGTGCAGCTTCACTGACACGTCCGTGTAGACGCGCCCGACGATCTCGCGCGGCGTCGAAGCCCCCTCGCGCACGGCTTTCAGAATGTTCGCCTCGCGCTCCAGACGGTGAGCGATGTATTCCTCGATCTTGGCGCGCGGGTTCGCCATCGCCGCCCCGTGACCGCCGAAGAGGACGCGCACGTCCGGCAGGAGCTGCCGGTAACGTCCGAGGCTCGCGAGGTAGTCGCGCACGCTCCCCTCCGGCGGCTCGATCAAGACCGACCCGAGCCCGACGATGTTGTCGCCGACGACGAGCGTCTGCGTGCGCTCCTCGTAGAAGCTGAGATGTCCGCGCGTGTGACCGGGCGTGTGCATCGCGCGCAAACGAAGCGACGGTTCGCCCGCGAGCTCCACCCGGTCGCCCTCCTCGATGAAGCGATCGACCCGCACCGAGTCGGCGAGCGCGTCAGCCGTCAGCCGGTGCGCCGCGACCCGGACTCCGCCGCCGAGGTGCGCGCGCAAGGGCTCGACTCCCGCGACGTGATCCGGGTGGTGGTGCGTCAAGACGATCTCGCGGAGCGCGCGCCCGCCGGCGATCAACTCGTCGACGTATTCGGCGAGCGCGGCTTGCTCGTCCTCGTAAGGCGAGCCGGGATCGACGACGACGAAATCTTCGTGCCCGATGACGTAGGCGTTCGTGTGCGTCGCGGGCGGCTTCGTCGGCGTGCGCACGGGGAAGCACGTGAAGCCCGGCGTGAACTCGATGCGCCGCACCCGCTCCCTGCGCGCCTGCGGGACGCTCAGGAAGCGCCTGACGAGATCGTCGGGCGCGTCGGCGGCGCCGTCGGCGAGGGTCTTGATCGCGTGCAGCACGGGCGGCGCGACGAGAATTTCCGAACGCAGCCAGAGCCCGTACGCGGCACGCGCGTTCGTCCACCCGCCTTCGTCGAACTCGACGGTGCGGACGCGCGGCTCCTGCTTGCGCGGGCAGCGCACGAGGAAGAAGAGCGTGTCGAAGCGGCGCGGGCTGAAAGGGGGCGTGACCCAGCGACCGACGAAGGTGAAGTCGCGCGCGTCGAGCCGGAGACCGTAGTGCGCGAGCAGAACAGCGAACGTCATGCGCTCGGACGAGAGATCGTCCAGGAGCGAATCGATCTGCCCTCTGGTGAGAGAGTCCGCGCCGCGCGCGGCGAGCACGCCCGTCTCCTCGAACAGCTCGCGCGCCGCGCACGAGATCATCGCGGCGAGCTCCGCGTCGTCGCAACTGTCGACCGGGGTCTCGCCGTCCGCCGCGTCGCGCTGCCCGCCGGGGAAGGCGTAGAAGCCGCCGAGGAAAGCCATCCGCTCGCCGCGCCGCGCCCAGTAGACCTCAGACCCCTCACCCTCGCCGCGCACGAGGACGACCGCCGCCGCGTCCTTCGGCACGGCGTCCGCGCGCGGCGCGGGCGTCTGATTTGCGCTCGGTTCTTTTGCGACCATCCCTGCAAAGTGCCGCGCGCGGTCGCAGACCTTTCGCGCGACCGCGCGGCGGACGTATCGTTCAAAACTTTCAGACGGGAGCGTGGACGGGCTCAGTATAACACCCGGTGAAAGGCAAAAGAAAAACCGGCACCGGCGCGCGGCGGTTCGCTAAGATCGAGCGCAGGATAACAGGACTCATTAAACGATGAAGTAGGAACGATGAACGATGAAGTGAAAGATCAACTGCTCTTACATCATCGTTCATCGTTCCTACTTCATCGTTCCTGTCTCCGGCGGTGAGCCTTTCTCACGCGCCCACCCGATCTCGAACTGAACCACCACCCGGCGTCGCGCGCCTTTGCATTCCGGCGCGCGTTGCAGTAAAACCATGCCCGTCCCCCGCCAACCTCCTCCACCAACCGAAGCACGTCAGGAGAAGATTATGCGGACGCTCCGACTCACGCTGCTCGCGCTGCTCGCCTTCAACGCGTCCGTGACGCGACCGACCGCCGCCCCGCGCCCGACGGCGGACGCGCCCGCCGCGCGCTTCCTGATCGACGCGGCGCGCAGCGATTTTCTCGTGCGCGCGTTCGCGGGCGGCGCGCTCTGGTTCAAGGGGCACGATCACTTCGTCCGCCCGCGCGAGTTCTCCGGCGAGGTCACGCTCACGCCGGGTGCGATCACGCCCGCCTCGCTCACGATGCGCGTGAGAGCCGACTCGCTCGCCGAGACGCGCGACGTGTTCACCGAGCCGCAGAAGCAGATCATCAACAAGGAGCTGCGCGAGATCGTCGTCGAGCCGGACAAGTACCCGGAGATCATTTTCAGGAGCACGGCTGTGAGGGTCGACGCGCCCGCGGGCGGGGAGTTCGGGGTCCGCATCGAGGGCGACTTGACGCTCCACGGCGTGACGCGCCGCGTCGAGATACCGGCGCGCGTGACGATGGAGGGCGGAGACCTGCGCGCGCGCGGCGAGTTCCACGTTAGCCGCAAAGATTTTAACGTCAAGGCGACATCAGCCTTCCACGGCACGGTGAGAGTGCGCGACCGGCTCAAAGTCGTCTTCAACATCGTCGCGCGCCAGGGCTGAGCGCGTTAGTTAATCAGTAGGTCTGGGAAGCGCGCGAATTTCCGGGTCGTCGAGAGGTTCGGGTGATGCTAGTCCGGCGGGGGTGGTGGCGGCGGCGCGAGCAGACCGTCTTCATCCTCTTCGGCGGCGCGTCTCCTCGCGGCGGGGCGCGCCGGCTGAATGATTCGCGCGGACGATTGTTCGGGCGACGCGGACGACTGCGCCTGAGCGTCCGCCGGGATGCGACCCGTGCGCCGCGCGTCGGAGTGGTTGACGACGACTTCGGTGATGAGCTTCGTGTTGGGGATGATGATGAGTCGCCCGTCGTCGGCGCGCACGAGCGTGTCGCGGATGCGGATCGTCTCGATGGTGCCGACGAACTCGCCCATCTCGATCAGATCGCCCAGGTGGAACGGCCTGTACGCCAGCAGCATCACGCCGGAGACGAAGTTCGAGAGCACGTCCTTCAGGGCGAAGCCGAGCGCGAAGCCCGTCAAGCCCAACCCCGCGACGAGCGCGCTCACGTTCAGCCCGGCGGTGCCGAGCGCGGTCACGACGCCGAAGACGAGCACGCTGTAGTAGTAGAGCCGCGAGAGCAGCAGCACGACGCCCGTGTCGGCTTTGACGCGCGGCGCGGCGTAGGCGATCAGGCGGCGACCCAGCCACGCGGCGAGCCAGAAGAAGAGCAGCACCAGCGCGCCCTTCGCCGCGCCCGGCGCAGCCGCGCGCAGGCTGTCGCGCACCCCGGCGGCGATGCCCGTCACGCTTTCCGGCGTCGGTTGTTGGAGAAACATAGAAGAAACGATGAGCGCGGAACGATGAACGATGAAGTGAGGGCGATGGGTCTTCACTTCATCGTTCATCGTTCCGCGTTCATACTTTTATTCTTGCTGCCAGCGGAAGCGCTCGCCGTCGCGCCCGTTCCAGGGGACGCCGCGCATGTGGTAGCCGCCCTCCTCCCAGAAGCCCGCGCGATCCTCGGCGAGGAAGGTCAAGCCCTTGATCCACTTCGCGCTCTTCCAGGCGTAGAGCTGCGGGACGACGAGGCGGACGGGACCGCCGTGCTCGGGCGGGATGGGCCTGCCGTCGTGCGACCACGCGACGAGCGCGTCTTCGGCGAGGAAGTATTCGACGGGCAGGTTCGTCGTCCAGCCGTAGTCGTAGGCGCTCGCCACGACGAACCTCGCCTCGGGCTTGACGCCGACGAGCCGCGCCAGCTCGCGCGCCGAGACGCCCGACCAGACGTTGTCGAGCCGCGACCAGCGCGTGACGCAGTGGAAGTCCGCGTAGACCTTGACCGCCGGGAGCTGCATGAACTCGTCGAGCGACCACGCGAGCGGTCGCTCGACGAGACCACCGACCTCGAACTTCCATCTCGCGAGATCGATCTCCGGCGTGCCGTGCGCGTCGAGCACGGGCCACTTCTTCGTGCGCGTCTGACCGGGCGGCACCCTCACCTCGCGCCGCGTGTCCGGGCTGACGATCACTTCCGGCTCGACGGCAGCGACCGCCTCCGCCGCGCGCGGCTCCTCCCTCTGATAATCGGGATCGTTGAAGATGCCGTTCAGGAAACTCATGGCTTTGGGGAACGTGACAGGTGACGGGAAGCTATTAGCTATTAGCAGGGCTAAAGGCTAACAGCTAATAGTTAACAGCTTCCTGTCACCTGTCACTTGTCACTTGTCACCTTTTGCTGCTTTGTCTACGAGCCGCTTCAGCTCGTCGGGCATCCACTTGCCGATGCCCTTGGTGAGCGGCTCGCTGATGCCGACCGTGCGGTCGTGCCACTCGTCCACGGCGCCCGTGAAGCCGCGCTGGCTCTCGTAGTTGTCGGTCTGTTCGAGGCAGAGCGCGATGCCGTCGGCGAGGTCGTCCCAGTCCTCGTTCTGGATGCCGCGGCGCACGAGCGGGAGCCCCGCCGTCCAGTCCTCTTCGGGGGCGCGCGCGTCCTGTTCGGGGATGGTCAGGCGGTCGAGCGTCGGGAACTCGCCGCCGCGAAACTCGCGGACGAGGCGCGCCTTCAAGTCCCTGCGCGAGAGCTGCGCGTTCTCGCTGCGCAACTGCTGCGCGCGGCGGAAGATCCCCGCGACGGTCGGTCGCCCGGTCGTGTCCCCCTCAGCCCTCACAGACTTCTCGGCCATGTTTTTTCTCCATCCCCTGCGGCGCGTTTTCAGGAAAACTATTTGCGACTAACTTACACCCGCCCGCGCGTCGCCCACAACTCACCGGAGAGAGAGCGCTGCGCCGCCGCGCCCGGCTTGTGTTATCGTTGCACAATCCAAAAAAACTTCCGGGCGGGGTGTCAGGGTGGCGGAAACGATCTCACTGGAGCCGGGGGAAGTCGGCTCGGCGCAGGCGGCGGGCGGGCGCGTCTGCTCCGTGTGCGGGCGCGGGAGGCAGGACTCCGTCTCGATCGACACGCTCGACGAAGAGTTGCGGGCGATCATCGCGGCGAACGCGCCGTCGGGTCGCGTCCTCTCGCAGGTGTGCCCGCGCTGTGTCGAGCTGTTCCGGCGCGCGCAGGTGCAGTTGCACTCGGACGCGGTCGTCTTCGAGCAGGGCGGCAGAGTCCTGCCGACCTACCTGCGCATGGGCGCGCACAACGAGCTGTCGCAGACGGTGGAGCGCGCCGTCGGCGAAGGGCTCACGGTCGTCTGCGCGGTCGGCAACGCCGGGACGGCGCCGGGGCACCCCGTCTTGCCGCCCGCGTCTTCGCCCTCAGTAATCGCCGTCGGCGGGCTCGACGATCAGAACTCGCTCGACCGCGCGCGCCGAGGGATGTACCGCTCATCCTACGGACCCACGCCCGACGGCTTGCAGAAGCCCGAGATCATCGCGCCCGGCATCTGGATCGCCGCGCCGATCCTCCCGCACACGCCGACCGCCGCCGAGGCGGAACTCTACGCCAAGCTCGACCGCGCCGCCGACGCCGAGCTGAAGCCGATGATCGAGGCGCACTCGGACGTGGACCGAGACCTGACGGGCTCGCTCGATCTGCCCGTCCCACTTTTGCGCCACCTCATCTCGATCAAGCTGCACGAGGCGGACGTGATCAGCGAGAGCTACAAGTACGTGGACGGCACCTCTTTCTCCGCGCCCATCGTCTCGTCCATCGCCGCCTGCATGCTCGAGGCGAACCCGGAGCTGACGCCGCAGCAGATCAAGCGCATCCTCATCGACACCTCGGAGCGCCTGCCCGGCATCGAGATCGACCGGCAGGGCTGGGGCGTCGTCAACGCCGGGCGCGCCGTCGAGGTGGCGCTCGCCCTGCGCCCCGTCGCGACGTGAGCGCGGACACCGTACACGCCCCCTATGAAATTCCTATGGGACGATGAAAAGGCGGCGACTAACCTCGCGAAGCACGGCGTCTCTTTCGGAGAGGCACAGACCGTCTTCGACGACCCCCTCTACGTCGATTTCTTCGATCCCGATCATTCCGCCGACGAGCCCCGCTACCTTCTCGTCGGCGAGTCGCGCCGCGGGCGCGTGTTGATTATCTCCTACGCCGAGCGGGATAATGCGATCCGGCTAATCAGTGCGAGAGAAGTGACGCCGACGGAGCGAGAAGCCTATGAAGAAGGTTGAGACAGACGCGGGCGACGAGCTGCGACCGGAGTATGACCTGCGCGGCTTGCGCGTGAGGAAGCTCGGTCGCGGTCGAAAAAGTTTCGGAGGCGTGGTTCGCTTAGAGCCCGACGTGGCGGAAATCTTCCCCGACGCCGAGTCGGTCAACGAGGCGCTGCGCTTTCTGATCCGCGTCGCCAAAGAAAATCCGCCCGCCCGAGGCACCGAAGGCGACGCCTGAAAGCTCGGCAGGCTGGGGCGTCGTCAACGCCGGTCACGCCGTGCCTCATCACCGTCCCGGTCGAGTATTGAGGACGAGCGGCAGAGAGGTTCATCAATAACACGAGGGGGAGTGCCGTCGCTCCCCCTCGTGTTATTGATCGAGCCGCGCCCGCCGGGCTACAGGATAGCCAGTATCTGGTTGAGCAGGGCTGCGATGTCCGCGAGGAGCCCGCCCGTGTTGAGCAGGTTCGCGACGGCGCAGAGCAGCTGCCCGAGCAGCCCGCCGCTCGGATCGGCGTCGATGTCGAGGACGATCTTGTCGAGGTGCACCTGCAGCCCGAGCAGATCGAGATCGAGCGGTCCTAACTCCAGGTGGAGTATGTCGCACGACGCGCCCTTGAAGGCGACGATCATCTGGATCGTCTTCAGGACGGTGCCGATCACGTTGCCGACGGAGTTCTGGATCGTGCCGGTGAGCGTGCCGACGGCGACGATCTTGTCGCCGACGACGCTGAACTGTTTAATGTTGAAGTTGCCGGTGAATTTGCCGCCCTTGCTGGTCGTCCCCGCGACGGGGACTGTGACCCCGCCGGCGTAGGTGGCGACCGGCATCGCGGCGTTATTCAGCGCCGCCGCGCGCGTGGCGGCGGAGACGCTGAGCGGTGTCAGTGAAAGCATGACGAGGCCCAGGACCAGGGCAAGTGCTGACTGTCGGGTTTTCATTATCGCGTTCTCCTTAACTACCTGTTCGGTCTGCGAGGCAAACCCGCGCGCGCTCCCGTCGAGCGTTTGATCGCGTCCGCGCGGACGTGCCGTCGGTTGATTGCCGAGGGGGCAAGAGGGCGCAGCTTCACCTCCGCGCCGGCGGACGCGGCTGACGTCCTTCGGCGCGAGAAGGGCGGCGCTTGAGTTCACGTCGGTCGCCGCCACGGGCGGCGGGGCGCGGTGAACTACGCCGGGTGAATTTTTCCAGGGAGAGTTTCGCCAGGGAGAGACGAGGGGAGTTCGGACTCACGTCCGACCGGACTTCGGCTGAACTTCAACGCCCGTGTCCGTTCGCGGGCACAAGCCGGCCCTTAGCCCGCCGACGCCCGCGCGAGCACGCGGCGCGCGCCGCCGAGGCGGTGCGCCGAGCAAATGTTCTGCGGGGGTCGTGGTTCGAGCGTGAGAGTAACGCCGCGCGCCGCGCGCGACAAGATGGCGAGTTCTACAATTCGTTAGCCGATTCTTCCGTCACCATCTGGAACGCGCCGTGCGCGGGCGCGGGGTGGGAGTCCGGCGCGATCTCTTCCGCGGGGCGCGCGCTGAGGAAGCGCTCCCTGTACTTGGCGGGCGAGCAGCCGAAGGTTTTTTTGAAGTCGCGCACGAAGTGGCTCCCGTCCGCGACGCCGACCCTCGCCATCACCTCTTTGACGCTGAGGTAGGAGGTCTCCAGAAGCTCGCGCGACTGCTCCATCCTGAGACGGCGCAGGAACCTGGCAGGCGGCAGCCCGGTCTCCACCTTGAAGACCTGGTGGAGCCGCGAAGGGGAGAGGTTGACGTGGCTCGCCAAACTGTTAGCCGAACACCCCTGATGAAGCCGCTCCTTCATCAGTGAGATGACGGTCTGCACCCTGGGATCCATGGTTACTCTCCAGTCGGGGTGGGGGTAACCTAATACTTACAATTTTCGTATGAGACGATTGCAACGGTTGTGCCAGCGAGTGGAGCGCCCCTAAAGTCAGGTCTGAGTTAGGGCGACGGGTCGAGGGTGAAGTCGCGGACGCGGCAGGTGCATGGCGCGCGTACATACGACGCGCGAATAAGATGTATTTATTACTCGCGGCGGCTGGGGACGGCTCGAACGTCGTCTGGGTTACGAATGAAGAACAAAGTTACAGTCGCAGTCATCCCCGAACCGCGCGCCGCGGTCGAGCTGCGCGAGGTCGAAGAGCCGGAGCTGGAGCGCGACTCCGCGCTGCTCTCGGTCGAGCTGAGCGAGGTGTGCGGGACGGACGTGCACCTGCAGCAGGGGCGGCTCGCGGGCGTGCCCTACCCGCTCGTGCCGGGACACGTCTCGGTCGGTCGGCTGGAGAAGGTTCGCGGCCGCGTGCTCGACGTCGAGGGGCGCGCGTTCCGAGAGGGCGACCGCGTGACGTTCCTCGACGTGCACCGCACGTGCAACGCCTGCTGGCAGTGCCTCGTCGCGAAATCGACGACGCGCTGCCCGGCGCGGAAAGTTTACGGCATCACCTACGGGCTCAGAGACGGCCTAGCGGGCGGCTGGGCGGAGAAGATTTACCTGAAGCCCGCGACGCGCCTGCTGCGGCTCGACGACGTTGACACGGAGCTTTTCATGGCGGGCGGCTGCGCGCTGCCCACGGCGCTGCACGCCGTCGAGCGCGCGGGCGTGTCGCTCGGCGCGACCGTGCTCGTTCTCGGCTCGGGTCCCGTCGGGCTCTCGGCGATCGCCTTCGCGCTGATGAGCGGCGCGCTGAAAGTCATCTGCACGGGCGCGCCCGACTCGCGGCTCGAAGCGGCGCGCGCGGTCGGCGCGGCGGCGACTTTAAATGTCGAGACGCACTCGACGGAAGCGCGCGCGGCGTGGGTCTCGGGGAACACCGCGGGTCGCGGCGCGGACGTGGTCATCGAGGCGACGGGCTCGCCCGCGGCGGTCGTCGAGGCGATGCGCTACGCGCGCGACGCCGGCGTGGTCGTCGTCGTCGGGCAGTACACGGATCACGGAGAGGTCGCGTTCAACCCGCACCTCGATCTGAACCAGAAGCACCTGGACGTGCGCGGCTGCTGGGGCTCCGACTTCTCGCACTTCTACCGCGGCGCGGCTCTCATGTCAGACCCCGCGCGCTCCGCGCCCTGGTCGCGCCTGCGCCTCGAACGCTACAGCCTCGCGCGCGCCGGCGACGCGCTCGCGGCGGTCGCCTCCGGCGAGGTCGTCAAGGCTCTCATCGATCCGCGGATGTGATCGATTTGAAAACGATGAAGTCGGAACGATGAACGATGAAGTGAAGGCAGACCGCTCTTACTTCATCGTTCATCGTTCCGACTTCATCGTTCGGTTCACGCCGTCCGGGTGGACACGCGCGGCGCGGCTGTGCCAGAATTTCGTCCGACAAAAAATTCCAAGCCGAGAGTTGAGAGGGATAGTCATGTCTGAGAACGAGACCGCGCTCGCCGAAGGCGCGCAGGCGAAGGCGGAAGGCGGGCAGGCGAGCGCCGCAGATGCCCCCGCGGAGGCGAACGCCCCGGAAGCCGCGCCGGCAGCCGAGCCGGTGAGCCAGGAAGAGATCACCTACCACGCCGTCGAGAAGGACGGTCAGGTGTCAGCGATCTGGGAGATGCAGGGGCGCAAGCACCTGCGCACCATCGACCCGCGCTCGCGCCAGGGTCAGGAAATCCTCCGCCTCTACACCGCAGAGAACCAGTGACGAGTGACAAGTGACAAGCAAAACATCTGTCTTGCTTGTCACCTGTCACGGTTTACTCGTCACGAGGTTCATTGGCTCGCCGCGGAAGAACGCCTCTATGTTGTCGATGAGTTGATCGGCGAGCGATTGCATCGCGCCTCTGCTCGCCCACGCGACGTGCGGCGTGACGATCAGGTTCGGCAGGCTCACCTCCAACAGCGGATTCCCTTCGCGCGGCGGCTCGTTGCTCAGAACGTCCACGCCCGCGCCCGCGATCCTCCCCCGCCGCAAAGCGTCGGCGAGCGCCTCTTCATCGACCAGCAGACCGCGGGCCGTGTTGATGAGGAGCGCCGTGGGCTTCATCAACTCCAACTCGCGCGCTCCGATCAATCGGTGCGTCTCCTCTCTGAGCGGCGCGTGCAGCGTCACCACGTCGCTCTCGCGCAGCAACTCCTCGAATGGGACGCGCCCCTCACGAACTTCTGCCGCACCCTTGTGCTCGCCGACCAGCACGCGCATCCCGAAGGCGCGCGCTAAGTCGGCGGTCGCGCGACCGAGTGCGCCGTAGCCGACGACGCCGAGCACGCCGGCGCGAATGTCCTGAATCTCGTGCGTGAGCAGGCAGAACTGCTTGCTCTGCTGCCACAAGCCCCGCCGCACGTCCCCGCGGTAGCCGGCGAGGTTGCGCCGCAGCGCGAGGACGAGCATCAGCACGTGCTCGGAGACCGAGGTCGCCGCGTAGCCGCGCACGTTCGTGACGCTGATCCGGCGGCGCGCGCACGACGCGAGATCGATCCTGTCCGTGCCGGTCGCGGCGACGGCGATCAGTTTGAGCGCGGGCAGCTGCGACAGCTCCGCCTCGCCGAGCGCGATCTTGTTCATGATCGCGACCGTCGCGCCCTCCAGGCGCTCGACCGCCTGCTCCTGCCCAGACTCCGCGTACTCTCTCCACTCGTGCGCGAACGCCGGGCGGCGAACCTCCGCCCCCACCGAGCTGCGTTCGAGAAAGACGATGCGCTCCATGTTTGAAAGTATGAAGTATGAACGATGAACGATGAAGTAAGGACAGGTCGTCTTCACTTCATCGTTCATCGTTCATACTTCATCATTTTATTAGCTGTGTCGAGACGAAGCCCCAGAGGACGACGATCATGCCGCCGATCTCGCCCGCGATGAGGGCGTACATGAACCAGGTGGTGACGAAGTTGCGCTCGGCGAACATGTTCTCGGTGTCGTCGCGAAAGCCGTGCGTCGAGTAGCCCACGATGGTCATGGCGAAGAAGAGGATGGGCACGCCGGCGGCGGCGAGCTGCACCTTGAGTGAGTACGGGCTGAATTCGAGCAGCCGCGCGATGACGAGCGCGGCGAAGCTGTAGAGGAACGCGGCGCGGTGCGCGATGTCGATGTAGACGGGCGCGCGGTGCGCCTCACTCGCCATGATGCGCCGGTATTTGACGACGCCGAGCAGCATCCCCGCGAGCAGGAACGCGCCCGACGCCGCGAGGCTCAACTTGACAGCCAGGTTCATGGAGTTTCGCCCGTCGTGTGCTGGTGATTTGCGCGGCGCGGCGTGTTAGCATCCACGGCGCCGAAGCGCCACGCTCTGCCGTCAACAAAAACTTATTCGCCGCCTTCCGATCAGATGGAAATCGACAAGCTGCCGTCGCCCTCAGACGTTGCCGTCGAGCAGGAGCCCGACGGCGGCGCGCACGTCCTTCAGGAGATCGAGGAAGAATCGACGCGCACGCGCCTCCTGAAGTGGGCGGCGGTCTTCGCCTCCGCCCTCGGCGTGCTGCTCGTGCCGGTGCCCGCCGGCGTCACGCCGCAGTCCTGGCGGCTCCTGGCGATCTTCGCGGCGACGATCGTCGGATCGATCGTGCGCCCGGTGGCGTCGGGTGCGGTCGTCCTGCTCGGCGTGACGGCGATCATGCTGGCGGGCGTGATGACGCCGGGCGAGGCGCTGCGCGGCTACGCCGACCCGATCGTGTGGCTCGTGCTCGCGGCGTTCTTCATCTCGCGCGGGATGATCAAGACGGGCCTGGGGAGGCGCATCGCGCTCCTCTTCGTGCGCGCCATCGGTCGCCGCACGCTGGGGCTGACCTACGCGCTCGTCGCGACCGACACACTGCTCGCCACGCTCATCCCCTCGGTCGGCGCGCGCTCCGGCGGCATCATCTTCCCCGTCGCGATGTCCATCTCAGAGACCTACGACTCGCGGCCGGGCAAGACCGCTCGTCGGCTGGGCGCGTTCCTCACCGTCGCGCTCTACCAGAGCGAGGTCATCATCTGCGCGATGTTCCTCACGGGTCAAGCCTCGAACATCCTGATCGCGAAGTTCGCTAAAGAGGTGACGGGGATTGAACTGACCTACGCGCGCTGGATGATCGCAGCGATCGTGCCCGGCCTGCTCTCGCTCGCCGTCGTCCCGCCGCTCATCTACAAACTCTTCCCGCCCGAAATCAAGCGCACGCCCGCGGCGGCAGAGTTCGCCGCCGCCGAGCTGCGCCAGATGGGGAAGACTTCGCGCGGCGAGCGCGTCATGCTAGCGGTCTTCGTCTTAGTCGCGCTGCTGTGGATGGCTCCGGCTCTGCCCGCGACCGGCCTCGCCGCGCTCAACTACGTGCGCGGTCTGCACTACGCGGTCGTCGCGATGGTCGGCATCGCCGTGCTCCTGGTGAGCCGCGTGCTGGAGTGGGAGGACGTGCTCGCGGAGCGCGGCGCGTGGGACGTCTTCATCTGGTACGGCGGGCTGGTGCGGATGGCGGAAGCTCTGGGCGAGACGGGCTTGACGAAGCGCTTCGCCGAATCGGCGGCGGGCTTCACGGCGGGTTGGCAGTGGGGCGCGGCGCTCGCCGTGCTCCTGCTGATCTATTTCTACGCGCACTACGGCTTCGCCTCGATCACGGCGCACGCGACCGCCATGTACACGCCCTTCCTCGTCGTCACCATCGCGGCGGGCGCGCCGCCCGCGCTCGCCGTGCTCTCGCTCGCCTACTTCTCCAACCTCGACGCCTCGCTCACGCACTACGGCACCACGCCCGCGCCCATCTGGTTCGGCGCGGGCTACGTCAAACAGCGCACGTGGTGGTGGCTCGGCCTCGTCGCCTCCGTCCCGAACATACTGATCTGGACGATAGTCGGCTTCGCCTGGTGGAAGTTGCTGGGGTGGTGGTGAAAGTTTTATTTTGTTTTCATCCGGTCAATCGATAAACTTTTGTAATGAGTGACAATCTCGAACTCACAGCGTGTACGCCGCACCTCGTACACGCCGAAGGCTTCAACCCTGGAACGGTGCTGCCTTACGGGCTAAGTGTAGAGCATATTCATGGTGCGATGAGCGATTTTACGAGCTTCCTGGGCTTCATTAACCTTCAACTTCATTCAAGGGAGATCGAACGGCTCGAATCAATGTTGATGCCCGCGAACTTCAGCAGCATCGTCGGCGAGTTCATGTCTTCCAGCATCCCGAAGCACTGCCATACGCTGGCTAAGAATCAATATCATAACGGGCATCCCGACATGATTCCCAAGGGGCGATTCCCGAATGACGCCGTGCAGCACGCGGACGAGGGGATCGAAATCAAGGGGTCGCGTTACTTGAGAGGATGGTAGGGTCATAACCCCGAAGACGCTTGGCTTATGGTCTTCGTCTTTGACAGCAGCCGCCCTTCGGACAGCGTAAAAGGCGTTGCGCCACGACCGTTCAAGTTCGTGATGGTCGTCGGCGCGCGCATTACGAGAGGAGACTGGCTATTCGCGGGGAGATCGGAAAAGAGCCGGCGACCATTACTGCTAGCGTTACGAGGTCGGGGTATGAAAAGATGATGGCGAACTGGATTTATAAAGCGCCCGACCTCACGCGAACGGAAGAAGAGTCTCTTCAGGCTGTTCCTCCTCCGGCGTCTGAATAGCAGCAAGTTTCGGGATAGCTTGGCGGCTCAGTTCGTAGTAACCCATGTAGCGTTCGACGCCGACGGATGCGATGCCTATCGCCTCGGCCGCCGCGATTGTCGAGCCCCCGCCCATAAAGGGGTCTGCGACGACGCCGACGCCGAGCGGAAGTACGGCATGAACGAGTTGGCGCATGAACGCCTGCGGCTTGAGCGTGGGGTGATCTGCGATCTTTTTTTCGCACCGGGGAGTGCGCCCGCTGGGGATGATGTCGGTGAAAGGTCTATCGTCGGGCGTGCGACGTAACCCGCCCGTCTGGAACTCGCGCAGGCAGTCACTCACTTTCATGCCCTTCGGAATAGGCTTTCGCAAGATGCCCCAAGGCTCATAGGCCGAACGGGGCAGACTGGACACGTCCGGGAACTCGCCCTCAGCGTTCTTCGGGCGGTCGCCGCCGCGAAACGTGCGCACGAAGCGGATCAACTCGCCGCGGAACTCTAGCCCGCCATCGACGAGCGCGGCGAAGACTAGCTGCGAGAGAAAAGCGTTGCTCGCGATGAACACGTGGCCGCCGGGTCGCAGTGCGTGCATTGCCACCTTAGACCATTCGATGAAGAAGTTCCTGATCTGCGCTCGCTCCTTAGAGTTGAGAGCAGTGAATCGCGGTAGCGGCTGTCGCGTGTGGCCGTCGAATGATGGCGGGATGCGCCAAATGCCGCCATTACCGTTCGCGCGTTTTTCTATCTGCTCAAAGTCATACTCCTTCACACCGTATGGCGGATCGGTAACGATGGCGTGGAGCGTGTTTTCGGGAACGCGACTTAGCCATTCGAGACAATCCGCGTGAATGATGAGCGATTGGCCGATGATTCCGTGCGTATAATCAAAGGCTAGCTCAGGCAGCGTTTCAATTGGCCTAGTCTTAGCCCTCATTGTTCCTTTCCATTCTTGCGTGGGCGCCCCACCTTGCGATCTGCGACTTGCTTCAAATCCCGCTCTTGAATTAAGTAGTCGCGCCCAAACTTCTCTGCGGGCAACTGCTCGGCTTGAATCATCGCGGTCACGCGGCGCGGTGTTACCCCTAGTCGTTCTGCTGCTTCCTTCGTCGTCAGCAATGCCATTACCCACTTATAACAAGAAGTAAATTATTCCGCAAGCAGAATTATTTTACCTCCTCACTCTACCTCCGGTAATAACGGTCACGCTTGCGACAATATTAGATGCTCGTCGGCTTCGCGTGGTGGAAGTTGCTGGGGTGGTGGTAGCGGCGTCGTCGTGCGTGTCGGTCATTTAACTTTCTTCGCCTGCATCTTCTGACCGTTGAGCTGGACGTCCATGTGCGTGACCTTGCCGTTCGCGTCTTTGACGAAGGTGATGCGGGTGTCCAGCTCTTTGAGGAAGAAAGAGGTCTCGGATTCGGGGAGCAGTTGCGCCGTGCCCTGACCGACGATCTCGCCCATGAGCCGGTCGCCGTCCCTCTTGATGTTGATCACGGCGAGCGGCGGCAGACTGTACTGGCCCGTGTAGTCGTCGAACACGCGCGGATCGACTTTAGCCACGACGGGCTCCGCGGGGCGACCCGCGAGCCACTTGCGGATCGCTTCGTGCGCGGCTGACTCTTCGTCGTACTTGTAGCCGCCCGCGCTCTTCTTCAGGCGCGAGACCTCACTCTCGAACTCTTTCCGCCCGAGCCGCCAGTCGGGCGCTGGCAGCGAGCGCCGGTAGTCGTCTTCGGAGACGAAGGTGCGCAGGAAGGCGGACGCGAAGGCGGAGCCTCTCACGTCGCCCCCGCCCAGACCGTCGAAGGGTGCGCTGAGCGCGTCGCTGTTGGCGAGCAGGATGAAGGTCAGCCCGCGCTCGGGAACTTTCACGACGAGCGACGAGAAGGAGTTGGGCCAGTAGCCGTAGTGCCAGTGGAGTTTCACGCCGCCGCGAGTCTCCACGAACCAGCCGAGCCCGTAGGGGAGCGTCTTGCCGTCGGTCGAGACCGCCGGGGTGAAGACCAGAGCTTGCGTCTCCGGCTTCAGCAGGGCGTTGCGATCGCTCGCGTCGTAGAACTTCGCCAGATCGGTGACGGTCGAGATCAGACCAGCCGCCGCGCTGAGTTGTCTCGGGGGGTATTCCGAAAGACTGACGCGGTCGGGCCGGTAGAGCACGTAGGGCTTCGCCAGTCGCTCCAACACTTGAAGGTAGCGGCTCACGGTCTGCGCGCCGAGGGCGGCTGAGATCGCTTCCCGTTTGTCGGGCACTTCGTGACCCGGCACGCTCTCCGTCATGCCGAGCTTCTCGAGGATGTTCGCGACCAGCAGCTGGCGGAACGTCTTGCCCGAAGCCTTCGCGATCACTTCGGTCAGCGCGGCGAAGCGCGAGCCGTTGTAGCGATACTTCTCGCCGGGCGTGCCCTCGGAGGTGTGCGTGAGGAGGTGGCGGACTTGGATCGCGTCGCCCGTGAAGCGCGCGGAGTATTTCGACGCGGGATCGTCCAGCCGCACGCGCCCCTGCTCGACGAGCTGCATGAGGAGCGCGGAGGCGAAGGGCTTGGTCAGCGAGGCGATGACGTAAGGCGTGTCCGGCGTCGCCGCCACGCGCCGCTCGCGGTCGGCGAGGCCGTAGCCCTTCGACCACACCACGCGCCCGCCCCTCGCGACCGCCGCCGACATGCCCGGAATCTTCAGCGCGTCGCGCAGCGTTTCGAGTTCGTTCTCAAGCCGCGCCAGCCTCTCGCGCTCGACTTTATTCTCGCGGCTGTCGTCAACGCTCGGGTTGTTCTGCGCCATCGTGGTCAAAGCCCCGCACCAGAGGGTCACGGCTATCACGAATCTTACGAGAGCCTTGTGAGTATTGAACTTCATAAAGCGATCACCCCGCGAAGGCGAACCTTGAGCCGCGGTTCGACGAGACGGCCTTCTCGTAGACGATTGCCGCCGCCGCGCGCGTGGACGCCGAGGACGCCCGGCGGCAGGCTCTTGCCCTCGGCGTGCAGCCTGAAGGCTTCCTCGACCGCCGGGATGCACTCGTCGAGCGTGAGCAGCGCGCTCACGTCGCTCCGGCTCAGCAGCAGCGTGTCGGGTGTTTCCATCAGCGCCTCCGTCCTCGAACATTCGAAAAGTCGCCGGCTTTGTCAGAACCGCCTGCGGTAGCGGGCGGGTCTCTTACGGCGCACATACCCGCCCGCTACCGCAGGCGGTTCCGACAACAGCACCCGCCCGCTTGCGGCAGGCGGTTCTGACCGGCGCCACTTTTGTAAGAGGTCTAATGAGTGGCAGCGGCTAACGCTTCACTCCGACGACTTCCCACTCTTCCACGCCGCCCTCGACGATCTCGAAGAGCAGATGAGGATCGGGCTCTTCGACGTTTTTAAGCTCGTCGTGCCTGCGCTCGTCGCGCAGCCACAGCTTGGACTTCAGGTGTGCCCACTCGTAGAGGAGCTGACCGCGCGTCGAGCGCAGCTTGCCGACGAAGTCGCGCGGCTCGATCTTGCCCACGTCGAAGTTGTAGCCCCGCGCGGTCGCCTCTTCGTGGAGCGAGCGCAGGTAGAGGGCGATCGCGCCGACCGGGTCAACTTCCGCCTTGAAGCGCGCGAGCTGCGGGTGGTTGCGGTAGCCGCGCGTCTCGCCCTTCAAGACCTTCTGCGCGAGCAGCCCCTCGCGCCACGCGGCGAGCAAGCCCTTGGTGTCGAGGTAGCGCGGGTGAACGGTCCAGAGTCGCACGTCTTCGGGCTTAACCTTCGCGCGCCCTCTTCTCCGCGGCGGGCTTCCTGGCGGCAGACTTCCTGGCGGCGGACTCCTTACCGCCGCTTCTCTTCGCGGCGCGCGGCTCCAGGATAGTCTTCAACTCCCAGCCCGCTTCGGCGAACTCGTCCCTCGCTTTGATGAGCAGCCACTGACCCTCGCCCCTGTCCATCCTGACGAGGCTGAACGCGCCGCGCAGTTTCCCGCCCGACAGCCGGAACGTGAGCTTACCCTCCCTGATCCGCGCGACGGCGTCGCCCTCCGGCTCGTACGTGCCCTCGTCCCAGATTCTGACCTCGCCCGCGCCGTAGCGCCCCTCCGAGATCGTGCCCTCGAAGCCGCCGTATGAGAGCGAGTGATCCTCGACCTCGACGGCGAGCCGCTTATCATTCGGATCGAGCGACGGTCCCTTCGGCACCGCCCAGGACTTCAACACGCCCGCCGCTTCGAGCCTGAAGTCGAAGTGCAGACGACTCGCGTGGTGCTCGTGCACGACGAAGCGCAAACGCCCCGCGCCGCCGCGAGACTTCCGTGTCGATTACTGGTGCCCGCCGGTCTGCTCCAGGGCGCGGCGGATGATGTCCACCTCGAAGCGGCGCACCTCGTCGTAGAAGTCGATGCCGCGTGAGACGTCGATCGCGCCCGCGCCCGCGCTCGTCGCCGCGCCGATGGAGTGGCGCGGGTCGGCGATCTCGGTGGGCAGGCACTCGCGCGTGATCTCCGTGCCCGGCGCGATGACGACCGCGCGCTCGATGACGTTCTCCAGCTCGCGCACGTTGCCGGGCCACGTGTAGGCTTCCAGGAGCGCGAGGACTTCGGGCGCGACCGCCTCCGAGACCTCGCGCCCGTTCTCCTCCGCGTACTTGCGTATGAAGTGTTGCGCGAGCGCGATCACGTCCTCCCTGCGCTCCCTCAGAGGCGGCAGCTCGATGGGGACGACGGCGAGCCGGTAGTAGAGGTCTTCGCGGAACGCGCCCTGCCGCACCGCCTCCTTGAGATCGACGTTCGTCGCCGCGATGATGCGCACGTCCACGCGGCGCGGGACCGTGTCGCCGAGCGGCGTGAACTCCCTCTCCTGCAACACGCGCAGCAGACGCGCCTGCGTCTCCGGCGGGAGGTCGCCGATCTCGTCAAGGAAGATCGAGCCGCCGTCGGCGACTTCGAAGAGCCCCTTCTTCGCCGCGACCGCGCCGGTGAACGCGCCGCGCGTGTGCCCGAACAGCTCCGACTCGAGAAGCTCCGAAGGGATGTTGGAAGAGTTGACCGTGACGAACGGTTTTTGCGCGCGCGGGCTCTGCTCGTGGATGGCGCGCGCGACCAGCTCCTTGCCTGTGCCGCTCTCGCCGGTGATGAGGACGGTGGAGCGCGCGGGCGCGACCTGATCGACGAGGCGGAAGACCGACTGCATCCTCTCGGAGCGACCGACGATGCCGCCGCGGTCGGCGTTGCGCGAGAGAGCGCGCCGCAGCGTCTGCCGCTCCTCTTCCTTGCGCCGCCGCTTGATGCCGTTGGCGACGCGCTCCAGGATCAGCTCGTTCTGGAAGGGCTTGCGGATGCACCCGGCGGCGCCGCGCTCCCACGCGGCGATCGCCGTGTCGAACGTGGCGTAAGCCGTCACCATCAGGACGACCGCCTCGGCGTCCGCCTTCAGAATCTCTTCGAGCGCGCGAAGCCCGCCCATGCCCGGCATCGAAACGTCGAGCAGCACCACGTCGTAGGGCTTGCGCCCGTAATACTCCAAGCCCTCCTCGCCGGTGCGCGCCAGATCGACGCGGTAGCCTTCCGCCGAGAGCAGCGTCTCCAAGACGTCGCGCATGATCTCCTCGTCGTCCACGACGAGGATCGAGCCCTTCTTCGCCATGCGCTAATTAAACAGCGGCGGGTGACAAGTGACAAGCGGACAAGACCGTGAACCGTGAACCGTGACGGGTGACAGGTCAGAACAGGTTTCCACCTGTCACCTGTCACCCGTCACGGTTCACGGTCTTTAACGATTGACGGTCGTTAAGACGCGGCGACCGCGCGGGCGGGGGCGTGGGTAGCTGCGCTCGGCTGTGACGGCGAGTTGGAAGTCGTTCGAGGGGAAGTTGGGTCGCCGGGCGTAGACCGTGCGGCGGTTGAGGCGCGTCGCGGGGAGCGCGCGCAGGAAGAGCGTGCCCTCGTCCTGCGTCTCAGCCCACATCACGTACTTGCGCACGCCGTAGCGCGCGGGCGGCGGCACGCGGCGGAAGCGCACGCGCACGTACGCCGTGCCGGCGCGCGTGGCGACGCGCGCCTCGCCCCCGCCGCGCCGCGCCCTGCCCTCGCCCGCCAGCGTGAGCGTGCGCGCGGCTGAAGGGTCTTCGACCGCCGAGTTGATGCTCTCGTAGAACTCTGCCGCGCTCGCGGCCGTCACGGGAGACGGGGCGCGAGGCGTCGCCGGCGGGCGCGCGGACGCGACGCTCCTCACGGGCGGCGCAAGTTTAACCGCCGGGGTCGCGGGAGTCGGCTTCGGCGCGGGCGACTCTCTCGGCGTGCCCGTCACGGTTCTCTCGCGGACGGCTGCGGCGCGCGGCGGCGGCGTTGTCGTCGTCGTCGTCGTCCGCGCCTCTTCGCGCCGCACGGGGTAGAGCGGGGAGACCTCGCCCGCGCGCGTGGAGAAGACGAACGCGCCGGCGGGGTGTTCGGGCTGCGCGCCCTCCTCCGCCGTGACGAGCAGGCTGTAGCTCGCGAACCCCGCGGGGTGGCTGAATTCGATCGACGCGTTGCCGCGCGCGTCGCGCCGCAGCTCGCCGAGACGCCTGACCTCGCCGCCCGTCGCCCACACGACGAAGGCGCGCGCGCCCGGCGTGACCGTGGACGGCGCGGGCAGTCGCGTCGCGCGCAGCCGCACCACCCCGCCCGAGGCGTTCGGCTCGACGACCACGCGCCCCGCCGCCCCCGGCACGAACGAGCGCAACTGCACCACGAGCCACCGCGGCGCGGCGTCGCTCATGTTCGCGCCGCCGCCGTCGTCCGCGCGCACGGCGGCACGCGTCGAGGCGCACGCCGCCGCCAAAGCCAGAGCGAGAAACGCAGGACGCGCGAGCGCGAGGACGCGCCCGCCCCTCAATACAAGTCCGCCGCCGTGAGACATGATCGTTTAACCCGCCGCATGAGTTGTTCGGTTAAAGCGCCGAGAGCTTAGCACCAAGCGCGGGAAAGAAAAAGACTGAAGTGCGCCGCTCGCGCCGCGCGCCGCCCCGGAGTGTTGTTAACGGCGCGCGCACGCGCGTCGTTACCTGCGCGCGTCCAACCCGGCGCAGCCTCCGATCATTCCCGTCAGCGCGAACCGTCGTTCCCGGAATCGGCGGTAGACGTTTGCGGCGCCCCGCGCGTCTCTCCCACGGAAGGCTGCGTTTACGGTCTCCGTCGTTTACGCGCGCGCTGGCACGGGGCTTGATCTCCCGCACGACGAACTCCCACGCCCGCGCCTGAGAAGTCCTCGCCCCGACCGACTCAAAGGAAGCGAGCATGACAAATCCGAACCGCCGAAACTCCCGCGCGCGCGACGCCGCGCGCCTCGCCGGGCTCTTACTCTTAACCCTGTTCTTCGTCACGCCCGCGCTCGCTCAAGCCGGGCGGCTCGTCCGCGAGACCGTCCACGGGGCGTCGCTGGAGCGCAACGCGACGGGCGAGTCAACCGACCGCCGCGTCTCCGTCTACCTGCCGCCGAGTTATGACACGGCGACGACGAAGCGCTACCCGGTCGTCTACCTGCTGCACGGCATCGGCGACACGGACGAGGAGTTCACCTCCGCGTGGAAGGGCAACACGGCGGCGTGGGGCACGGTGCAGGGTCTGATGGATCGCGGGATCGCCGAGGGCCGCTTCGGCGAGATGATCGTCGTCGTGCCCGACGAGCGCACGAAGATGATGGGGAGCTTCTACACGAACTCCTCGGCGACGGGTAACTGGGAAGACTTCACGTCGCAAGACCTGGTCGGCTATATCGACAAAAAATTTCGCACGCTCGCCCGCGCCGAGAGCCGCGGCGTCGCCGGTCACTCGATGGGCGGGCACGGCGCGCTCCGCCTCGGCATGCGTCGCCCGGACGTTTTCAGCGTCGCCTACGGGATGAACCCGGCGGTGCTCGGCTGGGGCGCCGACCTGTCGATCGAGAACCCCGCGTTCGCGAAGCTCTTCCGGATGACGACTCTCGAAGAGGTCTACCGCGGCGGCATCTACACCGTCGGCGCGCTCTGCCTCGCGCAAGCCTTCTCGCCCGCGCCCGACCGACCGCCCTTCTACGCCGATCTGCCTTTCAAAGAGGTCGGCGGGAAACTCGTGCCCAACGAGCCCGCCTTCTCGAAGTGGGAGGAGAACTTCCCGCTCAACATGGCCGCGCGCTACAGGGAGAACCTGACGAAGCTGCGGGGCTTTCGCTTCGACACCGGCTGGGAGGACGAGTTCACGCACATCCCGCCGACCGCGCGCGCCCTCGCGCACAAGCTGACGGAGCTGCGAGTGCCCTTCACCTTCGAGGAGTACAACGGCGATCACCGCAACCGCATGTGGGGTCGGACGGGGAGGCTCTACACGGAAGTGCTGCCCTACTTCTGGCTCCTGCTCGATTCGCTGGACGCTAAAAAGTAGGAAGGCGATAAAACATGAAGCCGCCGGACGCGGGCGCCCGCGTCCGGCGGCTAAATTTTCATCTCCAAGCTTTCGCGTTCGTGAAGCGGGAGGAGCGCTTCAGTCGCCCGCGGCTTGCAGGCGCGCGCGACCCTGCGCGGTGGGGAGCGTGATGCGGAAGGTCGTCCCACGCCCCGGCGCGCTCTCGACGGCGATGTGGCCGGAGTGCTCCTGCACGATGCCGTAGGAGACCGCGAGCCCGAGCCCCGTGCCGCGACCGACGCCCTTCGTCGTGAAGAACGGATCGTAGATGCGCGCGACGTTCTCGGGCGCGATGCCGATCCCGGTGTCCGCGACGTGGACGGTGACCGTGTCGTCGTCGCTCGCGGTCGTAAGCGTGATGAGCCCGCCCGCCGGCAGCGCGTCGCGCGCGTTCAGCAGGAGGTTGGTGAAGACCTGCTGGAGCTTGCCCGCGTTCGCGTAGACGCGCGGCAGCCCCGCCTCGTACTCGCGCACCATCTCGACCTGCGACTGGCGCAACTGGGGCTCCAGGAGTTGCAGCGTGTCGTCGAGCACGTGGTTCAAGTCCACCTCGCCGAACTCCGTGACCGAGCCCGTGCGCGAGAAGTTCAGCAGGTTGTTGACGATCCCCGTGGCGCGCTCGGTCTGCCGGTGAATCTTCTCCAACAGCTTGTGTTTCGGATCGTGCTCGGCGAACATCCCCAAGAGCATCTGCGTGTAGGACGAGACGCCTGTGAGCGGCGTGTTGATCTCGTGCGCGACGCCCGCCGCGAGGAGTCCGATGGACGACAGCTTCTCTCTCTGCTGCAACTGCTCTTCTAATCTGACGCGCGCCGTCACGTCTTCCAGGACGACGAGCGCGCCCTTGTGCTCGCCCGACTCGGCGCGCCGCAGCGGCGCGATGGCGATGTTGAGGACGAGCGGTCGCCCGGTGCGGGTCGCCGTGTGCAGCTTGTAGATGTGGCGCAGCTCCGAGAGCTGCCAGCCCGCGTCGCCCAACACCTGTTCGAGCGTCTCGGCGAAGTCCTCGGCGAAGAGCTCCTCGACGCGGCTGCCGAGCGCCTCGTCGCGCGCCACCCACATCAGCCCTTCGAGCGACGAGTTGCAGCCCGTGACGCGCCCCTCCGTGTCCACCGCCAGCAGCCCGACGTTGATCGACTCGACGATGGACTCGTTGAACTCCTTCAGCATCTCCAGCTCCGCGGCGCGCTCCGCCTGCTCCTGGTAGAGCAGACTGTTCTCGATCGCGACCGCGACGTAGCCGGAGACGGTGCGCAGGATTTCCAAATCTTCCGAGGAGAGCAGCGCGCCGCCCGTCGAGCGCCCGAGCCCGATGACGGCGACCATGCGGCTGCGCACGACGCACGGCACGTAGTAGTGGAGCGCGCGGCGGACGAAGCCGGAAGTCTCGAACGCGAGATCGATGTCGTCGGCGCGCACGATCCTCGCCGCCGCCGAGCGCGTGCGGATCATCTCGCGGAAGTCCTGCGGCACGATCAGCTCGTTCGACAAGCCGACGGAGCGCGCCACGCGGTAGCCGCCCGGCGACGCACTGTCCTCGACGAAGATCGCGACGCGCGCCACGCCCAGCACCTCGTGCAGGCGGCTGATGAGCGCGTCCAGGAGCGGCTCGAGCGCGGTCGTCGCCGAGAGCGTGCGACCGAAGTCGAGCAGGCTGTGGCGCAGATCGTAGCGCTCGCCGTAGAAGAGCCGATCCACACGCTCCTGCAGGAAATGCTTCACGGGCGCGGCGGTCATCACGATGATCGACATCGCGAGCACGGCGACGATGACGCGCAGCGTGATCGCGCCGGTCGAGAGCTCGCCGCCGAAGGCGTAGAGACCGGCGACGTAGACGACCGTGCCGATCATCAGCGCGAGGAAGACCGTGGTGAGCGCGTAGACGGCGGCTCTGCGGACGACGATGTCCACGTCCATCAGGCGGTAGCGCACGACCGAGTTCCCGAACGTCAGCGGGATCAGGACGAGCGGGAGGATCGCCGCGTCCGTGAGCCAGCGGTTCGTCTCGGCGCCCGCGGCGGTCGCCGCCGTCGTCATGTCGCCGAAGACGTAGCCGACCGCGTAGAGGAG
>JAIVJC010000024.1 GCA_020200235.1 Acidobacteriota bacterium | reverse complement strand
GACTTGAACAGTCAACTGCGTGACGGCGCGACGCTCGTCCTCGACGCCGTCGAAGAGCTGCACGCGCCGCTGACCGCCCTCGCCGAGTCGCTCGAACTCGCTTTTCGCGAGCGCGTCCAGATCAACCTCTACGCGGGCTGGCGCACGTCGCGCGGCTTCGATCTCCACTGGGACGACCACGACGTTTTCATCCTCCAGGTCGCGGGCAGGAAGCGCTGGCGCGTCTACGGCGAGACGCGCCCCTCGCCCGTCGCGAACGACGTCGAGCCCGCGCCGAAGCCGACCCGCGATCCGCTCTGGGAGGACACGCTCGAAGACGGCGACCTGCTCTACATCCCGCGCGGCTGGTGGCACGTCGCCTTCCCCTTGGACGAGCCGACGCTCCACCTCACCGTCGGCGTCCACAAGCGCACCGGGCTCGATCTCCTCCGCTGGCTCTCCGAGAACTTGCGCGCGAGCGAGACTTTCAGGCGAGACTTGCCCCGCGACGCTTCTCCCACAGAGCAAGCCGCGCACGTCGAACGACTGCGCGAAGAACTCTCCGCACGCTTCGACAGCGACACTCTCATCGAATTCTTCCGCGAGCAGGACGCGAACGCGGAGCCGCGCCCGCGCCTCAGCCTCCCGCACTCGGCGACGACGCGGCTCTCGCTTCCCGCGGCGGGGGCGCTCGTGCGGCTGAACGCGCCGCGCCCGCTCGACTTCGAAGTGAGTGGCGACGAGCTATCTTTTTCGTGTAACAAGAAGCGCTGGCGCTTCGACGCGCGCGCGCTGACAGTCCTGCGGGCGCTCGACGAGCGGCGCGAGTGCCGCGTCGCGGAGTTGTGCGCCGCGGCGGCCGGCGGCGGGCTTGAAGAAAGTACTGTCCGGACCTTCGTCGGCGAGTTGATCCTGCACGGGCTCGTCGCTATCGTTGACGAGTAACCGCACGCGATGACGCAATCACTCTTCTACTGCTCGGAGCTGTCGGCGCGCTCCGGCGAGCGTGTCTTCGGCACGGCTTCGACGGGCGAGGTCTGGCTGCTCGTCGAGTACCCCTTCGCGTGGGGCTCGCGCGCGATGGAGTCGAGCGCGCTCTCCCCCGCGATCAAAGAGCACCTCGCCGCGCTCCTGAAGACGATCCCGCGCTCGCGCCTCCTCTTCGTCAAGCAGGACTCGGTCTGCCGCGCAGACTTCAACTTCTTCGTCGTCCGCAGCCGCGCGCGCAACCCCTACGCCGTGCGCCTCAGGCTGACCGACTATAAAGACCTGCTCGACTTAAACGTCGCGGGCGTAGCGGCGGGCGACTCGGCGGGAGGCGGTGAGGTGACGCGCGAGCCGCTCCTGCTGGTCTGCACGCACGGCAAGCGCGACAGATCGTGTTGGAGAACTTCCGCGGGCGCGCCTGCTTCTCGCACCCCGTGCAGGCTGGCGAGTATTTCGTGCGCGCGGAGACGGGGCTCGTCGGGCTGGACGAACTGCGATTCGCCGGGCGCGAGCGCGCGGGCGCGCTGACGTGGCGCGTGAGGTTCGCCGCTTTGGCGGAAGGAAGAATTTACGAGGCGACCGTGACGAGCCGCGCCTCCGAGTTTCAGAACTTCATCACCTGCCACGCGAGCGAGGAGCGGCGCGTCACCGAGTTCGTGCTCGACGGGCTGAGCGTCGCCGTGAGAGACAGGTCGGAACCGCCTGCGGTAGCGGGCGGGTGACGAGATTGCGGAATGCGGATTCCGGATTGCGGATTTCCAGCAGAGGGCTTGAGTGCTCTTCAATCCGCATTCCGCATTCCGCAATCTAACAATCGGCAGACCCGCCCGCTTGCAGCAGGCGGTTCCGACTCGCCGACGGAACGCGCGCGCCTCCGCACGGGCTCGGGCGGTCTGTTATTTTCTCGAATGCGCGGCGGCGGCGCGGATGGATCGCACCGTGGGGAGTGTTGGCGGAAAAGTTTTTTTAAGAGTTAGGCGCGGGGGCGGGGTTCGCTCCCGTCGAGACATCGGGCGGAGTGTCGGATCAGTGGATGGTGCGCGCCGTGACCGTGATGCGCTGCCAGAACGTTTCTTCGTCCGGGTAACTGATGCCGTCCTCCGCGCGGAACCCGCTCGCCGTCGTGACGATGGTCTCGATGTCGGTGAAGACGCACTTGCAGGGCGGGCAGCCGTCCAGGTGCTGGCTGACGCGCGAGCGGTTGCCGTCGTCGAGCGAGCCGTCGCGGTAGTCGCTTAAAAGCGACAGGTATTCCGCACAGTCCATGTATTCTGCTCCAAACCGTGAAGGATGAGCCCCGAGGGGGCTTCAGTTCTACCGCAGTTAGAGGCTACGCGGGCACAGACTGTTGCCTGAGCAGCGTGCGTAATTTCAGGCGAGCCTTGTGGAGCTGCGATTTCGACGTGCCCTCGGAGACTTCGAGGATGCGCGCGATCTCGTCGTGGTCGTAGCCCTCGACGTCGTGGAGGACGAAGACCGTGCGGTAGCCGGGCGGCAGTTGGCGGATCGCTCGCTGGAGCGCGATGCGGTCGACGACCGGCATCGCGTTCGGGTCTTCCGTGCCGCGCACGATCTGGACGGGGGTCTCGCCCTCGTCGGTCGTCAGCTCCTGCCGCGTGCTCGCCTTGCGGAAGAACATCAGCACCTGGTTGACCGTCATGCGGTGCAGCCACGTGGTGAAGGCGCTCTCGCCGCGGAAAGAGCCGATCTTGTTGAAGAGGTTGACGAACGTCTCCTGCGTCAAATCTTCGGCGAGCGTCGGGTCGCCGAGCATCCTCAGGCAGAGCGCGTAGACCCGGCGGAAGTGGCGCCGGTAGAGATGCTCGAAGGCGTCGGCGTCGCCCGCGCCCGCCTTCTGCGCCAGCTCCTTATCGTTCGGAGCTTTCTGATCCGGCGCGCCCGCCTCTGTCGTGCCCTCGAGCGCGGAGGTCTCCGCAGTCTGATTATTATTTTCCATCGATTTCCCACAACTGTATCACGACGCGCCCGCGGACGTGAAATACCCATCGCGCCCGCGCCCCCGCCGCGGCGCGCACCGCTCCGCGGCGGCTGCCGCCCCGCGTCTTGCGCCCGCCGAGCCGCGGCGGCTATCTCGACCTACGAGTCGCGCCACAACGCGGACGACGCGCAGCCCTTCCAGCGCGGCATCAACAGCATCCAGTTGGTGAACGACGGCAAGCGCTGGTGGGTCGTCTCGATCTTCTGGGAGGGCGAGACGAATCTGACGCCGCTGCCGGAGAAGTACCTCAAGAGCGTGCCGTAAAGTAACGATGAAGTCGGAACGATGAACGATGAACGGAAGGCATTTGCTCTTACTTCATCGTTCATCGTTCCGACTTCATCGCTTCTTTCGCGCCTGCGGCGGCGAATCTTCTTCTCTTAATCAGGCACTTCGATGTGCGCGAGCAGCGGGAAATGGTCTGAAGCCTGCGCGGCGACCGCCGGGGAGGTGACGACCTCGCAGCGCGTGACCCGGTCGGCGTAACGCTTCGGCACGAAGATGTAGTCGAGTCGCACCTGCGGGTCCCAGGCGGGGAGCGTGTAGCCCGGCTCTTCGGGGTGGAGCGCGCGGAAGGTGTCCACGTAGCCCGCGTCGAGCAGGCGCTGGACGGTGTCGCGCCGGATGTCGCGCCCGCTCATCCAGAGGAGCGCCTTGATCCAGCGCGGGAAGCGCGTGGAGTCGAGGACCTCGCCCGGCGCGAGCGTGTTGAAGTCCCCGGCGAGCACGTGGAAGCCCTCCTGGTGCTGCTTGATGCTCTCGAGGAGCGCGCCGATCTCCCTCACGCGCCGGCTCTCGCTCCACTTCGAAAACCTCGCGCTCAGGTGCAGCCCGAAGACGCGCGCGCCGCCCGTAAGTTCCACCTCCAGCACGCTGTGGCGCGCGCCCCGCGGGTAGTGCCACTCGTGGCGCGCGACGTCGATCTTAGAGATGAAGCCGACCGAGTGGCCGGGGCGCGCGGCGCAGGTCGTCATTTCGGTCGCCTGCGCGACGCGCGCGACGACGACGGGATCGGTCGCCTCCTGGAAGACGACGAGGTCGGGCGCGACGGCGCGGATCACTTCCGCCAGACGGTGCTCGCGACCGCGACCGCCGAAGCGTATGTTGTAGCTCAGGAATTTGAGGATCACGCTTCCCGTCGGCGCGCTTCGCCGCCCGCGCCCTCAGCCGCCGCCTCGTCCGCCTCCTCCGCCTCGATGATCGTGAAGTAGGGCTGACCGAGCAGCACGTCGCGCGCGAAGAGGATCAGGTTCGAGGTCGCCTGAAAGTTGACGGGGCGACCGACCAGTTTTTGCAGCTCGCAGCGGACGGGGTTGAGCGCGGGCGCGATGCCCGGGTCTTTGTCGCCGAGCGGCTTGGTGTGCAGCTTCGGGATGTAGTAGGCGTCGTCGTCGAAGAATTTCATCACCTCGTCGCCCACCAAGGTCACGTCCAGATCGCTCGTGCCCCTGCCGTCGCCGTCGAAGGGGGTGCCGTCCTCCCAGCGCTTGGCGGTGACGACGCTCCCGCGCAAAGCGACGCCCGTCCCCGGCGGCAGGCCCGCGCGCATCATCTCGCAGAACTTCCGGAAGCGACCCTCGTCGCCGTCGAAGCCGAGCCGGACGATGCGCGCGCGGATCTCCTCGTCCGTCATCTCCTTCGGCTCTTTCGGCTCTTCCGCTTCCTTCACGTCTTCCGCTCCCGCCATTGACCGTCCCTCACACATCATCCGGCGCACGCGAACGTCTCGCGTCGCGGCGGTTAACCGCGCCCGCGCCGTGTGCGCCCGCCGCCCGCGCGCGGCTTGACGAAATCGCTCTTGAAAATCCTCGTCTCGCCGTCCGGGAAAACTATCGTCAGCTTATCACCATCGACCGCCTTCACGCTTCCTTCGCCGTGCGCGGGCACGCTCACGCGGTCGCCCTCCGAGAACCCTTTCGGCTCTCCGCCCTTCCGCGTCGCCGCTCGGGTCGCGACCGCCGGCGGCGCGGGCGGCGGCTCCGGCTCGTCTTTCTTCCCGTTCAGCCCTAACTGCTCTTCGAGCGGGTGCAGGCAGTTGTCGCAGTTGCCGCAGCGCTCCTCCCCGAACGGCGCGTCGAAGTATTCGTGCAGCAGCTTCCAGCGGCACGCCGCGCTCTGCCCGTAGAGCATCATGCGCTCCAGCTTCTCGCGGTCGCGCTCGCCCAGCTCCTCGCAGCGGCGCGCCGCCCGCTCGAGCTCCGCGCGGCTCACCTCCGCGCGCGCGAGCCTGAAGCGCGCCCCGCGCAACTCTCGCACGAGCCTCAGCTCTTTCAGGAGCGACAGCACGACTCTCACCTTCGACTCCGCGACCGCGCTCGCGCCCTCCTGCACCGACGCGAGCTCGGCGGGCGACTCGTGCGCGCGCAGGGCGAGCAGCGCGTTGTAGACGGCGAGCACGTCGTCGAACTTCGGGTGGCTGCCGCCCAGGAAAAATTGTTGCGTGCGGCGGTCTTCGAGCTGGAAGAGCAGCACGCAGCGCGCCGCCTCGCCGTCGCGACCCGCGCGACCCGACTCCTGGTAGTAGGCTTCGAGCGAGCCGGGCAACTGGTAATGCGCGACGAAGCGGATGTCGGGCTTGTCGATGCCCATCCCGAAGGCGTTCGTCGCGATCATCGCCTTGAGCCCGCCCGCCATGAAGCGATCTTGATTCTCCTTGCGCTCGCGCGCCGGGAGCTTGCCGTGGTACTTCGCCACCTCGAAATCCGTGCCCGCGAAAAACTCGGAGAGAGATTCGACCGCCTTCACGGTCGCCGCGTAGATGATCCCGGTGCCGTCGGTCTCGCGCATGAGCCGCACGAGGCTCTCGCGCTTCTCCAGCTCGTTCGTCACGCGCGCGACCTCGTAGCGCAGGTTCGGTCGGTAGATGCCGGTCGTGATGACGCGCGCGTCGCGCAGGTTCAGGTGCTTCGCGATGTCGAGCATCACCTCGGAGGTGGCGGTCGCAGTCAGGGCGAGCACGGGCGGCGAGCCGAGCGTGCGCACCGCCTCGCCGAGCGCGAGGTAGGCGGGGCGGAAGTCGTGCCCCCATTCGGAGATGCAGTGCGCCTCGTCCACGACGACGAAGTCGATCTTGCTCTTCGCGAGCGTCTCCAGAAACGCGGGGTCTGTGAAGCGTTCCGGCGTGGTGAAGACGAAGTCGCTCTCGTCGCGCTCGATCTGCCCCAGGCTCTCGCGCCGCTCGCCCGCGGTGAGCGAGCTGTTGAGCTGCGAGGCGTCGAGCCCGGCGTCGCCGAGCTTGTCGACCTGATCCTTCATCAGCGAGATGAGCGGCGAGACGACGACGGTCGTCCCCGGCAGGTGCAGACCGGGCAGCTGGTAGCAGAGCGACTTGCCCGCGCCCGTCGGCATCACGGCGAGCGTGTCCCGGCCCTCCAGGACCGAGCGCATGACCTCTTCCTGGCCGGGTCGCATCCGCGCGATCCCGAACACGCCGCGCATCTTGCGCCTCAGCTTCGGCAGCTCCCTCGTCACTCCCATCCACGGTTCACCTCGCCGTCCGCCAATCAATTCCCGCGCCAGCGGCGGCGCGCAGACGTTTCCGCCCGCGAACCCCGCGCGCGCGTTCGCAAACGTGCCCGCCACTTGAATCCTTTCTATACTTCACGCGCCGCGCCGCTGACTGCTAACGATGCGCGCACCTCCCGCCATCATGCGCGTTCGCACACGAATCGACGTCTCGCGCGGGAAGCATGGTTTTTGCAGCATGAACGCGCGACGCGGAGATAGGAGCCGGTTCCCTTCTCCGCGGTTAAAAATTGAGTTCGAGCAGGCGGGAGGGGCGATGGCGAGAAAGAACGGACCGTGGACGATCAAGGCGACTCACCCGAAGTTTAAAAACGATCTCATCGAGCTGAACGAGGACGAGGTCAAGAAGCCCGACGGCAGCGAAGGGACTTACGCGACGGTCGCCATCCTCGACGGCGTCGCCGTCGTCGCCGTCGGCGAAGACGGCACCGCCTACTTCGTCAAAGAGTTCCGCTACGCGCTCGGCAGGGAGAACGTCGAGGCGGTCGCGGGCGGCGTCGAGGAAGGCGAAGAGACGGCTGACGCGGCGCGGCGCGAGCTGCGCGAAGAGTTAGGCGTCGAGGCTGAGGAGTTTATCGAGCTGGGCACGGTCGAGTACGCCACTTCGCTCCTCAAGTCCGCGAGCACGCTCTTCCTCGCGCGCGGGCTCACGTTCACGGAGAAGGACGAGGACGCGAGCGAGATCATCGAGACCGTCCGGATGCCGCTCGAAGAAGCCGCCGCGCGCGCGCTCAACGGCGACTTCGTCCACGCCACGACCGCGCTGCTCGTCCTGCGCGCCAGAGAACACCTGCGGAGAGAGGGCACGAAGCAAAGGATGAAGGATGAAGGATGAAGGATGAAGGAAAAATAGAGGTCTTCACTTCATCCTTCATCCTTCATCCTTCATCCTTCTCCCGCGCGCCCGCGTCTTCCAACGCCTCGCGCGCTCCTGCTATGATGCCGCCCGGAGTCCCCGGAAATTCCTCTGCGGAGATCGGCGTCGCCCGTCTGGGGCGCGCGCCCGCGTCCGCCGGTCGCGACCGTATGTCGGAGATCAAGCCACTCGTGATGAAGTTCGGCGGCACGTCGGTCGAGGACGCGCCGGCGCTGGCGCGCGTGGCTGAGATCGTCGGCGCGCGCAAGTCCCAACGCCCGGTCGTCGTCGTCTCCGCGATGAGCCGCGTCACCGACGCGCTGCTCGCCGCCGTGCGCGCCGCCGAGGCGGGCGAGCCCGACGAGGCGCTGCGCTCGCTCTCCGCACACTTCGCGCGCCACCTCGACGCCGCGCAGAGCCTCGTCGCCGCGGAAGAGGTCTCCGACATCGAGCGCGCCGTCGAGGACGCGCGCCGCGAGATCGCCGCGCTGCTCCGCGAGGTCTCCCTCAGGGCGCGACCGCACGCGCTCCTGCAAGACGCCGTCGTCTCCTACGGCGAGCGCCTCTCCGCGACGCTGCTCTCCGCGGTGCTGCGCGGGCAGGGGCTCGACTCGCGGACGGTGGACGCGCGCCTTTGCGTCGCGACCGACGACGCGCACACCTGCGCCACGCCCCTGCAGGACGAGACCGACGGGCGCACGCGCGCCGAGCTCGAACCCATGATCGCGAAGTCTGTCGTCCCCGTCCTCGGCGGCTTCATCGGCTCGACGCTTGAGGGCGAGACGACGACGCTCGGGCGCGGCGGCTCCGACTACTCGGCCGCGCTCGTCGGCGCGGCGCTCGCGGCTTCCGAGATTCAGATCTGGACGGACGTGACCGGCGTGCTCACCGCCGACCCGCGCGTCGTCAAAGGCGCGCGCACCGTGCCGAGCATGTCCTACGCCGAAGCCGCCGAGCTGGCTTACTTCGGAGCGAAGGTCTTGCACCCGAAGACGATCCTGCCCGCGGTCGTGCGCGGCATCCCGGTGCGCATCTGCAACTCGCGCGAGCCCGAAGCGCTCAACACCGTCATCTACTTCGAGACCGAGCTCTCGCCGCGCACCGTCAAAGCCATCGCGCACAAGACCGGCGTCTCCGTCGTCCACGTCACCTCGGCGCGGATGCTCGGCGCGTTCGGCTTCCTGCGCCGCCTCTTCGAGGTCTTCGACCGACACCGCACGATCGTCGACATCGTCACGACTTCCGAGGTCTCCGTCTCGATGTCGGTCGAGGACACGAGCGCGATTGCCGAGATCATCGCGGACTTGAAACCCATCGCCGCCGTGCGGGTCGAGCCGCGGCGCGCGATCATCTGCATCGTCGGCGAGGGCTTGCGCTGGACGCCGGGCGTGGCGGGGCGCGTCTTCTCCACCATCGACGACATCAACGTGCTGCTCATCTCGCAGGGCGCGTCGAACATCAACCTGACCTTCGTCGTCGAAGAGGATCGCGCCGTCGAAGCCGTCCGCCGCCTCCACGCGGCGTTCTTCGAGGAAGAGGAAGACGCCGCCGACGCGGGCGCGGGCGCGGTGGCGGCTGAGGCGCGCGGCGCCAGCCGCAGGGCATAACGATGAGAGAACTGTTCGAGCTGACACGACGGCTGATCGACATCCCCTCGGTCACGGGCGCAGAGGGCGCGGTCTCGCGCTTCCTCGCCTCGCACCTCGCGGGGCTCGGCTACGAGGTCGAGACGCAGGAGATCGCGCCGCGGCGCTCGAACGTCCTCGCCAGAGTCGCGGGCTCGCGCGCGCGCGTCGTGCTCTCGACGCACACGGACACGGTGCCGCCGCACGTCGCGTCCTCGGAGGACGACGAGTTCGTCCACGGTCGCGGCGCGTGCGACGCCAAGGGCATCATCGCGGCGCAGATCGCGGCGGCGGAGACATTGCGCGCCGACGGAGTGCGAGAGATCGGGTTGCTGTTCACCGTCGATGAGGAGATGGGCAGCGACGGCGCGCGCGCCGCGAACCGTCACGAGTGGGCGCGCGACTGCCGCTTCCTCGTCAACGGCGAGCCGACCGACAACCGGCTCGCCGCCGGGACGAAGGGCTCCCTGCGCGTGCGCCTGAGCGCGCGGGGTCGCGAGGCACACTCGGCTTACCCCGAGCGCGGCGAGTCGGCGATCGAAAAGCTACTCGACGTGCTCGCGAGGATCCGCGCGCACGCTTGGCCGCGCGACGACTTCTTCGGCGAGACGACCTGCAACGTCGGCACGCTCAGTGGCGGCACGCGCCCCAACGTCGTCGCCGCAGAGGCTGCCGCCGACTTGCAGTTCCGCCTCGTCGCGAGCGCGCGCGAAGTGAAAGAATCGCTCGAACGCATCGCCGCCGGTCGCGTCCAAGTCGAATACCTTTCGGAGAACGAGCCCATGCGGCTGACCACGGTCGAAGGCTTCGAGCAGGAGGTGGTGCGCTTCACGACCGACATCCCGTACCTCGCGAGCTGGGGCGCGCCGCTTCTGTGCGGACCCGGCTCGATCCTCGTCGCGCACACTCTGGAAGAGCGCGTCGCGAAACGGGAGCTCGCCGAGGCGGTCGGAATCTACGCCCGCCTCGCGCGCACGCTGCTCGCGCGCGCCGGCGGGGGCGCGCACTCGGTCGGCGACGCGCGCGACGGAGCCGGCGCGGGAGGCGCGGCGCGATGAGGCTCGCACTGTTCGGTCACGGCGCGATGGGACGCCTCGTCGAAGCGCGCGCGCGCGCCGGCGGGCACGAGATCGGTCTCGTCGTCACCTCGCGCGACGCTGACACTTCTGCCGAAGAACTCGCGGAGGCTTTGCGCGGCCACGACGCGGCGATAGACTTCTCGGTCGCGGCTGCCGTCCTACGCAACGTCGAGGCTTGCGCCCGCGCCGGGGTCACGCTCGTCGAGGGCACGACCGGCTGGCACGATCAGATGGAAGACGTGCGCCGCCTCGTCGCCGAGCACGGCGGCTCGCTCGTCTACGGCGCGAACTTCTCCGTCGGCGTCAACCTCTTCTACCGCATCGTCCGGCGCGCCGCGCAGTTGTTCGCGGCGGTCGAAGGGTACGAGCCCTTCATCGAGGAGGCGCACCACTCGCGCAAGCGCGACGCGCCCTCGGGCACGGCGCTCAAGCTGCAAGCGATCCTCCGAGAGGCTCTGAGGGTCGAGCGCGGCGTGTCGGTCGCCTCGACGCGCGCCGGACACATCCCGGGCACGCACCGCGTCGGCTTCGACTCGGCGGTCGATCAGATCACGCTCACGCACCAGGCTCGCTCGCGCGAAGGCTTCGTCGAGGGCGCGCTGCTCGCCGCGCGCCGGATGCGCGGGACGCCGGGCGTCTTAGAGTTCTCGGAAATTCTCGACCAGCTAATCTCTGACCGTGGAGGCAATGGATGACGGCACAAGTTGACTGGATGCGCGGCTGCGCGACCGCGCTGGTGACGCCCTTCAACCGCGACGGCTCGATCGACGAGGGGCGACTGCGCGCGTTCGTCGATTTTCAGATCGAGGGCGGCGTGCGGCTGCTCGTCCCCTGCGGGACGACGGGCGAGAGCGCGACGATGACCGAGGAGGAGGATCGCCGCGTCATCAAGACCGTGATCGAAGCGGCGCGCGGGCGCGCGAAAGTGATCGCGGGCGCGGGCAGCAACTCGACTGCCGCGTCAATCGAATACTCGCGCGCCGCGCGCGACCTCGGCGCGGACGCCGTCCTCATCGTCGCGCCCTTCTACAACAAGCCGACGCAAGCCGGTCTCTACGCGCACTTACGCGCCGTCTCGGAGGCGGTCGCCGGACTGCCCGTCATGATCTACAACGTGCCGGGTCGCACCTCTTCGAACATCGCGGCGCAGACGGCTCTCAAACTCGCGCGCGACGTGGAGAACGTCTGCGCCGTCAAGGAAGCGTCCGGCAACCTCACGCAGATCATGGAAATTTTGCGCGACCGCCCCGCGAACTTCCGCGTGTTGTCGGGCGACGATGCGATGACGCTCGCCATGATCGCGCTCGGCGCGGACGGTCTCGTCTCGGTCGCGTCGAACGAGTCGCCCTCGCTCGTCTCGCGCATGGTGGATGCGGCGCTCGAAGGGCGTTGGGACGAGGCGCGCGAGCTGCACTACAAACTTTTGCCGCTGATGGAGGCGAACTTCATCGAGTCGAGCCCCGCGCCCGTGAAAGCCGCGCTCGCGATGATGGGCTTGGTCGAGGAGAACCTGCGCCTGCCGCTCGTGCCCGTCGAGGAGAAGACGCGCGCGCGGCTGCGCGAGGTGCTGGAAGAACTCGGTCTGTTGAGAGCTTATTCGCAGAGTCCCGCAGAGACTTAACAGGCTTCACGAAAGCGGCGACAGGTCAGAACCGCCTGCCGCAAGCGGGCGGGTCTGCCGATTTTAGAATGCGGAATGCGGAATGCGGATTGAAGAGCACTCAAGCCCTCTGCTGGAAATCCGCAATCCGGAATCCGCATTCCGCAATCTCGTCACCCGCCCGCTTGCGGCAGGCGGTTCCGACAAAGACGTACCGCTCCTACGGAGCGGGTTTCCAGCCGGCTTCCTTTTGGTGAGATTCATGTCACAGCCAGAGACGAACGACAGTCAGCCCGACACCAAAGATGAAACGTCGAACCTGCGCGAGCGCATCGAAGGGCTCGCGGCGCGCGAGGGCGCGGACTACTCGGCGGAGGATCGCGCGGCGTTCGACGAGTTCAAGGCGGCGCTCAACCACGGTCGCGTGCGCGCGGCGGAGCGCGACGCTTCGTCGGGCGCGTGGCGCGTCAACCGGTGGGTCAAGCGCGGGATACTTTTGGGCTTCCGCATGGGCGCGCTCGTCGAGATGTCGGCGCACGCGAGCCTCCGCTTCTTCGACAAGAGCACGTACCCGGTGCGCGCGACGACGCTCGAAGACCGCGTGCGGATCGTGCCCGGCGGATCGAGCGTGAGGGACGGCGCGTACCTCGCGCCCGGCGTCGTCTGCATGCCGCCGATGTACGTCAACGCGGGCGCCTACGTGGACGAGGGCACGATGATCGACAGCCACGCGCTCGTCGGCTCGTGCGCGCAGGTCGGAAAGCGCGTCCACCTCTCGGCGGCGGCGCAGGTCGGGGGCGTCCTGGAGCCCGTCGGGGCGATGCCCGTCATCATTGAGGACGACGTTTTGGTCGGCGGCGGCTGCGGCATCTACGAGGGCGCGGTGGTGCGCGAGCGCGCGGTGCTGGCGGCGGGCGTGATCCTGACCGGCTCCACGCCCGTCTTCGATCTCGCGCGCGGCGAGGTTTACAAGCGCGACGGCGAGAAGCCACTGGAGATTCCCGCGGGCGCGGTCGTCGTCCCCGGCTCCCGCGCCGTCACGTCGGAGCAGGGGCGCGCGTGGGGCTTGTCGGTCTACGCGCCCGTCATCGTCAAGTACCGCGACGAGAAGACCGACCGCTCGGTGCAGTTAGAAGATTTTTTACGTTAGACGGAGGGGTAACATGAAGAAGTGGCGTCTGAGACTCGCGGTCTTACTCTCCGCAGTACCCTTGTTCCTGTTCCCGACCCGCTTAGCTTTTGCACAGGCGAATATTCCGGTCGCGCAGAAGTTTGACGAGTTCGGCGACATTCAATCCTCGGACATCGCGGCGCGCCTCGATAACTTTGCCAATGAGCTACAAGCTCAGCCGGGCGTTAAGGGCTTTATCATCACCTACCGCAGCCGCCGCGATCTGCCGGGGCTGAGCGGCCGGCTGATGAATTTGATGCGTAGTTATTTAATCGACACGCGCGGGCTTGAGCCGGATCGAGTTGTGGGGGTTGACGGAGGTGAGGCGGGATGTCTTACACAGGAACTGTGGCTCGTGCCCGTCGGCGCGACTCCGACGCCGAGAAGCGACGCCTACAAAAACGAATTTGAAGATACTGACTCGACGCGAAAATTCGACGAGGCTTCGCTCTCCGCAGACAGCTCTTACCAGCAAAGCATCTACCACTCGCTTGAAGGGTTTGCCAACGCGCTGAGGAAGGAGCCGCGCGCGCGCGCGTATCTCGTCGCCTATTCGGGATACTGGATTAACCGTTGGGAGGAGCAGGATGAAAGAGGCGTTAAAAGGACGCACCGGGATGTCAATCGCGATTCTCCGGGGACTGCGCGTAGGGCTTTGGCCAGGGTGAAAGCCGAGCTTGTGAAAAAGCACGGGGTGTCCCCGTCGAGGATCAAATTAATGGACGGTGGCTATCGTAAGTGGGGCGAGATGGAATTGTGGATCGTGCCGCGCGGCGAGCACACCCCGATCCCGACCCCCAACGCATTCCCGAAAGGGCGTCGATGACAGGGCGAGAGCAAAATAGTTCAGCGACCGCGCGGGAGTTTGAGCCGCCGGCGCGGCTGCGCGGGATTCAGAAGAGCGCGATCCGCGCGCTGTTCGACCGCGCGCTGCCCGGTAGCATCAACCTCGGGTTGGGCGAGCCTGACTTGCCGACGCCGCGGGTGGTGCGGCGCGAGGCGGCGCGCGTCGTCGTGGAAGAGCAGAACGGCTACACGACGCACGCGGGGCTGCCCTCCTTGCGCGCGCTCGTCGCGAACGATTACCCGCAGATGAAGCTGACGACCGAGCGCGTCGTCATCACGGCGGGCTCGCAGGAGGCTCTGTACCTCGCGCTGATGTCGCTCGTGGATGAGGGCGACGAGGTCTTGCTGCCAGACCCCGGCTTCATCGCCTACCCGGTGATCGTCCGCATGGCGGGCGGCGTGCCCGTCTTCTACAAGCTGCCCGCGTCTCACGATTTCTCGTTCGACGCGGAGGACTTCCGGCGCAAGCTCAGCCCTCGCACGAAGGTCGTCGTCGTGATCAGCCCGTCGAACCCGACGGGGCGCGTGCTCGCGCGCGACGAACTCGCGCGGATGGCGGACGCGCTCGAAGGCACGAACGCGCGCGTCGTGAGCGACGAGATTTACCGCGAGATTTATTACACCGGGGAGCGCCCCGCTTCGATCTCGGAGGTTTACCCGGAGCGCACCGTCGTCGTCAGCGGTCTCTCCAAATCGATGAGCATGACGGGGTGGCGACTGGGGTGGCTCTGCGGCGAGGAGGCGGTCGTGCGCACGGCGCTCGTCCTGCACGGGTACGTGACGACCTGCGCCTCCGCCGTCTCGCAAAAGTCGGCACTCACCGCGTGGACCGACGAAGCCGCACGTGCCCGCGCGGAGATTCGACAAACCTTCCGCGAGAGGCGCGACTTCCTGCTCGCGCGGATCGAAAGCGAACTATCCTTGCGCGCCGTCGCGCCCGACGGCGCGTTCTACACGATGCTCGACACGCGCGCGCACGGCACCTCGACAGAGGTCGCGGAGAAATTCCTCGCCGCGCGCGTCATCACCGTGCCCGGCGGCGCGTTCGGCGCGGAAGCCGAGGGCTTCACGCGCATCTCCTTCTGCGCCGACGAGACCGCGCTCGCGGAGGGCGTGCGGAGAATGCAAGAGGCTTTGAGATAATTCGCTCCGTAGGAACGAAATGGAAATAATTCGCTCCGTAGGAGCGGAATGTTTATAGTTCTTAGATCGCGCAAGCTCCGTAGGAGCGGAATGTCTTATGTCGCCCCTGACGGGGCTTCGGAAAAGAATGTGGGGCCGGGGTCTATAAACATTACGTCCCTACGGGACTTGCTGAAAGATTCCTGAGTTGGAGAAGTTGCCGAAATGTCGAAACTTCGCGTCGGTATCCTGGGTGCGACGGGGACGGTCGGGCAGCGGTTCGTCCAACTGCTGGAAGATCACCCGCAGTTCGAAGTGACGGCGCTGGCGGCGTCGGATCGCTCGCAAGGCAAGACTTACTCGGAGGCTTGCGCGTGGCGTCTGCCGGGCGAGATGCCGGGGTACGCGCGCGCGATGCGGGTCGAAGCGCCGCAGCCGCCGCTTCACTGCGACCTCGTGTTTTCGAGCCTACCGGGCGGGATGGCGCGCGAGACCGAAGGCGCGTTCGCGCGCGCGGGCTTTCCGGTCATCAGCAACTCGTCCGCCTACCGGATGGACGAGGACGTGCCGCTGCTCATCCCAGAGATCAACCACGAGCACTTAAAACTTCTCGACGCGCAGCGCGCGAAGAATAGTTCCGGCGGCTACATCGTCACCAACCCGAACTGCTCGACGATCATGATCGCGTTGGCGCTCGCGCCGCTCGACGCGCGCTTCGGGCTCGAAGCGGTCGTCGTGACGACTTTGCAAGCCCTCTCGGGCGCGGGCTACCCGGGCGTGCCCTCGCTCGACGCGACGGACAACGTCGTCCCGTTCATCGAGCACGAGGAGGAGAAGATCGAGGAGGAGACGCAGAAAATCCTGGGCGTGATGCGCGGCGAGCGCGTCGAGCACGCGCCCATCAAGCTGAGCGCGCAGGTGCACCGCGTCAACGTCACGGAGGGTCACATGGCGGCGATCCGCGTGAAGCTCGCGCGCCGCGCCGCGCTCGAAGAGGTCAAGGACGCGCTCACGTCTTTCACTTCCCTGCCGCAGGAATTAAAACTCCACTCCGCGCCCGCGCAGACAATCATCGTGCGTGAGGAGCGCGACCGCCCGCAGCCGCGCCTCGACCGCGACGCCGGGCGCGGCATGACCGTCACGGTCGGTCGCTTGTTGCCCGACAAAGTTCTCGACTTCCGCTTCGTCGCGCTCAGCCACAACACCATCCGCGGCGCGGCGGGCGCGGCGATCTTGAACGCCGAGCTGCTCGCCGCCACCGACCGCCTCAAGCACTGACGCTCATATCCCCTTAGCGTCTGTGCGCCTTTGCGTGAGAACTATCCCTCACGCAAAGGCGCACAGACGCAAAGAGAAAACCGTTACCTATTTCTTTAAGCCCGCAGTCGTCAGCTCGCTCAACCTGCGCTCCGCAGCTTCGAGCGCGGCGTCGCGCCCGCTCCGCAAGTCGGAGAGCGTGAGCGGGACCGCCTCGTCGGGCACGACGCCCGTGCCCTCAGGGTCGCGCCCCTTCGGCGTCAGGTAGGCGCGGATGCTGTAGCGTAGTGTCGCGCCGCCCCACAGCTTCTTGATCTTCTGGTTGTGCGTCGAGCCGGCGGATTGTGTGCCGACCACCTGAGCGCGCCCCACCTCCTGCATGAAGAGCGTCGAAGTCTCGGACGCGCTCCCCGATCTCTCGTCCACCAGAATGACGACGGGCTCACGGTAAACGCGCGCGGGCTTGTGAGTGAAATACTTATTAACGCCGCCCGCGCGCGTCTTGAAGCCGCCGTAGTAGGTCGCTTCGGGGAAGAAGTTGCTCGTGACGTTGAGCATCACGTCGGTCTGCCCGCCGCCGTTCCCACGCAGGTCGATGAGGAGCGCGGGCGCGTCGCGCAAACTTTCGAGCGCCGCGCCGAACTTCTGATCGACGGGCGGCTTCCACTGGTCGAACTTGATGTAGGCGAAGCCGGACGCGAGTCGCCGCGATTCGAGACGCGGCAGGGCGTCGGCGGGATTGCGGCGCACTTCGTAGTCGAACTCTCTACCTTCGGCGTCTGCCAGCCGCAGCACGCGAGGCTCGCCCCAGACGCGACCGTAGAGGACGGAGGTGGCGACGAGATTCTGGAAAGAGTTTTCGGACGACGCGCCCGCGACGAGTTGCCGGAGCTGCGCCTCAATTTCGCGGACGGGTCGCCCGTTCGCGGCGCGCACGATCATGCCGGGTCGCACGCCGCCGCGCGCCGCCGTCGAATCCTGATCGACCTCGACGACTGCCATCTCGCCTTCGACGCTGCCGAGGCGCAAGCCCGCGCTCCCCTGCTCACCGTGCGGCGGCGCGTCGGGCGCGGACTCTCCCGACGCGGGCGCGGGCGGCGGCTCGAAGCGCGTGTGACTGTCTTTCAGTTCGGCGGTCAGCAGCTCGCACAAGCCGTAGAACTCGAAGTCGTCTTTCGCCGCGACGAGGCGCGGTCGGTAGCGCTCGCCGACGGTGCGCCAGTCCACGCCGTTGAACGAGGGATCGTAAAACTCTTCGTTGATCGTTTGCCAGATTTCGTCGAAGAGGCGCACGCGCTCTTCCGCGGTCAGCGAGTGCGAGGGGGGCGGCGCGACGTTTCCGGCTCGGCGGCACGAGACAAGGCAGGGCGGCATGGGCTGGCGCGGATCGATGCGGACGATGCGCCCGCCGCCCTCCGCGCTCGTGCGCAGGCTGATGAGCGCGATCATCTCGTGCTTCGAGAGCAGCGCGGTACGCACCTCCGCGTCCTCTTCGTCTTCGTCCCCCAGCCCGTCGCCTTCGCCGTCCTCCTCGTCGGCGAGGTAGTCTTCGCCATCGACGGGGTCGTCCGCCCCCGCGTCGATGCTCGTCGGCTCGTCGTCGATCAACTCTTCGTCGAACTCGTCTCGCTCGTCCATATTTTTCAAGCCTTGCGCCGCGCGCCCGCCGCGCGAGCGCGCCTCACAGGTTTCGCGGGAGCCTTCGCGGGCGGTCCCGTCATGTCGCTGACGAACCCCGCGACCGTGCCCTGCGAGACGCCGACGCCGAGCGTCACGTCCCTGTCGGCGACGACGTTCGTGAGCGAGCGGATCAGTTCGAGCATGCGCCTGTCGCCCGCCGTCAGCCGCAGCGCTTTGCGCCCGCCAGACTTCTTCGCCAACTCCTCCGTGAGCGAGTTGACGCCGACGCTGACGAGCCCGCTGATGGCGCGCGCGTCCTCGGGCGTGTCGGCGCGCAGCACCGTCTGGAAGCCGAAGCGCGCGGGCGTCATGTTGAGCGAAGCCTGCGCGTGGCGGACGGAGTCGAGCAGCCGCTTCATCTCGTCGTTGACGAGCATGTTCGGCGAGCCTTTGCCGGAGTCTAAGTACTTCGAGACCGAGGCGGGCAATGTCGCCGCGAGACTCACGAGCGCGTCAGTGTCGCGCAGCGCGAGATCGACCAGCTCGCTTTTGATCCGCGTGCCGCCGCCGTCGCGCGCGTCCACGGCGGACGTGACGTAAGGGATCGTGCCGACCAGCACCGAGTTGGCGTCGAGCGAGACGGCGGCGAGATCGGTGGGGAGGGCGAACGGATCGGTCTTGGGCGAGGCGGAGGGCGAGGCTTCCGGGGACGCGGGGGCCGCGCCCTTTTTGGCTTCGCCGTCGGAGTCGATCTGGAAGATGGTGATCGTCTTCGCGCCGCGCCGCTCCTCGCGGAACTTGCCCTGCGCGCCCATGCGGAAGAAAGAGAGCATCGCGTCGGCGTTGAAGCCGCCGCGGATGAGGACGCCGAAGTCGGGCGCGTTGGGGCGCGCCGCGTCACCGTCGAAGCGCGCGCCGACGACGACGAATTCGATCTCTCTCAGATCGATGGTCGTCTGCTTCTTCGCGTCGTCGAACGCCGCGCGCAAGCGCGCCGCCGGCACGACGCGCGGCAGCGCCTCGTTCGTGATGCGCCGCGCGTTGACGAACAGCACGCCCTGCGACTCCGGCAGGCTCGCCAGAGCCTCGCGCGCCGCCGCGTCAGGCACCTGCGCCGAAACGACCGACGAGGCGAGGAGTAATAGCAACAATGCGATCAGGTTTTTCATGGTTGGGGGAAGTCCTTTGGGGATGCTCATTGATTTTATTCAGATCGTCTCTGCCAGTTTCCGGGCAACGTCTACCTTACCTGGTAGCGGCTTTCGCCCTTCTCTCGGCGCGCGCTTTGGCGACCATCTCTTTCACGTCAGCGAGCAGCGTGGGTCCATGGTAGGGGATGCCGTCCTTGATCGTCCACTCGACGCCGCCCGTGTGCGTCTGTCTGCCGTCTTTGACGACATCCACGCCCGTAGGATACAGCACTTTCAGGTTTTCGAGCGGGTTGCCGTTGACGACGAGCAGGTCCGCGGCGAAGCCCGGCCGGACGCGGCCGAGTTTGTCCTCCTGACCGAGAATACGAGCGTTGTTGCCCGTCGCCTGCTGAATGACTTTCAGCGTGTGGAAGCCCGCCTCCTGTTTCAGCTCCAACTCGCGTATGAGACCGAAGCCGTACATCTGGTAGATGAAGCCCGCGTCCTCGCCCGCGCCGACGAGTCCGCCGCGCCGGTCGAACTCTTTGAGCGCCGCCATCCAGATGCGATAGTTCTCTTTCCAGAAAGTCTCGTCGGTCGAAGTCCAGCCCAGGAAGTAAGAGCCGTGGTGGCCGGGGTCGGGTCGGAAGTAGTCTTCGAGCGTGGGGTGCAGGTAATCCGCGAACCACGGCTGCGTCTGCGCGCGCTGGAGGTCGCGGCTCGCCTCGTAGATGTCGAGCGTCGGGTTCCAGGCGACCTTCGCCTCGATCATCGCGTCGAAGACTTTCATCAGCCTGTCCCAGTTCGCCTCGCGCCAGAGGTGCCCGGCGTGGCGGAAGCGATCCACCTCGTCCGAGTAGTTGTACTCGGGCGGGAAGTTCTGCACGCCCCCTTCGATCGCCGCGTCGGGGATGCCGTACCAGTGCTCGATGGAGGTCGTGCCGAACCTGGCGTCGTCCCACGCGTTCGTCTCGGCGACCGCCGCGTGGTGCGCGATGCGTAAACCCTGCTTGTGCGCCTCGTCCCACGCCGCCGCCATGAGATCGCGATCCATGCCGAAGAACTTGAGCCCGTCCGCGCCCTGCGCCTTCAACTCGCGCACGCGCGCGCGCGCCTGCTCGACGTTGCGCGCCCCGCCCCCGACGGCGTAGACGAAGAGGCGCGGGCACGCGACCTCGCCCGCCTCGCTGCGGCGCTTCAGGGCGAGCGTCTTGCGCATGTCGCTGCCCACGTCGCGCACGGTCGTGATGCCGGAGGCGAGCCAGAGTTTCAGCTCGTAGTCGAGCGGCTGCGCGACGCCCGCCCTCTCGTCCTGCACGTGCCCGTGCAGGTTGATGAGTCCCGGCATGACGAACTTGCCCGCGGCGTCGATCTCGGCGTCCCCTTGCGCGGGGCGGCGCGCCGAGCCGCTCGCGACCGCGACGGCGTCGAGACCGACCATCTCGCGGATCACGCCGCCCTCCAGGACGATGTCGTAGGGGCCGGAGACGGGCGTCGCGTTGCCGTCGATCACCTTCGCGTTGCGGATGACGAGTCGGCTGTAGCGCCGGCCCGGCGTGACGCTCGTGCGCGCGGACTGCGCGCGCGGCGCGACGGTCGGGGCGGCGAGGATCGACAGGACGAGGATTGACGGGATGAGCCTTCGCATTTTCACCTTTCGAGTTTCAGGGCGCTGAGATCAATCTGGTAGATGTCGCCGAGCGATCGACCGAAGGCGACGAACTGACATGCGCGGTTCCGGGGCTCGGGTCTGACTCAGTCCAAGATCTCGCCCGCGCCGTCGCCGGGCTCGGAGACGAGGACGGAGGCGCGCCGACCCGTCGCGCGATTATATTCACTCGAGACGGTTTCGCGGAACTCGTCGACCGCGTCGCGCCGCACGAGATTGACGGTCGAGCCGCCGAAGCCGCCGCCCGTCATGCGCGCGCCCATCGCCCCGCCGAAGTTCCCGGCGATCTCGACCAACACGTCCAGCTCGTGGCAGCTCACCTCGTAGTCGTCGCGCAGGGATCGGTGCGAGCGATCCATCAGCCGCCCCACCTCCCAGAGGTCTCTGCGGCGCAGGGCGGCGGCGGCGGCGAGCGTGCGCTCGTTCTCGTTCACGACGTGGCGGCAGCGCCGGCGCACGGGCTCGGGCAGCAGCGTCTCGTAGCGCTCGAGCTCCCCGACCGACACGTCGCGCAGCGCCGCGATCTTCGGCAGCACGCCGCGCAGTATCTCGACGCCGCGCTCGCACTCCGCGCGCCGCGCGTTGTACTCGGACGACGCCAGCTCGTGCCGGACGTTCGTGTCGCAGACGACGACCGCCGTCTCCGAAGTGTCGAGCGGCACGAGCGAGTAGGCGAGCGAGCGGCAGTCGATCAAAAGCGCGTGCCCGCGCTCGGCGAGCGCGGAGACGAACTGATCCATGATGCCCACCATCGCGCCGACCCACACGTGCTCCGCCTCCTGACCGGCGAGCGCCAGCTCCACGCGCGGCACTTCTTTGTCGGACACCGTGGCGAGCGCGAGCCCGACCGAGATTTCGAGCGCGGCGGACGACGAGAGGCCCGACCCCGGCGGCACGCTCGACGTGACGGCGAGGTCCGCGCCGCCCAGCCTGACGCCGCGCCCCGCGAGCGACTGCGCCACGCCCTCGACGTAGTCGAGCCAGCGACCGCGGCGCGGCGCGCCGGGGCGATCCAGATCGAACTCAGCCTCCTCGCCGAGATCGAGGGCGCACACACGCACGCGACGATCCGCGCGCGGGGCGGCCGCCGCGACCGTCTCGCGATCGATCGCCATCGGCAGGACGAAGCCGTCGTTGTAGTCTGTGTGCTCGCCGATCAGGTTGACGCGGCCCGGCGCGCGGAAGAGCCGCGCCTCGCGCCCGTAGCGGGAGCGGAAAGTCTCGCGCAGGGCGTCGGCGTCGATCAACGTCCACCCCCCGCCCAGACGACCGGCTCGACGCGCGAGCGCAGCTCCCCCGCCTTCTCCTCGGCGAGCGTGTCGTTGATGAACATCCCGGCGCCGGTCTCGCTGCCCGCGAGGTACTTCAGCTTCGTCGCCGCGCGCAGCGGCGGGTAGAACTCGACGTGGAAGTGGTAATGGCTGTAGTCGCCGCCGTCCGACGGGCGCTGGTGTAAGACCATCATGTACGGGAACGAGAGGTCGAAGAGTTTGTCGTAAGCCGCGGTCGTCTGCTTGATCGCCGAAGCGAGATCGCGCTGCTCGCCGCCGGTCATGTCGGTCAGCGACTGGAGGTGGCGCGTCGAAGAGACGTGCACCTCGTAAGGGTAGCGCGCGAAGAAGGGGACGTAGGCGACGAACGACTCGTTCTCGGCGACGACGCGCCGGCCGTCGCGCCGCTCCCCCTCGACGATGTCGCAGACGAGGCAGCGGCCCGTGCGCTCGCGGTGCGCGAGCGACTGATCGAGTTCGCGCGCGACGAGGGGCGGGACGAACGGGTAGGCGTAAATCTGCCCGTGCGGGTGGTGGAGCGTGACGCCGATGGCCTCGCCCTTGTTCTCGAAGATGAAGACGTACTTGACGAAGTCGTGCTCGGAGAGCGCGCGGAAGCGATCCGCCCAGACGCGGACGAGCTTGTGAATTTGTTCGACGGGCTCGCGGGCGAGCGTCGAAGAGTGGTTCGGCGTGTAGACGACGACCTCGCAGACGCCGCGCGCGGGCTCGACCGGGTGCAGATCGTCGCCCTCGACGGCGGGCTGCGGCGGGTTCCTCTGCAGCGACGGGAAGCGGTTCTCGAAGGCGACGATGTCGTAGGTCGGCTCGGGGATTTCGGTCGGGAAGCCGCCGGGCGCGGTCGGGCACAGGGGGCAGAAGTCGGCGGGCGGGAGGAAGGTGCGATCCTGCCTGTGCGTGGCGGTCGCCACCCACTCGCAGAGCAGGGGGTTCCAGCGCAGCTCAGACACGACGCTCGCCCTCCGCCGCGGGCTCGACCGCCTGAGGGAGCGCGGGCTCGCGCGCCGGCTGATCGTCGCCCGCCGCGCCGGCGCCGGCGCGCGTCGCCGTAGCGCCTGTCGACGGCGCGGCGTCGAGCCCCTGCTCGTCCTCGAAAGAATAGAAGATCAGGTAACGCCCGCCGTCGATGGTGATCTGTCTGCGCCGCATCGTGCCCGCCCCTGGTCGCCGCCGGATCGAAAGTCGGCAGATTGTAGCAGGGCGCGCGCGCGCGAGCCACGCGCGTCGCGCTGTAGCGCCGGAGTTTTTCCGACGCAGGTTGTCCGGCGAACTTTTTTCTTGCGCGTCGCGCGAGTTTAGTCTATTAGGTTGAACAATCGTTAAATTCACCAGAGGGAAAAAGGAGAAACATTCATGGCGACCAAAAAGTCGGGCGGCAAGAAGGGCTCAGCCGGTAAGAAGGGCGGAGCCAAGAAGCGCGGCGGCGGCAAGAAGGGCGGAGCCAAGAAGCGCGGCGGCGCGAAGAAGAGCGCAGCCAAGAAGGGCGGCGCTAAAAAGGGCGGCGCTAAAAAAGGCGCAGCCAAGAAGGGCGGAGGCGCGAAGAAGCGCGGAGGCGCGAAGAAGGGCGGAGCGAAGAAAGGCGGAGCGAAGAAAGGCGGCTCCAAGAAGGGCGGCTCCAAGAAGGGCGGCGCGAAGAAGTCGCGCGGCGGAGCCAGGAAGGGGATCGTCCGGCGCGTGCTCGCGGGCGCGGCAGCCGGGTTGGTGAGCGGCGCGGTCGCGGCGGCGCTCCCGCCGCTCGAGAAGGAAGCCGGCATCGAGCCCGCGGGCGGAGAGTCGGGCGGAGAGCCCAGGGGCGGCGAGTCGGGTCAGGGCGGCGGTCAGGGCTGACGCCCTCGGAACCGGCGACGGCGCGGCTGAAATCGCGCCGGGCCTCCGAGACTGAAACAAAAGAGTGTGCGCGTCGGACGACGCGTCCGACGCGCACACTCTTTCTCACGTGGATGGCGCTTACGCGACGGCGCGGGCTCAGGGGGTCGTCGCGGGCTTCTTGTACTTGTCGATCAACTTCTTCATGCCGTCGGTCGAGCCCTTGTTGAGAAACTTGTAGTAGTTCTCCAGCAGCGGCATCAACTGCGCGCGGAGCTGTTCGTAGCGCGCGTCGCCCTCCGTCAGCGCCACGGCGTGGGCGTAGGCGTCCACGACCATGTCCATCTGCGCGAGGGCTTTCTTGAGCAGCTCGTCCTTCGCCGCCCCCGACGCCGCCTTGTGCTGGTTGGCGAGCTGCTCGTACTCCTCGTCGGCGATGCGACCGCGGAGCAGGTAGGTGAAGGGATCGGTCGAGTTGAGAGCCGCGGCTTTCTCGATCTTCGCCTTCGCGTCCGCCGAGTTGCCGGTCGTGTAAGACATGACCGCCAGGTAGTGGTAGACGAGCGGCAGCCACTTCGCCTTGTACTCGCCCCACGCCGCGGCGTCGGTGTCGGCGGGCTTGCGATCAGCCTCGAGGATCTCGATCGCCTTCATGCCGAGCTGCTGGCTCTGCTGGACGTACTTCGTGTTCTTCTGCTGCCCCTCCTGCGCCCCGGTCATCGTCAGCGTGATGAGCATGGCGAGCGGGTCTTCGAACTGATCCACGGCGGACGGATCGGCGACGCGGTAGGCGTCGTCGAGGCGCTTCGCGGCGACGTAAGACTGCACCAGGACGGGCTTGATGATGTTCGCCTCCGCGGGCGAGTTGAACGTCTTGAAGAAGTTTTCCGAGAGCGTCGCGCGCTGCGCCGCGTCGCGCTCCTCTTCGATCCGGCCGGCGACGAGGCGCAGGAGTTGCGGGCGCAGGGTGCTCTTCGGGTACTTCTTGACGAAGGCGTCCGCCGCGACGATCGCGGCATTCGTGTCGGGCGCGTTCTGCACGGTCTGCGCCGCCTTCATCTCCGCCTCCGGAGCCTGCGGCGCCGCGGCGCCCTTGCCCGGCTGCCCCTGCGCCGCGACCACGCCGACCGAGACGGCGGCGCACAGCGCAGACAGCGCGAGCGCGCGACCGAAGATCAGTGCTCTCAGTTTCATCATCGTTCCCTTCGAATGTTGGATTACTTGACCGATGGAGAGTCCGGCAAGTCAGCAACTATACTGCACTTCGTCGGCGCGCGCCAAAGCCGGGAAGCCTGTCCGTCGTCAGTTGTCCGTGGTCCGTTGTTAATTTGATCGCCGCGCGACTACTCGCGAACCGCCAACGACGGACGACGGACAACTGACAACGGACAATCCATCACTTGAGCTTCGCGAGATCGGCGGCGAGCTTCGACTTCATGTCCTGCAGAGCCTTCTGCTGCTCGGCGAGCCCGGCGCGGTTGTCCGTCAGGTAGTAGACGAGGCCGAGGTTGTAGCGCGCCTCGGCGTAGTCGGGCTTCAACTTGACGGCGCGCGCGAACGCGGCGGCGGCTTCCGCGTAACGCTCGTCGCGGCTGTGGAGCAGCCCGAGGTTGTAGTGCGCCTCGGCGAAGTCGGGGTTGATCTCGATCGCCTTCCCGAACGCCTCGACCGCCTGCGCCTTCTGGTTGAGCGCGACGTGCGAGAGACCGAGGTTGTAATAAGGCTTCGAGAGCGGCACGGGCAGATCGTCGATGAGCCCGTGGTAAGCCTCGACCGCCGCGGCGTGCTGCTCGGAGAGCGCGAGCGCGTTGGCGAGGTTGTACTTGGCGTAGGTCAGAATCTCGTCCGTCCCGTCGAAGACGGTCTCCGGCTTGAGCGCGACGGCTTTCGCGTAAGCCGCCGCCGCGTCTTTGTAGTTGCCCGCCGCCTCGTAGGCCATGCCGAGGCGGAACTGCGCGCGGAACCACGTCGGCTCGAGCTGAGCGGCGCGCTTCAGCTCGGCGGCTGCCTCCGCATACTTCCCTTCGTTGAAGAGGTCGGTGCCGGTGGCGACGCGCGTCGAGGCTTCGTCGCCGCCGCGCGTGGCGCCGCCCGCGATCAGCTTGTCCGAGGCGTCGCGGTTGGCGAACTGCTCGAAGCCGCGCGAGCCCGGCGGCAGCTTCTTCTTCTTCGGCGGGGTCGGCCTCGGCTGCGGCTGCTGCGCGCGGTGATTTGCCTTCGGTCTCTTCTTCTGACCGGCGACCGCGGCAGTCGCGCCCCACACCGCGAACGCGCACAACGCCGCCAGCACGATCCGACTCGACAGGCTCGACTTCTTTAACATAGTCATCCCTTCCTTCATCGAAATCGTCAGTTGTCCGTGGTCAGTTGTCAGTTGCACGTGTCGGCGAGGTTGACGCCCGGAGGGATCACTCGAGCCCCGTCACAGGGAAAAACAACTGACCACGGACAACTGACAACGGACGTCTTTCACTTCCAGTCGCCGACGAGGACGAACGGAGCCCAGTAGAAGGGCGCGCTGTACTTCTTGCCGGCGATCATCTGCTGCTGCGCGGCGCGCATCGCGGCGGCGGGCGAGCGACCCTGCGCGGCGAGGTAGCGTTTATAAAAGTCGGGCATCAGCTCGGCGGTCGAGCGATCAGCGACCGACCAGAGCGAGACGCCGACGGTCGGCGCGCCCGCGTACATGAAGGCGCGCGTCAAGCCGATGACGCCCTCGCCTCTGCGCTCACGCCCCAAGCCCGTCTCGCACGCCGAGAGCACGACGAGCGGCGATCCCAGTCGCAGGTTGAAGACCTCGTCGACGCGCAGGAAGCCGTCGTCCGCCCCCTCGCCCGCGACCGAGAGCGCGAGCCCCGTGAACTGCGGCCGCTCGGTGTCCAAGAGCCCGTGCGTGGCGAAGTGCAGCACGCGGTAGCCGTCGAGCGCGCGCGTGCGCACGTTCGCCTCGCTCGCGTCGAGGTCGAGCCACACGTCGGCCGCGCCGCCGCCCGTGCGCGCGAGCGCGGCGATCTGCTCCGCCTCGCCGCGCGTGCCCGCGAGGCGGACGAGGCGCAGGTTCGCCGTCTTCAGGCTCATCACGTCGCCGAGCGCGCTCTGCAGGACGGCGCGCCGCGCCGCGTCGTCGCGCGGCTTCAGGTTCTTGCCCGCGGCGCGCGCGTCGCCCGCGTCGAAGACCGGGTCGGCGACGACGAGCACGCCGCGCGCCGCCGATTGCGCCGCCGCGTTCGACTGCTGCCTGACGGCGGCGACGACGGAAGCCGAAGGCGCGTAGACGATCTCGTTCGTCTTGATGAGGTACGGGAGCGTGGCGTAGTCCGAGCCCGTCGCGGCGACCAGCGCCTCGAAGGGCACGAAGCTGAGCGCGCCGTCGGCGACGACGAGCACGCGCCTGTCGCCGACGAGCGCGGCGGCCGGCTCGACCGCCGACTTGTAGACCGCGTTCGCGGCCGCGGCGAACGCCGCGGCGTTGCCGAGCGCGGAAGTCGTGTTCAACCCGAGACCGCGCTCGCCCGCGAGACCGCGAGTGCCGCCGAGATCGACGATGGAGCGGCGCAGAGACTGCGGCACGATCTGATCGCGCATCGCCTCGACCTGAATGTTCAACGCGCCGCGCGACGGAATCTTGTAGAGCGCGACCGCGTTGTTCGTCACGGCGAAGAGGTAGGAGGCGTTCGCGCCGAGGAAGTATTCGAGGAGCGCGGTCTTCTCGTCCAGGACCTGCTGCTGCACTTCGGCGAGCGAGAGCGGCTGCGCGGCGGTCAGAGAGTTGTAGCGCGGGTTCGCCGTGCGAATCTGGTTCTCGATGCTGTCGTACTCGGTCGCGAGCTTCTCCAGCTCGTCTTCCAGTTCTTTGACGGACTCTTTGGGCGGCTCGCCCGTCAGCGTCACGCCGGAAAGCTGCTGCGCGATCTCCTGCTGCCGTTCGAGGTTCGCCTGCTTCTTCTGCGAGAGGTCTGCGGGGATGCCCTCCGTGATCTGCGCGTTCGCCTCGCCCAGGAGATCGAGCAGCGAGCGCGCGCGACCCTGCTCGACGACGCGGAAAGCGTCTGACGCCCACGCGAGCGACTGACCTTCGAGCCTGCCGCCAGACTTCGCCGACTCCGCGGCGGCGCGCTCGGCGAGCGCGGTCGCCGCCTCGTCGTACACGTCCTTCGTCGTCGCGAGGAACGACGTGCGCGCCTCGTCGGCGCGCACAGACCCGTGCCTGAGCGTCTCGATGGTTTTGAGCGCGTCGCGGTACGAGGCGACGCCTTCGTCCCAAATCTTGGCGGACTTCGACGCGTCTTTCTCCTGCGCCGCCATCAAGAGCTTCGCCTTGCCGAGTCCGCGCTGCGCGGGCCACATCAGATCGAGTCGCTTGTCGTCCTTCGCCCCGCTCGCCGCTTCGCCGTAGAGCTTGAGCGCGTCCTTGTAGCGGTTCTCCCTGAGCGCGATGTCGCCGAGGCTCGTGCGCGCGGCGACGCGGAAGCGGCGCATCTGGCCGAGCTTGCCGACGACCGGGATGTCGCCGCCCGCAAATTTCAGAGCCTCCTCGAAATTCGTACGCGCGCTCGCGAGGTTGTCGTTAAAGAACGCGACTCGCCCCAATCCGAGCTGGTGCGTCGAGTAGAGGATGCTCTGCCGGTACAGCTCGAAGATCTGCCCGACGGAATAAGCCGACGCCGCGACGCCGACGCCGGTCTCGACGCCGACGTTGCCGCGCGCCGCGCTGTGCCCGATGGCTCCGAGGCCGCCGAGCAGGCCGCCGACCTTCTTCGCCGTCGAGACCGCGCCCGTGTTCGGCTTCTTCACCTGCATCTGCGCGTACGCCGCGCCCGACTCGGCGACCTGCCCCATGCGGAACAGCGTCTCGCCGACCTTGGCGAGCATCAGATCGGAGTTGAAGGAGTTGTCGCTGAAGCCCGCCGCCTTCTTCACGGCGTTGCCCTTCGTCTCCGCCGCGGTGAAATTCTCGCGCCCCTTCTTGTAGTGATCGAGGGCGCGCGCGTACTGCCCCTGCCGCGCGTAGAGATCGCCGAGCGTGTCGTGCGCCGCCGCCGCGCCGCGCGACGCGTTCGCCTCCGTGTAGAGCCGCAGCGCGGTCTCCAACAGGGGCAGAGCCTGATCGGCGCGCCCGCGTTTCAAGAGCCTGCGCCCCTGCCGCAGCGCGTCGGTCGCCTGCGCCAGCTGTTGCGGGTCGAAAGATGCGTGCGCGGAAAGCGGCGCGAGTGATGCGAGTGTGAGTGCGGCGGCGCACGCGAGCGAGACGAGCATCGTTCGTGTCTTCGTGTTCATAATGGTGATCATAATTGACCTCTGACAGGAGTTGTCGCCGTCTTTGTCAGAACCGCCTGCGGTAGCGGGTGGGTCCTTCTCGCAACAATCACCCGCCCGCTACCGCAGGCGGTTCTGACCTGACGACTCACCTGTGGATGAGCTCGACGGTCGCGACGAGGACGTTCGCGTTCGAAGAGGTGATCATGTAGATGACCGAGGGGAGCGGCGCGTCGGCGGGCAGTCCCAGTCCGCGCGTGGCGGCTTCGCGCTCCGCGCTGGTCTCGGCGCGCCCCTCGTCCTTGAGCTGGCTGAGCGCGACCTGATCGCGCGCGTTCGCCGCCTTGAGCGCAGCCCACTGTTCGGCGTTCGGCTTCCACGCGCACGCCTGCCCCGTCTCGGCGCAGAGTTTGACCAAGTCCTCACCAGTCGGCACGCCTTCGAGTGGGCGGCGCGCGACGACGACGAAGACGCGCTCGCTGGCGGGCGCGTCGTTGAAGACGAACCAGCGGAGCCGCTCGTCCTGTTCCTTGCTCGAAGGGATTTCGTAGGGCACGTGCGCGCCGATGCGGTTGTCGCCGCGGTTGAGCCGCGCGTCGGGGAAGATGAGCTGCGGCGTCGCGTCGCCCTCGGCGTTGAAGACGTAGAGGTAGCCGTCCGTGTTGCTCTCGACGAGGAGGCGGATCGACTCGCCCGACTTGAACTCGCGCGAGGGGCTCACGCGCACCGCGCCGCCCGCCTCGTCGCGCATGAAGAGCGTGTAGCCCAGACCGATCCCCGCGGGCTTCGACGCGGCTTCCGCGTCGCTCTTCGCCACGCCCGCCACGCCCGCCGCGCCGGCGTCGGTCTTTTTGTTAACGACGGCGACCCGCGTGTCAGCCTTCGCGCCCTTCCCCTTTCGTCTGTCCGCCGCGGTATTAACCGTCTTGGGCGTACTCGTCTTGGCGGCGGGAGGAGCCTGCTTACTCGACGGCGCGTTCGCGGCTTCCGCCGGTTTCGCCGCTCCCGTTCTCGCGCGGGGTCGCGTGGTGACGAACGCGCCGCGCACGACCTCGTCCTGCGGCGGCTCCTGCGCGAGGGCGGCGCACGCGAAAGCCGCGAGGCCGGAGACGAACGTGACGAAGAATCTGGATCGCATGGCGGAAGCTCTCCTTGAAGTAACGCGAGGAACGGGGGCGCGCCGGATCACGCGCGAAGAAGATCGGCGGAAGATCACTGGTGCTCGATGCGTATGTCGAAGACGACGAGGCTCGCCGCCTCCGCGCTCGCCGCGCTGACGGCGACGGCTCTCAACCCCTCGCCCACGTCTCTCACGTCGAACGCGGGCGCGGCGGCACGCGCGCGCGCGCGCAAGTCTTCGAGCTCTTTCAGCTCGGCGTGGCTCAGCTCGCGCCCCGCGCGTTCGGCGAGGAACTTCGGCGCGAGCAGCGGCGTCGCCGAGTAGATGACAGTGTACTCCTCCGTGCCCGGATTCTTGTCGAGCTGTAAGACCTGCCCCGCGCCGTAGGGGAACGTGAAGTCCGCGCGCGCGGCAGCCTGGTTGGTCTTCAGGATGCCGGCGGACTGCGCGGTGAGAAAAGTCGTCGGGGCGTTGCCGTCGCCGGGTCCGACGACGTAGAAGTAGCCGCGCCCGGCGGGCGAGAAGTGGAACTTGAACTGTTGACCGGACGCGAGCGAGATGGCGCCCGCGCGCGCGACGCGCTCGCCCCGCTCGGCGTCCGCGTCCTCGAAAGCCTCGATCCAGTAGCTCAACGCCTCGACCCGCTCGTCCGCGCCCGCCGCCTTCGCCTCCGGCGCGACCTCGGGCGGCGAGCCGAGCATCGCCGCGCGGCTCGACTGCCAGCTCCGCCACAAGAGCCACCCCGTGCCCGCGATTGCCCCGCACACGAAGAGCAGCAGAGCGAGCGCCAGCACGACGAGCGGCGCGCGCGAACTCTTCCCCTTCGAGCCGCGCGCGGCGACTTGCGACAGACTCTCGCCCGCGTCGATCACCGGCGGAGCGACGTGCGGCGCGACACCCGGCGCGACGATTCGTAAGTCGCCCGGCGCGACGCCGCCCGGCGGCGTCGCGTGTGAATCGACGTGCGCGGAGTGTTCGGCGTCGAACGCCGCGCTCGGGGGGGCGACCGTCTCAACATTTTCGTGAGGGGCGGAGGTCTGACCCGCTCGCGCCGCGGGCGCGGCGGTGGGCGCTGAGGCGGCCTGCCCGTTCGGGTGCAGCAACACGGTCGGCGCGACGAGGCTCGCCGCGTCGTGCGCGGTCGCGTGCCGCGCGTCGTGCCCGGCACCACCGGCGCGCGCGGCTCCGGGCGTCTGCGTCGGCTCGCCTTCGTAAGCGCGGGCGCGCCGCTCGCTGATGCGATCATCGCCGGGCGGGAGCGCGGCGCGAAGCTCTTCGATGAACGCGGCGGCTGTCTGCGGGCGGTCGCCCCTGTCCTTCCGCATCCCGCGCTCGACGGCGCGCGCGAACTCCGCCGGGACATCCGGCGCGACCTCGTCGAGCGGCGTCGGGTCGAGCGCGACGTGCGCGTGGCGCAGCCCGGCGAGAGTCTTGCCCGCGAACGGCCGCGCGCCCGCGACCAGCTCGTAGAACATCACGGCGAGACTATAAATGTCTGCGCGCCCGTCAACGTCCGAGCCGCCGTCGCGCGGCAGCTCGCCCCACTGTTCGGGCGACATGTACTGCGGCGTGCCGAGTATCTGACCCGCGACGGTCAGAGCCCTGCCGCCGTCGACGAGCGCGCCACTGACAACGCCCGCGCCGCGCTCGTCGGCGATCTCGCGCAGCTTGGCGATGCCGAGGTCGAGCAGCTTGACGCACAGCTCCCCGTCGTCGTCGCGCCGCGTCATCACGTTCTCAGGCTTGAGGTCGCGGTGGACGACGCCCTGCTCGTGCGCCTCCTCCAGGACGCGCGCGACCGGCTCTAAAATTTCGTAAGCCTCCGCCGGCGTGAAGCGACCGCGGAGCTTCAGCTCCTGGTCGAGCGAGCGGCCGTCGACCAGCTCCAACACCATGTAGACGAGCCCCTCGTCGCTCGTGCGCAGGTCGTAGACGGTGACGGCGTTCTGGTGTCGGAAGCGGCGCGACGCCTGCCCCTCGCGCAGGAAGCGGCGCAGCCATTCGGGGTGCGAGCGAAACTCCGGGCGCAAGACCTTGATCGCCACGCGGTCGCCGAGCAGCGCGTGGCGCGCGCGGTAGACCGCCCCCATCCCGCCGCTCGCGACGAACGCCTCGATCTCGTACTGCCCGTCGAGCGTCCGCCCGACGAGATCGCGCGCCTCGTCTTCGAGCGCGCGCCCGTCGCGCGGGCAGAACTTCACCGCGGGCTCGTAAACGCTTCCGCACTGTGGGCAGGTTTTCATGTCGGGGTCGGTGGTCGGGAACCGCATCCGCGGGTTAAAGAGTTCGGGCGGCGCTGCTGCCCCCGCTCTTCGCCGGGGTCTCTGCCTTGAAGTCTAACACGTGCGTTTCGCGCGTGTGAATCGAGTCCGCGCCGCCGGGCGCCCTCCGCGTCGAACCAAATTTGTGTCGCGCACATCGAACAAACGGGGTAGACTGCGCGCGCTCTCTGAAGCGCGCTCTCCCGGCGTCGCCCGCAAGCGTTGGAGAAGCAGATGAAACTGTTGGATCGCCTCGGCGGCTTTTCGAAAACTTTTCTGGTCACGCTCGCGCTCCTGCTCGTCGTCCTCCAGAGCACCATCAACTACCTCGCGGGCCCCGACTTCTCTTTCGTCCTCTTCTACCTGCTGCCCATCTCGTTCGTCGCGTGGCTCGTGCTGACGGGCGCGACCAACCGCCGCTCCTTCTTCGAGGCGGCGCAGTCCGAGATCAACCGCGCCCGCCGCCACCGCCACCCGTTCACCGTCGCCTACATCGACGTGGACAACTTCAAGGAGCTGAACGACCGCGGCGGTCACGCCGCGGGCGACGCCCTGCTGCGCGAAGTCACGCGGGCGATCAAGGCGAACGTGCGCGAGATCGACATGGTCGCGCGCCTCGGCGGCGACGAGTTCGTCGTGCTGCTGCCGGAGACGGACGAGGCGGCGTCGCGCGCCGTCGTCAGCCGCGTGCGCAAGTGTCTGGACGACCTCGCGGCGCGGCGCGGCTGGCAGGTCACGTTCAGCATCGGCGTCGTGACGTGGACGACGCCGCCGCGCACCGTGGACACGATGATCCGGCAGGCGGACGACACGATGTACGAGGTGAAGAACACGGGCAAGAACCGCGTCGCGCACCACACCGTCTCCGGCGAGCCCGCGCCCGCCTCCGAACCGGCGGGCGTCCGCTGACAAGGGCGCTTGGTCGGCGACCGCACGCGCACCGCCCGCTTCGCGTTTTCTCGTCCCGCCCACTTTCGCCCGCTTGATGTTTGAACGCCGCTCCCGTAAAACGTCCGTTTGATGAACCAGACGGACGTCATCCTGCTCTCGCTGCTCGTCCTCTGCGCCGCCGCGCTCTACTCTTCGGTCGGGCACGGCGGGGCTTCCGGCTACCTCGCGGCGATGGCGCTCTTCGGTCTCGCGCCCGCCGTGATGAAGCCGACCGCGCTCTGCCTCAACCTGCTCGTCGCCTCGCTCACCACCTTCCGCTTCTACCGCGCGGGCTACTTTTCGTGGCGGACGTTCCTCCCCTTCGCGGTCGCGTCCGTCCCCCTCGCGTTCGCCGGCGGCGCGCTGACGCTGCCGACGAACGTCTACAAGCCGGTCGTCGGAGTCGTCCTCCTCTACGCCGCCGTCAGACTCTTCCTCGACGCGCGCGCGAAGTCTGACGCGGACGCACACGCGCGGACTCCGCCGCTGTGGCTGGCGGGGCTGATCGGGGCCGGCATCGGATTCCTGTCGGGGCTGACGGGCGCGACCAACCGCCGCTCCTTCTTCGAGGCGGCGCAGTCCGAGATCAACCGCGCCCGCCGCCACCGCCACCCGTTCACCGTCGCCTACATCGACGTGGACAACTTCAAGGAGCT
>JAIVJC010000023.1 GCA_020200235.1 Acidobacteriota bacterium | reverse complement strand
CTACCCGCAGGTGAGCGCCTACGACTCCGCCGATCAGCACGACGACATGATGTACCTGAGCGGCACGTCGATGGCTGCGCCCATCGTCTCCGGCGCCGCGGCGCTGATGCTCGAAGTCAACCCGAAGCTGACGCCGGGCATGGTCAGGACGATCCTCCAGTACACCGCGATCCCCGTCAGGGACTACAACATGCTCGAACAGGGCGCGGGGCAGCTCAACGTCGCGGGCGCGGCGAGACTAGCAGACCTCGTGCGCCGCGATCTCACCTGGTCAACGACCGCGGTCGGCACGCCGCTTTTGAGCGCCTACGCGCCCGCCCCGCAGTCCACGCTCGCCGGCGTCACGTACACCTGGGCGCAGGGTCTTACCTTCGACAACACCTACGTCACCGGCACAGACTTCATCACGAAGTTCCAGGACGGGTACCGCGTGAGCACCCGCGCCACCAACGATCTGATCCACCTGCCCGACGGCACGTTCGTCCGCGACGCGACCAAGCTCACCTCCGGCATCGTCATCGGCGGAAACATCATGACGAGCGGGGGCGGCGTCCTCGGCACGGGCACGGCCATCCCCGTGTCCCTGCGCGGCGACGGCGTCCTCATCGGCGACGGCGTCCTCATCGGCGACGGCGTCCTGATCGGCGACGGAGTGCTGATCGGGGATGGCGTGCTCATCGGCGACGGAGTCTTGATCGGCGACGGCGTCCTCATCGGCGACGCCATCATCGGCACGTCCATCCTCGCCAACGGCGACTACACCGCCTGCATGTTTGTCGCGCCGTAAGCGCGCCGCTTTCCGGTGACGGAGCAGCTCTCTCAACCTCTCGTGTCGAGGCGAACAATGTTTCACACAGCCGCAAACACATTCGAACAGGGCACAGCCGCCGCGCAGCCCTTCTTCCCATTCGCCGGGGAGACGCCGCGCGCCCGCGAGCTGACGGACGAGGCTCAGGCGGAGGTCATCGCCTTCCTCTCGCGCCGCCCCTTGCACACGTTTAACCTGCTCGGCTTCATACTCAACAACGGGCTCGTGAGCCCGCTCAACCGCGGCACGTTCTACGCCTACCGCGACGAGAAGGGCCGGCTCGAAGGCGTCGCGCTCATCGGTCACGTGACACTCTTCGAGGCGTGCACCGACCGCGCGGTGGCGGCGTTCGCGCTCCTCGCGCGCGGCTGCGCGGGCAAGCACATCCTGCTCGGCGAGCAGGAGAAGGTGGCGCTTTTCTGGAGCCACTACGAGCGCGGCGGTCAGCCGGCGCGACTCGCCTGCCGCGAGTGGCTGCTCGAATCACGCGGGCGCGCGCGGGCGCGCGAAGAAATCCCCGGTCTGCACCGCGCCGCGCCGGAAGACCTCGAACTCGTCATGCCAGTGCAGGCGCAACTCGCCTTCGAAGAGAGCCAGATCAATCCGCTCGAGAAGGACCCCGCCGGCTTCCGCGCGCGCTGCGCCCGGCGCATCGAGCAGGGTCGGACGTGGGCGTGGATCGAGGGCGGACGTCTGATCTTCAAAGCCGACATCCTCAACGAGACTTCGGAAGTCACCTACCTTGAAGGCGTCTGGGTCAACCCGCAGGATCGCGGCAAGGGTCTGGGCTTGCGCTGCATGGCGCAACTCGGTCGCACGTTCCTGCGTCGCGTGAGATTGATCACACTCTTCGTCAACGTGAACAACCAAGAGGCGCTGGGCTTCTACCGCGCGGCGGGGTACGAGACCAGGGGCTGCTACGACACGATCTTCTTCTAGGAGGCGAAGGCGGCGCGCTCGCGCAGCAGTAGAGGTTAACCAGGGAGGCGGCGATCCGCGCGTGGAGCGGATCGCCGCCTCCCGTCTTTCGTCGCCCTCCATTTTCCGCCGCCTCCGCCCGCGGCGCGTTGCCGAACGCGCCCCGTTAATCTAAAATTCTCGCCGCACAGTACAGAGGCGCTCCCGAAATCCCTTCTCTCGAAACGCAACACACGCGGCATGATCGCACACCTTTCCGGCACTCTCCTGGCGAAGCACGCGACGAGTGTCATCGTCGACGTGGGCGGCGTCGGCTACGAAGTCACGATCCCCGTCACGACCTTCTACGATCTGGAAGAGGCTGGCGCGCAGGTCTCTCTGCGCATCTACACGCACGTCCGCGAGGAGGCGCTGCAACTCTACGGCTTCAAGACGGCTAGAGAGCGCGAGCTGTTCACGCAGCTCATCTCGGTGAGCGGCATCGGGCCCAAGTCAGCCATCGCGATGCTGTCGGGGATGAGCGCCGACGAGATCATCACGGCGATCCGCACGAACAACCTCGCGCGCCTGACCTCGATCCCCGGGCTCGGCAAGAAGACCGCCGAGCGGCTCGTCATCGAGCTGCGCGACAAGATGTCGAAGCTCTCGTCGCCCGAGCTCGAAGAGCAGCTCGCGGCGCGCGCCGCCGGCGCCGCGCCGTCCGACGACTCCGTGCGCGAGGACGCGCTCTCCGCGCTCGTCAACCTCGGCTACCAGCGCGCCGCCGCCGAGAAGGCGGTCACGCACGCCACGCAGGAGGGCGGCGATCTCTCCGTCGAGCTCCTGCTGCGCCGCGCGTTGCGCACGCTCTCGAAGGGATGACTTAAACGATGAAGTCGGAACGATGAACGATGAACGGGCAACGGCCGTGCTGTCGTCTTCTGCTTTCCGTTCATCGTTCCGCGTTCATCGTTCATCGTTTAGATCATGTCTGAAGAACTCGAACCAGCCAACAACCGCGACGGCGGCGCGGGCGAAGACGAGCGGCAGTTCGAGCTGTCGCTCAGACCGACCCGGCTCGGCGAGTACATCGGCCAGCGCAAGGCGACGGACAACCTGAGGGTCTTCATCCGCGCGGCGACGAACAGGCGCGAGGCGCTCGATCACGTGCTGCTCACGGGCCCTCCCGGCCTGGGGAAGACGACGCTCGCCAACATCGTCGCCAACGAGATGGGCGCCGAGATTCGCTCGACCGCCGGGCCCGTCATCGAGAAGGCGGGCGACTTAGCCGCGCTCCTCACCAACCTGCAGGAGGGCGACGTGCTCTTCATCGACGAGATTCACCGCCTCAACCCGGCGATCGAGGAAGTCCTCTACCCGGCGATGGAGGACTACCAGCTCGACCTGATGATCGGTCAAGGGACGGCGGCGCGCTCGATCAAGTTAGACCTGCCGAAGTTCACGCTGATCGGCGCGACGACGCGGGCGGGACTCATCACCGCGCCCCTGCGCGGCCGCTTCGGCATCGTCTTCCATCTAGATTTTTACAAGCACGAAGAACTCGAGATGATCGTCACGCGCTCCGCCGAAATCCTCGGCACGGAGATCGACGCGGGCGGCGCGAGAGAGATCGCACGTAGAGCGCGCGGCACGCCGCGCATCGCGAACCGCCTGCTGCGCCGCGTGAGGGACTTCGCGGAGGTCGAGCACGAGGGGCGCGTCACCGAAGAGGTGGCGGCGGACGCGCTCGACCGGATGGAGGTCGACACGTTCGGCCTCGACGAGGTGGATCGCAAACTCCTGCTGACGATCATCGAGAAGTTCGCGGGCGGCCCCGTCGGGCTCGGCACCATCTCAGCGTCGATCAACGAGGAGAGGGACTCCATCGAGGAGATCATCGAGCCCTACCTGATCCAGATCGGCTTCCTGAACCGCACCCCCCGCGGCCGCATGGCGACGCGCCTCGCCTACGAACACTTCGGGCTCAACCCGCCGAACGCCACCGCGGGTCTCTTCAACTGACCTCCGCAGTCGGCACGAGCGGCTGAGCGCACGCCCCGCGCGACCTCGCGCGCTCGCGACGCACGCGCCGGTTCGTGTATCCTCTGCTCTGAAACTAAGGCAGCGTGTCGGCGTGTTGTGTCAAACGCGTTCGCCGTCTCGGAGGTGAAATCATGGGCGAGAGCGTAGGGTTGCCGCTCCTCTTCGCCGCCGCCGGGCTCCTCTTCGTCGCGCTCGGAGTCCCGCTCCGGCGGGGGCGCGTGCGACCGAACTTCTGGTACGGGTGCCGGACTCACAAGACGCTCTCCGACGAGAGGGTCTGGTACGCCGTCAACCGCGTGACGGGTCGCGACATGATCGTCGGCGGCGCTTGTATCTTCGCCGCCGCGCTCGTCGTGCTCGCCGCCGGCCGCGACATGAACCCGACGGCGCGCGCGCTCGTACTCCTGTTAGTGATGGCGCTCTCGGTCGTCTGGATGGCGGTCGACAGCCGGAAGGTTTCGAGCCGGATGTGAGTCGCGCGCCTCGGCGGGCGACGATCTCGAAGCGTTATGTGGAAACGGATCGGCACATTTCGTCGCCACCACTTCGGCGTGCGCAACCGCGCGCCGTGGCTCTCGATCTTCAACCACGCGCTCCACCAGTTCCATGAGAACGATCTCTTCACGCCCGCCGCGGCGATGAGCTACTTCGGGCTGCTGACGCTCTTCCCCCTGCTGCTCGTCCTGCTCTCGCTCTCGAACCACTTCGACATCGGCAACGAGATGCTGCGCCGCGCCGTCGAAGTCTACCCGGGATCGCGCGAGTTCCTGCGCTCGACCGTGCGCTCGCTCGAAAACGTCTCGACGGGCGTCATCGTCACCTGCATCGTCGTCACGCTCTGGGCTGGCTCGTGGGTCTTCAACGTCGTCGAGCGCGCGATCAACCGCCTGTGGGGCACGCGCCCGCGCGCGATGCTCAGAGGCCGGGGCCTGACGCTCCTGATGATCGGCGGCGTCGGCATCCTGCTCGCCATCTCGATCTTCATCACGTCGCTGCTGGTCTCGCTGCGCGCGTTTGCCTCGCGGCTGACGCCGCGCCAGCTCGAACATTATTCGTGGCTCGCCCTCATCGGCGACGGCGCGTGGCAGTTCGTCTACGCGGTGGTGAGCGTGCTCGTGACGATCGCGCTCTTCACGTTCGTCTACCGCGTGATGCCGAACGGGCGGGTGACTTTGCGCGATTCCATCCCCGGCGCGGTCGTCGCCGGGCTCCTGTGGGAGGTCTCGAAGTACGTCTTCGCGTCGAGCCTGCACTACTTCCACTACGATCAGATTTACGGCTCGGTCGGCGCGGTCGTCGCCGTGCTCACGTGGAGCTACGTCTCCAGCCTGATCATGCTCTTCGGCGCGCAGCTCTCCGTCGTCTTCCACCAGGAGACCTCCGGCTTGCACGACGAGGTCACCGAGCCGCAGCAGATGCAGGCCGACTCGCCCGCGCCCGCCGCGCGCTAACGCTTCACGCCCGTGCTCATCTCCGACTTCGATTTCCGACTCCCCGAAGAGCTGATCGCGCAGCGCCCGCCCGCCGAGCGCGACTCCTCGCGGATGCTCGTCCTCGATCGAGCCGACCGGGGCTGGCGCGACCGTCGGTTCTCCGATCTCCCTTCCGAGCTCGCGGCGGGCGATCTCCTCGTCGTCAACAACACGCGCGTCTTCCCGGCGCGCCTCGAAGGTCGGCGCGAGCCTACGGGCGGGCAGGTCGAACTGCTCCTGATCGAGGAGCGCGAGCCGCTCGTGTGGGAGGCGCTCGCGCGCCCGGCGCGCAGGCTCGCGCGCGGGCAGATGATCTCTTTCGGCGACGGGCGGCTGCGCGCCGAAGTGATCGACGAGCGGGACGACGGGCGGCGCACCGTGCGCTTCTCTTGCGAGGGCGGAGACTTCTTCGCGCTCGTCGAAGAGATGGGGCGGGTGCCGCTGCCGCCCTACATCAAGCGCGTGCGGCTCGAAGAGGACGGCGCGGGCGGCGCCGAAGATCGCGAGCGCTACCAGACCGTCTACGCCGCGAGCCGCGGGGCGATTGCCGCGCCGACCGCGGGCTTGCATTTCACGCCGCGAGCCTTCGAGAGTTTGCGCGCGCGCGGCGTCTCGATCGCCGAAATTACTCTGCACGTCGGCTACGGCACGTTCGCGCCCGTGCGCGTCGAAGACCTGAGCGCTCACGAGGTCGAGCCGGAACGTTTCGAGATCGATGATGAGGCGGCGCGCGCGATCAACGACGCGCGAGACGGCGGGCGGCGCGTCGTCGCCGTCGGCACGACCACCGTGCGCGCCCTCGAATCGGCGGCGGACGGGCGGGGTCGCGTGCGCGCCCGCGCCGGTCTCGCGCGGCTCACCGTCACGCCCGGCTACGAGTTCAAGACCGTCGGCGCGCTCGTCACCAACTTCCACCTGCCGCGCTCCTCCCTGCTCGTCCTCGTCGCCGCCTTCGCCGGGCGCGAGCTCACGCTCGCCGCCTACCGCCACGCCGTCGCCGCGCGCTACCGCTTCTACAGCTACGGCGACTGTATGCTGATCAAATAGTGACAAGTGACAAGTGACAAGTGACAAGTTAAAATCCTTTTTGTCTCGTCGCACGTCGCCGCTGACGCCGACGTGCAGCGGCGACTAGTGTTTTCTTGCTTGTCACTTGTCACTCGTCACTTGCCCCCGCTCTCATGGCTGTGCTGAAGAAAATTCGCTCGCGCCTGTTCAGCGCCTCGCCGGAGGACGAAGGGCGCGCGCACGAGCCCGCGCACGGGCCCACGTCGGCGACTGCCGCGCGGCCGGACGGCGAGCGCTACGACATCCGCCCGCTCACCATCGCGCAGCTCGACGAGTGCTGGCGTCTCGATCAGAGATGCTTCGTCGACGGCGAGGCTTACAGCCGAGACACCTTCGAGTACCTGCTCAACTCGCCGGAGTCGGTCGCCTACCGCGCGGTGACGGCGGACGGGGTACTCGTCGGCTTCGTCGTCGGGCTGGTCGAGCCCGACCGCACGGGTCACATCACGACCATCGGCGTCGCGCCCGAGCACCGTCGCCGCGGCGTCGCCGAGCGGATGCTGATGCGCGTCGAGGAGGGCTTCCGCCGCCGCCACATCGCGACCGTGCGCCTCGAAGTCCGCTCGGTCAACACGGGCGCGCAGGAGCTCTACCGCAAGCTCGGCTACGCGGTCACGCAGCGCCTCCCGCGCTACTACTCGAACGGCGGCGACGGGCTGCTCATGCTCAAGTCGGTGTCGTAAGGCGGGCAGAGACGGGCGCCGGGGGCGGGTATCGATTTTTCCTCTTCAAGTTTTGTTGAGCTAGTCCAAGCTCACCGCCGCGTCTTGTGAAGTAAGACGACTCGGATACCCGTGCAAGATATTTGCATGGGCAGAGAAAGGTTCTCCTCACATGACTTTAGCGGATGCTCAGCCGGGGCGGAGGGGCGAATTGGGCGCGCCGCTGACGGGTCTGCTTGGCTGAGCTACCACCGGGCGTCGGAACTCATCACTTTAAGATCGCGGTGACAAAATCGCCGCCCAGACGGCGAGAGAGGCAGGGTTTTGCTCCCTGCCTCTCTTTCATTTGAGTCCGACTATTTTAGTCGACAGCCTGGCGGTGGTCGGGTCGGATGAGGAACCCGCGTGTTTTCCGTCGCCTCAGGATTTCCGCAGCTCGGTTAGGACGTACTTGGCGACCGACTTGAGTGTGTCGAAGACGCCGACGCCCGTCGAGGCGACCGCCTCGTGAACGTCCTCGTCCTTGCGCCTCAGCTCCGAGATCAGGTCAGCCGCCGGGACGACGTTCGGCAGGTCGCGCTTGTTGAGCTGGAGGACGTAGGGGATTTTCATCAGGTCGTAGCCGTTCGCCTTGAGGTTCTCTTCGAGGTTGTAGAGCGCCTCGATGTTGGCGTCCATGCGCTCCTCCTGCGAGTCGGCGACGAAGACCACGCCGTCCACGCCCTTCAGGATCAGTTTGCGCGAGGCGTCGTAGAAGACCTGACCGGGCACGGTGTAGAGGTGGAAGCGCGTCTTGAAGCCGCGGACGGTGCCGAGCTCCAACGGCATGAAGTCGAAGAAGAGCGTGCGGTCGGTCTCGGTGGCGAGGCTGATGAGCTTGCCCTTGGCGGTGGGCGCGGTCGTGTCGTAGATGTATTGCAAGTTGGTCGTCTTCCCGCACAAGCCGGGACCGTAATAGACGATCTTGCAGTTGATCTCTCGCGAAGCGTAGTTGATGAAGGTCATGGCTATTTCTGCGTGACAGGCGAACCGGAACAGGTGACAAGTAACTCAGACCGACTCTCTTGTCACGGCTTACGGTTTACTGTTGACGGCTTTTCTCCCGTCACTAAGTGAACAGACTGTCGATGTCTTCGTCCGTGATGCCGGAGAAGAATGGGTCTTCGCCGGCGCGATTCTCTTCGGACTCGCGCGTGATGTCGTCGAAGACGAGCGAGAGGTCGCGCGAAGCCTGCTTGACCCGTAACTTCACCAGACCGAGGCTCGAGCGCTCGTCGAAGACCACGATCAGCAGCGTCCGCCCGATGATGCAGATGTGGATCGACTCGCGCTCGCCCTCGTGCGAAAGGGTCGGGAACTCCTTCTCGCCGATCAGGTTCGCCATCCCGCCCGTGGCGGCGACGTTGCCGGCGGCGAGCGAGGCGAGGCTCGTCGTGTCGAGGTTGCTCACGTCGCCCTGCACGGCGATCTGCTGCCCGTTCTTATCGACGAGGAAGACCACGCGCGAGGCGGAGTCCGAACGCAGCTTGTAGAGCACGGACACGAGCCGGTCGTACTGCTGTTCGCGCATTATGATGGGAGTGTCCGTCATCGCTACAGAGACTCAACTTTTCAGGTTGCGGTCGGGGGCGGGTCAGAAGGGGCTTAAAGTCGACAGCGTCGGCTGGAACTTAAATTGGTGACACAGGAGAGGTTTGAAACGGGCAGTGCGGCTTTTCAGGAGTAGCCGCAGCTCCATTTGAAATCTAACATATCGTTTTAAACGACCGCAACTGTTTTTCTCTGTTGCCTCGTGACAAACCCGACTCATGACCTCTTTAAGCTCGCAAACTAAGCTATTACGTTGATTTATTCGGACAGGCTATGTTAAGCTACCGGCGTTTTGGCTCCCCGCGTGAGTCATTTTGATAACCGAGCAGCTTCGCATGAGCGACCCTATCATCAAGGGCGTTAAAAGACCCGCCTCTCGCCCGAACACGCGCAGCGCTTCTCCAGCGTCGTCGGCAAAGAGTCGCAAGTTGGGCGTGAAGTCGGCGCGACCGAAACCGCTTGCCAAACGCCCGACGGGGAAGAAAGCGCCCGTGCGTAAAGCGGCGAAGGGCGGCGCGACCGCCGCGAAAGCCACTCGCTCCTCAACATCCAAGCCCGCAGCCAAGCCGAAGCGCGCCCCCGCCACTAAGCCTGTCGCCAGGAAGGCGAGCGCGCCGGCGCGCAAACCCGCCAAATCTCCGAGCAAAGCTTCGAGTAAGCCTTCAGCCCGCGCCGCAGCCAAGCCGCAGCCGAAGCGTGCCGCCGCACACGCTCCGAAGCACGCGGCGAAGTCGTCCGTCAAAAAAGCTCCCGCGCCGACGCGCCCGACGCTGATCCCGCGCCAGCCGACCGCCGACGAGACGGCTGCCCTGCGCGACTTCGAGCGCGCCCACAAGGAGTTCGCGCGCGGTCGTTTCTCAGAGGCGCGGATGCTCTTCCGCAAGCTCATCGAGCAGCACGCGGGCGCGGCTGAGGTGACGGCGCGGGCGCGCACCTACCTCGCCATCGCCGAGGCTCGACTGCGCTCGGAGTCCGCGCTCCCGCGCAACGCCGAGGAGCTTTACGACCGCGGCGTCATCGAGCTGAACCGCGGCGAGTACGTCGCCGCCCAGGAGATGTTCGAGCGCGCGCTCCGCCGCGAGCCCGAGGCGGCGCACATCCACTACGGGCTGGCGGCGACGCGCGCGCGCCTCGGCTCCGTCGATCTCGCCCTGCAATCACTCGAGCGCGCGCTCCAGCTCCAGCCGAGCCTGCGCCTGCGCGCCCAGCACGATCTCGACCTGATGCTGCTGCGCAGCGATCCCGACTACGAGCGGATCATCTTCGCGCCGCGCCAGTAAGGCGCACTCGACCGCCCCCTCCCCGCCCGCGGAAAGCCTTTTCCACAAGTCGCTTTGAAAGCCCTCCCCTTTTAGGTATCATTCCGTCTAGTGCGAAGGGCGGACGCACGCTCGCATTCTCGAGGAGACAAAAGCAAGTTGCACACCGGGACAGAGAGAGGCATCAAGCTGGTCGCGCTCGGCGGCGGGACGGGCCTCTCGACTCTGCTCTCGGGTCTGAAGCGGCTCGTCGGCGCCGACTCCCGCGGCGGTCTGCGCCTCGAATCGCTCGCCGCGATCGTGACGGTCTCGGACGACGGCGGCAGTTCGGGTCGCCTGCGCGACGAGCTGCAGATGCTCCCGCCGGGCGACATACGCAACTGCATGGTGGCTCTTTCGGAGGACTCCTCGCTCATCTCGCGCCTCTTCCGCTACCGCTTCCCCGGCGACGGCAACCTCGGCGGGCACAGCTTCGGCAACCTCTTCCTCGCCGCGCTCACCGCCGTCACCGGCGACTTCGTCGAGGCAGTCCGGCTCTCCTCCGAAGTCCTCGCGAGCAAGGGGCACATCTACCCCGCGACGCTGAACGACGTGCGACTCGTCGCCGAGCTGGAAGACGGCACGGAGGTGCGCGGCGAGACGAACATCACCGCCTCGCGCCCCGCGATCCGCCGCCTCCGGCTCGAACCCGAACAGTGCCTCCCCCTGCCCGAAGCTCTCACGGCGCTGCGCACGGCGGACGTGATCACGGTCGGGCCCGGCTCGCTCTACACGAGCATCCTGCCGAACCTTCTGGTCGCGCGCGTCGCCGAGTCCATCGGCGAATCGGACGCCGTCAAGATTTTCGTCTGCAACCTGATGACGCAGCCGGGCGAGACCGACGGCTACACGGCGCGCCGACACCTCGAAGTCGTGAAGCGTGACGCGCCAGAGATCGAGTTCGACTACGTCGTCGTCAACAACCGCCGCGTGAGCGAGGAGCAGGCTGAAGCGTATGCCGCCGAGGGCGCGCGGCAGATCGGGCTCACCGATCACATGCTGGAGCGCGAATTCAGCGGCGAGGCTGAGGTCGTGCGCACTGACCTGCTCGACGAGGGCGAGAAGGTGCGCCACAGCCCCGAAAAACTCGCGCGCGTCATCCTCGCCTGTTGCGAGCAGGCGCGCGCGCACAAGCACAACGTTCGCGCACCCGAAGTCTTCGCCTGACGAACCCTGACGAGATGGACACACAGCCCCGACCCGCGCGGCACGCGGCAGACGAGCAGCAGGCGGACGGCCCGCCGACCGCGCAGCAGGGCGGCGCGCCCCTCGACGTGCTCATACTCGCCGCCGGGCAGGGCACGCGGATGCGCTCGGCGACGGCGAAGGTCTTGCACAAGCTCGGCGGCCGCCCGCTCATCGCGCACGTCTGCCGCACCGCGCGCGCGCTCGTGCGCGAGGGGCGGCCCGTCTACGTCGTCGTCGGCCACCAGGCTGAGGAGGTCAAACGGGCGGTCGCTTCGGAGCTGGGCGAGGACGGCGCGGTCTTCGTCACGCAGACGGAGCAGCGCGGCACGGGCGACGCCGTGATGGCCGCGCGCGAGGCGCTCCGCGACTCCGCCGACTCCAACTCGACGCTGCTCGTGCTCTCCGGCGACGTGCCGCTCGTGCGCGCCGAGACGCTGGGCGCGCTCTACCACCAGCACCGCTCGCACCGCGGGCACGGCGCGGCGGCGACCCTGCTCGCCGTCCGGCTCGACGATCCGACCGGCTACGGCCGCGTCGTCCGCGACGCCGAGGGGCTATTCGAGCGCGTTGTCGAGCAGAAGGACGCGAGCGCCGAGGAGCGCGCCGTCATGGAGATCAACGCCGGCATCTACTGCTTCGAGACGCGCAAGCTCTTCCCCGCCCTCGCGCGCGTCGAGCCCGCCAACGCGCAGGGCGAGTACTACCTGACGGACGTGCCCGGAATACTCCGCGCCGACGGCGAGGACGTGAGCGTCTTCGTCCACACGGACGCGCGCGAGGTCTCCGGCATCAACACGCGCGTCGAGCTGGCGGACTTCGAGCGACTGCTGCGCAGCCGCACGCTGCGCCGCCTGATGATCGACTCCGGCGTGACCGTCATCGATCCGTCGCACACCTACGTCAGCGCCGAGGCGCATGTCGGGCGCGACACGGTCTTGCACCCCGGCGTCTGTATCGAGGGGCGCACCGTGATCGGCGAGGCTTGCGAGATTCACGCGGGCGTGCGCATCACGGATTCGCGCGTCGGCAGCGGAGTCAGCGTCAAGGATCACTCGGTCGTCGTCGATTCCGAGATCGGCGATCACTGCTCGGTCGGGCCCTTCGCGCACCTGCGTATGAACGCGCTGATGGAGGAGGGCGCGACGGTGGGAAACTTCGTCGAGGTGAAAAAGTCGCGGCTCGGTCGCAAGGCGAAGTCGATGCACCTGACCTACCTGGGCGACGCGACGGTCGGCGACCGCACGAACATCGGCGCGGGCACGATCACCTGCAACTACGACGGCAAGGAGAAGCACCCGACCGTCATCGAAGAGGACGTGAAGATCGGCTCGGACACGATGCTCGTCGCGCCCGTGCGCGTCGGCGCGCGCTCCGTCACGGGCGCGGGCTCGGTCGTGACGAAGGACGTTCCCCCAGACACGCTCGTCGCGGGCGTCCCGGCTACGGTCAGGAAGAAACTGACAGTAGAGACGCCCGAAGGTCATGACGCATCGAAGAGCACGGATGAGACGCCGAACGCGGAGGAAGTTTTAGACGCCCCAGCTTGAGCCGCACCTCGAATGGTCTTCTTAGAAACGTCCGCCTTCACACGACGTATCGCGGCGCTACTCACGGACGAGGAGTACGCCGACCTCCAGAGTGACCTGATCCAGCAGCCCGACCTCGGCAACGTGATCCCGGAGAGCGGCGGAATCCGCAAGCTGCGCGTGGCTGCCAAAGGGCATGGCAAAAGTGGCGGCGCTCGTGTAATTTACTATCGGGTGGCGGCGCGCGACTGCATCTTTTTCCTGCGAGCCTACGCCAAGAATGAACAGTCCGACCTAACGCGCAAGGAAATCAGAGGCCTACGCCGCGCCGTCGAGGAAGAATTCGGATGAGCGAGAAAGTTCTGAAGGAGCTGATAGGGAGTGTCCGCGAGTTCGGACAGGTACTGCGCGGCGAGAGGGCGCCGTCACGCGTCTTCGAGCGCGCCGCTCCGCGCCGCCGGAAGAAGTCCCATACCCGCTTCGCCGTCTGTATGCGCACGGACGACCCGGCGCTGCTTATCCCGCGGAAGATTTACGAGGTCACCCCGCTGGCTAGCGGGCGCGTGTCGGTCGTGGATGAGGGCGGCGAGACGGCGATCTACCCAGCCGATAATTTCATCTTGATGGAGCTGCCGCGCGAGGTGGAAGAGGCGTTGTCCCGCGTGGCATGAGCCGCGGGGCGCGCAGCCCGCAAGGAACAGCGACGAAGAGGAGCCTTCGGCAGTCACCCCTTAAACCCGCACGACGACCGACCTGCAAGGAGGGCATTCACAGCTTTGAACAGATCAGCGAGATTCATTTCGGCGTGGCTGACATGCGCCGTCGCATCGGTGCTGCTCCACAGGGTGGGCGGCTTGAGCTGGTCGGGCGTCCTGCCATTCGCGCTGCTCTCCGTCATCGGGGTGACGCTCATCGTGCGCTCCCAGCCAGCCCCGCGAGTTTAAGTATCGGGAAGGAACTTACGAACATATGTGTGGAATCGTCGGCTACGTCGGAAACAAGCAGGTCGTGCCCGTCATCATCGACGGGCTGCGCAAGCTCGAATACCGCGGCTACGACTCGGCGGGGATCGCGGTCGTCGACGAGGCGCACCACCTCGACATCCGGCGCGCCGAGGGCAAGCTGCGCAACCTCGAAGAGGCGATCCGTTTGAAGCCCTTAGACGGCACCTACGGCATCGGGCACACGCGCTGGGCGACGCACGGGCGGCCGACGGAGGAGAACGCGCACCCGCACCGCGACTGCACGGGTCGGGTCGTCGTCGTCCACAACGGCATCATCGAGAACTACGTCAAGCTCAAGGATCGCCTGCGCGCCACCGATCACCGCTTCGTCACGGAGACCGACACGGAAGTCGTCGCGCACCTCGTCGAGGAGTACCTGCGCGAGGACCCCTCGTTCGAGACGGCGGTGCGCCGCGCCGTGCGCGACCTGCGCGGCATCTTCGCGCTCTCGATCATCTCGACCGAGGAGCCCGACACGATCATCGCCGTCCGGCAGGGACCCCCGGTCGTCATCGGTCTCGGAGACGGCGAGTACTTCGTCGCCTCGGACATCCCGCCCATCCTCCAGCACACGCGTGACGTGTTCTTCCTCGGCGACGGCGAGATCGCCGTGCTGACGCGCGACTCGGTGCGCGTCACGGACTTCGAGGGCGACATCCGCGAGCCGCAGCAGCAGCGCATCACGTGGGACCCGATCATGGCGGAGAAGGGCGGCTTCAAGCACTTCATGCTCAAGGAGATTTACGAGCAGCCGCGCGCGGTGCGCGACACCGTGCAGGGCCGCATCTCGCTCGACACCGGCAAGGTCTACCTGGAGCAGATGGACATCACGGAGGCTGAGTTCAAGTCCTTCGACCGCGTGCTGGTCGCCGCCTGCGGCACGTCCTGGCACGCGGGGCTCGCGGGCAAGTACATGCTCGAACAGCTGGCGCGCGTCCCCGTCGAAGTCGATTACGCGTCGGAGTTCCGCTACCGCGATCCCGTCATCGACGAGAAGACCCTGCTCGTCGTCATCTCGCAGTCGGGCGAGACCGCCGACACCATCGCCGCGCTCAGAGGGGCGAAGGAGCGCGGCGCGCGCGTGCTCTCGGTCTGCAACGTGCAGGGCTCGATGATCACGAGGGAGTCGGACGGCACGATCCTGACGCACGCCGGGCCGGAGATCGGCGTCGCCTCGACGAAAGCCTTCACGTCGCAGATGATCGCGCTCTACCTCTTCGCGCTCTACCTGGGGAATCTGCGCGGCACGCTCGACGAGACGCAGGCGAAGTATCACGCGCAGCAGCTGGCGGAACTGCCCGTCAAGATCGAGCGGCTCTTAAGCGAGTCCGACTCGCTCGAAGAGCTGGCGAGGGAGTTCCACCGCTCGACCGACTTCCTCTACCTCGGTCGCGGCATCAACTTCCCCGTCGCGCTCGAAGGCGCGCTGAAGCTGAAAGAGATCTCCTACATCCACGCCGAGGGCTACCCGGCGGGCGAGATGAAGCACGGGCCGAACGCGCTCATCGACGAGCGGCTGCCCGTCGTCGTCATCAACACGAAGGAGGCGGGCAACCAGCCTTCGGAGCTGCGCTACGAGAAGACCCACTCGAACATCGTCGAGGTTAAGGCGCGCGAGGGCGTCGTCATCGGCGTCCTGAACGAGGGTGACGAGATGTCGCGCGCGGAGTGCAACCACGTCATCGAGATACCGGAATCTTCCGATCTGCTCTCGCCCGTCCTCGCCGTCATCCCGCTCCAACTGCTCGCCTACCACATCGCCGTCCGGCGCGGCTGCGACGTAGATCAGCCGAGGAATCTGGCGAAGTCCGTCACGGTGGAATAGCCGCAAGAAAAACCGGTGGCACCGCTGTGCACGACTAATAAAGTCGCGTGGATTCAAGTTTGAAGTGCAACAAGTGGTCGTTTGAAGAATACCTCATTCGGCGTTTTGTAGCCGAGCGTTTTGCGCGGACGATTGTTGAGCCGCTCCACCGCTTTCTCGATCTGTCTAT
>JAIVJC010000095.1 GCA_020200235.1 Acidobacteriota bacterium | reverse complement strand
AGCCTAAAGAGAGCAAGGACTACGTGCGTACCGAGACGGTTCTAGGGTACAGCGCCGAAGTTCTAAGGTTTGAGCAGGGCGACCGGACGCACGAACTCTACCGTGCCCCCGACCTGAACGGCGACATCATCAAGACCGTCTATCGCGACAAGACACTGACGAGGACTCTTGAGCCGGTCAGCATCATCCTGGGTGAGCCGCCGCCCAGGTAGCAGACGGGTTTTCAAGTCAGTAGGGCGAGCCGCCCGCGAGCCAACACTGACTCGCGGGCGGCTCGCTTTCACCCGCCCTCGCGCCGAACCGAGAAAGTTGCACGGAGTTAACGGTTTCGACACGGGTGAGTCTTGCGCGGCGCACGTTGCGGTCGTACAATCGGGGCTGTTCCCCCGAGGAGAATCCCCAGCTCCGACTTTTCGTCGCCAGTCACGACAACCCGACCTCGCCTCGTCGGCATCGGACGGAAGCGACCGCCCTTTATTTTCGTAAAACGGGTTCTCCCCGCATGGAGTTTTCGGGAACTCCGGATCAGGAGGGTTTGATGAAAGCCCAGCGCACCGTCCTTCCATTCCGCCTCGTCTTCGCCCCCTGCCTCGCCGCCGCCGCGCTCGCCGCCGCCGCGCTCACGCCGGGTCACGCCCAGCAGCAGCAGAAGTCCGGTCAGCAGCAGCCGGAAGCGTCGCAGCCCGCGAGCGCGCCCGCGGCGACGACACCGCCGCCGCCGACGCGCGCCGCCGCGCCGTCCGCGCAGCCCGCCGCCGCCGCCACCACTACGTCGTCGCCCGCCGCGGCGACGGCGACGACGGTCGCCGCGTCGACCAACGCCGTCGGCGACGACCGCTACGTCGTCAACTCAGACCTCATCAACCTGAGCGTCACGCTCACCGACATGTACGGTCGCTACGTGACGGGGCTCTCGAAGGAAGCCTTCACGGTGCTCGACAACAAGGAGCCGCAGGAGATTCAGTTCTTCTCCGACGACGACGCGCCCGTCTCGCTGGGCGTCATCTTCGACGTGTCGGGCTCGATGGGCAAGGACAAGCTGGGGAGGGCGCGCGAGGCTCTGCGCCACTTCGTCGACACGAGCCACGACTCCGACGAGTACTTCCTGATCGGCTTCAACTCGCGCGCGCAGCTCCTGATGGATCGCACGCGCGACTCCGACGCCATGCTCGACAAGCTGACCTTCGTCGAGAGTAAGGGCAACACCGCGCTCTACGACGCCTGCTACCTCGGCATCGACCGCGTCACGCGCGGCACGCACCCGAAGCGCGCGCTCCTCGTCATCTCCGACGGGCAGGACAACAACTCGCGCTACACCTTCAACGAGCTGCGCCGCCTCCTCAAAGAGACCGACGTGCTGATCTACGCCATCGGCATCATCGAGCGCAACTCGCCGGGCGGGCTCGACGCGAGCGGGGAGGCGATGCTCACCGAGCTGGCGTCCGTCTCCGGCGGTCACGCCTTCTTCCCCGACACCGCCGCCGAGATGAACGAGATTTTCGAGCGCATCGCCATCGAGCTCAGGCACCAGTATTCCATCGCCTACCGCCCGAAGAACTTCACGAACGACGGCAAGTGGCACAAGATCAAGGTCAAGGTCGTGCCGCCGCGCGGCTTGCCGCGCCTCTTCGTGCGCTCGAAGGACGGCTACTACGCGACGACCAACCCTCGCTGATCGCGCCCGGCGCGCCGGACTCTGGCAACGCCCGCGACGCGCGCGACCTCTAACTTTCGCCGGGCGACACGGGAAGCCCGCGAGTTCTTTACGAGAAGCCCCAGCCGCGCGAAGCCGGAATGTGCCGGCTGACCGATGAGAGACGCCCGCGCGCGCCCCGCCGCCCTCCGCCCGCCGGCGAGGGGCGCGGGCACGCCGGGCGTTTCTGCTTGCTGTGGCACTTAATTCTGACACGGGGGTTTTTGCAGCCACGATGACACGAGACGAGATGACGCGAGCCGTCCGAGACAAACTGATCCGCCGCACGCTGCTGTGCGCCGCGCTCTCCGTCGCGTCGCTCGCGGCACTCCTGCTGCCCTCCGCCACCGGCGCGCAACAGGAGTCGCGCCCGCGAAGAGCGACCACCACGACCACGCAGCGGCAGCCCGCGCGCACGACCGCGACCCCGACGCCGACGCCCGCGCGCGCCGTCGCGACGCCGCCGCCCGCCGCGCAGCCCGCGAGGAGCCCGACGCCCGGCGCGCAGGCGTCGCCCAACGCCTCGCCGACTCCGCCCGAGTTGAAGGGTCTGGAGATCGACCCCGAAGAGGTGCTGACCATCGACACGAACCTCGTCAACCTCCACGTCCGCGTCATCGACCGCAACAACCGGCCCGTCAACGACGTGAAGCGCGAAGAGTTCCGCATCTTCGAGGACAACGCGCCGCAGAAGGTCGACTTCTTCTCGCGCGAGGAGGTGCCGATCAGCTACGGGATGGTGGTGGACAACTCCGGCTCGATGAAGCCGCTGCTGGAGAAAGTCATCGAGGCGACGCGCGTCCTCATCAACGAGAACAAGCCCGGCGACGAGACGTTCCTCCTGCGCTTCGTCGACAGCGACGAGATCAAGCTGCTCCAGGACTTCACCGCGAACAAGGACGATCTCTTCGACGCGGTCGAGAACATGCACACCGAGGGCGGGCAGACGGCGATCAGCGACGCCGTCTACCTCGCCGCCGAGCACACCGCCGAGTACAAGAAGGGCAACCCCCTGAACGACAAGCGGCGGCGCGCCATGATCCTCGTGACCGACGGCGAGGATCGCAAGAGCTACTACGCGCAGAACCAGCTCTTCGAGTACCTGCGCGAGAACGACGTGCAGATTTACGTCATCGGCTTCACGTCCGAGCTGGACGCCGAGGGCGGCTTCATCCGCAAGTCGTCGAAGGACAAGGCGACCGAATACATCAACCGGCTCGCCACGGAGACGGGCGGCCGCGCCTTCTTCCCCACGTCGCTCGCCGAGCTGCCGGCAATCGCACAGGAGATCACGAAGGACATGCGCACGCAGTACGTCATCGGCTACTACCCGACGAACAGCAAGCGCGACGGCACCGTCCGCCAGATCAAAGTCCAGGTCTCTGTTCCGGGCTCGCCGGCGTTCAGCCCGCGGTTATTTTTCCGCTTCAGTCGGGCGTCGGCATCTCGGAGACTTTCCACGCGATGAAGGCGATGAAGGCGAGCGACAGCACGACGATGAGGAGGACGACCGGCTCGAAGCCCAGGATGAGTCGCCGATCCTCCTCCTGCTGCGCGGCGAGCCCTTCCGGCATCTTCAGCGCGCCCGTGTCAACGACGATCGCGCCGCCGTTGTTCTGAGCCGCGTCCGCCTGTGCCCCGCCGCCGAGCTCTTCGAGCGGGGCGAGCTTCGCCGCCAAATCCTCGGTCTCGCCGCTCGGCTCGACGTGGCTGTGCAGCTTGAAACTCCGCCGCGGCTTCCGCCGCCCGTTCTTCTTCATAGCCAATCGACCTTCTTCAGATAGACGTAGAGCCCCGCGCCGATGCCGACCATCGAGAGCAGCGCGAAGACGTAGCCGTAGCGCCAGTGCAGCTCCGGCATGAACGTGAAGTTCATCCCGTAGATTCCGGCGACGAGCGTCACCGACATGAGGATGGTCGCGATGGAGGTCAGCCGCTTCATGATCATGTTCATGCGGTTGCCCTGCACCGAGAGGAAGGCGTCCATCGTCGAGCCGAGCATGTCGCGCAGGTTGTCGATGGTGTCGGCGACGCGGATCAGGTGATCGAACACGTCCTGGAAGTAGACGTGCGTCTCGCGCGCGAAGATCGGCTGCTCCCTGCGCAGGAGCGTGTTGAAGACGTCCCTCAGCGGCGTGATCGAGCGGCGCAGGTAGAGCAACTGCTTCTTGACGCGGAAAATCTCTTCGAGCGCCTCCGGCTTGAACTCGCCGAAGATTTGATCTTCCAGATCGTCCATGCGGTCGCTCAGCACGTCGAGGAGCGGCAGGTAGTCGTCGACGATGGCGTCGATCAGGAGGTACGAGAGCAGGCCCGCGCCGTGCTCGGCGCGATCCGTCCACTCGTGCCAGAGCCGGCCGGCGGTCTCGACCGCGCGGATCGGCTTCGAGTGGACGGTGACGAGGAAGTTCGCGCCGAGGAAGATGTTCAGCTCGCGGAGTTCGAGCCGGTCGTGCGGTCCGGCGAGTTGCGCCTCGTAGAGCACGATGAAGTAGTAGCCCTGGTACTCCTCGATCTTCGGTCGCTGGTGCTCGCTGCGGCAGTCCTCGATGGAGAGCGGGTGGAAGCCGAACTCCTCGGCGAGCTCGGCGAAGTCCTCGCTGGAGGGGTCGCTCACGTCAGCCCAGACGACGTTGTCCCCGCTCTCGCGCAAGTCGCTGATCTCGGACGCCGGGCACTGATCGCGGAACTTCTTCGACGAGCTGTTCAGACAGACGGTCGTGATCAATGTTCGATTTTTCCTCTCAGGGTTCTCTCCTGAATTGATTATACTTGCCCGCAAAGTTTTGCCGCCAACTATTTCCGGGCGCGGCACTCGGGGGCGGGCGGCTCTGGTTTTCCGTTTATGCGAACGAGCAAGGAATCTCTGCGGGAGTACGCGCGGGGCGTGGTGGGCGGGCTCATCTTCAGCCTCCCCCTGCTCTACACGATGGAGGTCTGGTGGGCAGGCTTCACCGCCTCGCCGTGGCGGCTAGCTGTGTACGTCCTCGCCACCTTCGTCCTGCTGCTCGGCTACAACTACTTCGGGGGGCTGCGCCGCGACGACTGCTTCCGGGAGGTCGTGATCGACTCGGTCGAGGAGATGGGGATCGGCCTGCTCGTCGCCTTCTGCATCCTCTGGCTGCTCGGTCGTGTGACGACGGAGATGCCCGCTGCGGAAGCCGTCGGCAAGACTGTCGTCGAGGGGATGACGGTCGCCATCGGCGTCTCCGTGGGGACGGCTCAACTCGGTGGCGGCGGCAAGGAGGATGAGGGCGTCAGCGGCGATGACGGCGCCGGCTTCGGCGCTCAAGTCGTCATCGCTTTCTGCGGCGCGGTGCTCTTCGCCGCCAACGTCGCGCCGACCGAGGAGATCATCGTGATCGCCACCGAGATCAGCGTCTGGCGTCTGCTGGGTCTGTCCGCCCTCTCGATGGCGCTCGCCGCGCTCGTCCTCTACTACAGTGAGTTCGCGGGCGCGGACAAGTACGTGCTCTTCGACCGGCACCACGACGTGGCGTTCGGCACAATCATCACATACGCGGTCGCGCTCACGTCGTCCGCCTTGATTCTCTGGTTCTTCGGGCGCTTCGACGGGCAGGCTCTCGCCACCTGCGTCGCCCAGACCGTCGTGCTCGGCGTCGCCGCGACGTTGGGCGCTTCCGCCGGGAGGCTACTGGTTCAATGAAGAAGGTCAAGAAGAACCGGGTCGAGTGGAGCGTCTTCGCCGTGAGCCTCGTGCTCGTCCTCGGCACGCTCGGCTACCTCGTCTACGAGGGTGCGCGCGCCGACAAAGCCGCGCCCGACATCGGGGTCAGGCTGGGCACGCCGGAGCGGCGCACTCAAGACTTCGTCGTGCCCGTTTTCGTGACTAACAGCGGCGACGAGACCGCGGAGGGCGTACAGATCGAAGTGGTCTTGGAGGGGGGTGCTGAGCCGGAACGCGGCGAGTTCACCATCGCCTTCGTCCCTCGCCGCGCCACGCGCGAGGGATGGGTCGCCTTCCGCTCCGATCCGCGCGGGGCGCGACTCACGCCGCGCGTCCTCGGCTACGAAAAACCGTAGTGATGCGGAGAGCGAGTCAGCATGGCGGCGTTGGAGACCGGCTCAGCCGCGCGTCCTCACCGACCCGCTGATCTTCTTGCGCGTCGTCTCGCCGGTCTTCAGGACGGGCAGCCCCTCGTCGACCTCCGCGTGCGGTCGCGGGATGACGTGCGTCGCGACGACCTTGCCGACGCGCGACGCGGCCGCCGCGCCCGCGTCCACCGCCGCCTTCACCGCCCCCACCTCGCCGCGCACGATCGCCGTCACCAACCCCGCGTCGATCTTCTCGTAGCCGACCAGCTCGACGTTCGCGGCTTTGACCATCGCGTCCGCCGCCTCGATCATCGCCACCAGACCCATGCACTCGACCATCCCCAGAGCTTCCATCAGACGATCCTCCGAAATTTTTATGCGCCCGTGCGGCTACAGACTACTTCGCGGTGAACTTGAACGTGTAGCTCACGTCGGCGGTCAGCTTCTCGCGGTCGGGCTTGACGAACATCGTGACCTGCGGTCGCGCGCCCGGCTGGAGGATGCCCGACAGGTTCTTCCTCAAAAACTCCTCGTAGTAAGTCTCGTCGAAGACCTCGCCCGCGCGCAGCGCCCAACGCGCGCGCAGTTTTTCCGCGTCCGCCTCCGCGAGCCCCGCGATCTTCAGCTCGCCCATGCGGTACTGCGCGCCCTCCCTGACCTCGAAGCGGTAGGTGACTCTGCGCGCCGCGTCGTCGAACTCCTGCGCGGGCTTGAGCGACGAGGTCAGATAGCCCTTGTGCCCGTAGGCGCGCGCCACCCCGCGCAGAGCCCGCTTGATCTTCGCGCCGTTCGCCACCTCGCCCGCCTTCATGCCGAGCGCCGCGTCCAGCTCGGCGGGCGTGAGCGCGCTGTTGCCGCTCCACTCCGCGCCCGCCCAGTTGTACGAAACGCCTTCGCGCACCGGCACGGCGACGGCGACGCCGCTCGCGCACGCCGCGTCGCCCCCGACCGTCGCGCGCGGCTGGTCGAACTCGACTCTCAGGTAGCCGCGCTCGTGGTACAGCTCCCGCAGCGCCACGTCGGCGAAGTTCGCGGCGAACTCCTGCGAGTAGTCGTTCTCTAAGATCGACTTCGCCGTCGCGATCAACTCCTTCTCCGGCACGCCGGAAGCGCCCGGAAAACTCACCGCGCAGACCGCGAGGCGCGCGCCGTTGACGGTGAAGACGTGCTTGCGGTTGCCGCCCGTCTCCAGGTTCATCGACGGCATGTACTCGACCTGCCCCGCGATCTTGCGTTCGGCGAGGAGGCGTTCGAGCGCGCGCCTGATGCTCTCGATGACGGCGGAGGAGTCCGGCGCGGTCCCGTCGAACGCGGGCACGTCGCGCCGCACAGCCGCCGCGATCTCGTCGGGCGTGAACCAGGGGAAGTTGTCGAAGACGACGGACGAGTTCCCCGCGCGCCCCGACTCCGTCACGTCGAAGGTGAGAAAAGCCTCGCCCGCGCGCTCCCTCAGCTTGTACGAGACCTTCGTCACGAGCCCGCTCGACAGGAGCCGCTGCGCCGCCGCGTCGAAGTCTTCGACGGTGAACGCCTGCCCCAGCTTCAGCCCGCTCGCCGCGACGATCTGCTCCTCCTTCAAACCCTGCAACCCGACGACCTCGATCTTCGCGAGCCGCATCCGCCCCGCCGGCGGCTGCTGCGCCCGCGCGACGAGGGCGCACGACGACAGCAGCGCGCCCAACAAAACTACGTGCCGCAACCGGACGCGCGGCTTGTCGAGTTGGTTCGTCTCCATCATTTTCATCGGCACCCGATCAATTACGCAGCGAATGAATCGGCGCTGGGATGCGCCCGCCGCGGCGGATGAAGTCGGCGCAGCCGAAGC
>JAIVJC010000219.1 GCA_020200235.1 Acidobacteriota bacterium | reverse complement strand
GTCGAAGAGGACTGGTCGAGCAGGAACGAGACCGCCACGTCGCGCTCGCGCCGGAGCCGGCGGACGTAGAGGCGTTCGGACTGGCGACCGTCCGCGCGACGGTCGGCGACGTAGTCGATGACGGCGTCGAGGTTGTAGTCGTCGCCGTCGAGCTCGTTCTTGATCCGCGTGAGGCTTTCCGGCTTCATCATCTGGAACTGGTGGCGGATCGAGGAGATGACGCCGCGGTAGCGCGCGCGCGTCAGCTCGACGAAGTTGCGGTCGCCCCGCCGCGCGCTCTTCTCGACGACGCGGCACCACCCCGTGCGCGTGTCCAGGAGATCGCGATCCCACTCGTCGTACTCGTAAGCCGTCTCGTCCGGCTCCAGCTCGTGCTCGAAGGTCTCGGCTTGCGACCAGCGCTCCGCGCCCGTCAACTGCTCCGCGTCGCCCTCCTGCTCGCCCGACTTCGCCCACGCGCTGAACAGCTCGCGCGCGTCCCGCCTGGGGGCGCGCGACTCGCGCCGCCTCTCGCCCTCCTCGTCGGTCGCGCTCTCGCGCTCCTGCTCGAGGTTCGACTCCGCGCCGCCCTCCGCGCCGTCCGTCTCTCCCAGAGTCGTCTGCTGCTCCGACTCGCCCTCTGCGATCGACTGGAAGAGCGAGTAGACGCGCGCGGTCGCCATCAAGGTGTCTGCGACCGACGAGTCGGGGCTCGACAGGTAATCCGCGACGATTGATTCCATCTCGGAGACGATCTGCGAGTAGAACGCGCGCGCGTCGTCCGTTGCGCCGCCGCAGAGCGCGATCTGGAAGAGCAGCTCGAAGGGGACGAGCGCGGATGGCATCGAGGCGACGGGCGGGCGGTGCGCGCGCAGGTGCGCGCGGACGAGATCGAGATCGCGCGCGAGACCGCGGTAGGCGTGGCGCAGCCGGCGGTCGATGCGCGCGTTCTCCAGAGTCGAGAAGACGCGCGCCGCCAGATCGGGCAGGGGGAAGAGGGCGAGCGCGTTGCGGTAGTCGTCTTCTCGCGCGTGCGTGCCGAACTCGATCTGACCGGCGGCGTGCGCGGCGAGCACCTTGTAGAGCCGGAAGTTGAGCGCGTCGTCCGCGAACTCCGCGACCGAGCCGGGCAGTTGGATCGTGCGCCCGTCGTTGATGCGCGCCTCGTGCGGCACGGCTGCGAGCGCCGTCACGTCCACGGCGCGACCCGTTAAGCCCTCGACGTAGAAGCGCAGGGTCTGCGCCACGTCGGCGAGCGCGAGACCCGCTTCTGATTCGCCGCCGCCGCGCAGCGCGTCGTTGCTGCGCCGCGTCTCCAGCGCGTAGTAGCTGCGGCGCGCGCGCGCGTCCGTGCGCGGCTCGCCGAGCCCGCCGCGCGCCCAGCGCTCGAACTGCCCCACGGTCGCCACGGCGAGCGCCGCGGGCGCGCTCCTCAGGCAAGAGATCGCGGCTTCGGCGTCCACGCGCGCCACCTCTGTGACGACCGCGACGACGCGGCGCGAGAGTCCCGCCGCGTGATCGCGACCCGTCCGGCGCGCGAGAGCGCGGAAAAAATTGGGCGACGAGCGCGCGACCGCGACGAGCGCGGCGTTGCCCTGCTCGGCGACGGCGCGCGCGAGCACGACCCACTCGCCGAAGACTTCGGGCGCGAGCCGCAACACCTCGCCGCCCGCGATCATCACGTGCAGCGCCGCCGCGCCGCCGCGTTCGAGAAAGCCTTCGGCTGCGCGCAGCAACTCGACCGACTGCTCAGCCGTGAGCGCGCCCGTCGCTTCCGGGAGAGCCGCCCATGCGTCCGACGCCATGCCGCCGGCGCGCCCCGCGAAGACCTCGATCACGCGGACGGATTCGCCCGCGACCGTCGCCGCGTCCGCCGCGTCGAAATTTTTCTCGAAGTGGGCGAAGACCGTAGGGACTGCCGTCAGGAAGTCCGCGCTGTGGCGCGCGGAGCGGCGCGCGATCTCCAGGGCGGCGCGGAAGACGGAGGCGAGCAGCGCGGCGTCGCGCACCGCGGCGGCGACCTCGCCCGCGTGCCGGAAAGTCTCGACCGCGACGGAGGTCGAGAGCGTCATCTGCCGCGCGCAGGTTTGCAGCAGCAGCGCGCGCGCCCCCGGAGGGACTTCCGCCAACCCTTGCGCGCCCGCGGCGAAGAACTGCGCGCCCGTCTCCGTGTCAGCCATCGCGAGTCGCCTGCCCAGCTCGCCCCACGCGCGCAGGTCTTCGGCGTCTAAGAGCCGCGCCGCGCGCGGGGCGGCGCGCACGAACTCCGCGCACGCGCGCAGGCTCAGCGGCGCGAGCTGCGCGCTCAACTCCAGCACCGCGCGCGCGCGATCCGCGGGGAGTCTCCCGATCTCTCTGGCGAGCGTCGCGAACGTCTGAGGCTCCGCCGCGCCGGCGACTGCGCCCAGCCGCTCGCTGATCTCCTCCTCGACCGAGCGCGCGTCGCCGACGGCGTCGGGGTTGGAAACTTCTTCCCGCTCGCTCATCCGTTACTTCGTCCCGCGCTCTGCCATCGAGCGGTTGAACTGCGCCGACCGGTTGCGCGGGATGCTGAGCGACTGCCACGCGTCCGACTTGAAGTGCTTGGCGAGGAAGACTATCTGCCCCGTGTGGTAGGCGTAGTGCGCGAGCTGGCGGTTGATCGCCATCAGGACGGTGTGCGGCTCGCCGCGGATCGTCACCTCGCGCGAGAGGTCTTCCGCGCGCAGAGGTTCGAGCGCGGCGAAGACCGTGCGCCAGCCCTCCTCCCACCAGCGCAAGACGTCCTCGCGCGTCGTGCCGCCGTCTATGACGAACTCGGAGTCGCGGTCGCGGTCGGGCTTCTCGCCGTCGGTCGTCAGAAAGTCCGTCCAGCGCGAGCGCATGTTGCCCGCCATGTGCTTGGCGTTGAGCGCGACGCTGTTCATCTCCGCATCGAGCGCGCGGAACATTTCCTCATCACTCAACTGACGGATCGCGCCGTCGCCGAGCTTCTTGTAGTTGCGAAAGACCTTCAGCGCGTCTTGCAGGTAGTCGTTAGCGAGTTCTTCATTCATCGGTGCTACCTTAGAATTTTTACGTGAGGATAAGAGAGTATCTTCGAGTCCGCCGTTAGCAGCGCGGAGTCATACACCCTCGCCGTCGCGACGATCAACTGATCCGCCGGATCGCTGTGAAATGCGTCGGGCAGTTGCGTCGATTCGACCGCGATGCGGGGCGTGAGATCGAGTAGCCTGACTCCGGGGTAGGCTAAAGCTTGATCGAACCATTCATCAACGGGGCAAGGTAGGATGAGACGTTTGTACTCGACCAGCTTGGCGATTTCCCAGCACGAAATGACACTGACGCCGAGACCGTGCGCTTCATTCTCTTCGAGCAACTTGATCTGGCGTTCGGGAAGACGCGCGTCGCCATGAACCCACCAGACCCAGACGTGTGTGTCGAGCACGATCATTTGAGTGCTTCCCAATCATGTCGCGCGACCGGCTCGGTCGGATCGAGGTATGCGACGGGCTTCCCGCGCAGGGGATACATCTGCCGCCCCTTCGCCTCCGCGGCGCGCGCCAGAATGATCACTTCGACCGTGTCGCCCGCCTGAAAAGGCAGTTCGCTGAGAGTCAGCTTCCCGTCGCTCTCAAGAGTCGCTTCCACACGATGCGCGTTCATTCGTTCCCTCCAGGAAATTCACGGCGTCGTCATTATAAATCAAAGCGCGAACTTCTAAATCACGGTCGTGACGATCTCGCGGATGCTGCGTTGCAGGTCGCGGTCGTCGGTGATGGGGGAGCAGAGGGCGACCTCGGCGGCTGCCGTGGGCGCGATGCCGCGCGCGATCAGCTGCGCGGCGTAGATGAGGAGGCGCGTGGAGACGCCCTCTTCGAGCCCGTGACCGCGCAGGTTTCGGACCTTCTGCCCGATGAGGACGAGATCGCGCGCCGTCTGCTCTTCCACGCCGCCCTCGCGCGCGACGATCTCGATTTCGAGCTCGGCGGGCGGGTAGTCGAACTCCAGCGCGACGAAGCGCTGGCGCGTGGACTGCTTGAGGTCTTTCAGGATCGACTGGTAGCCGGGGTTGTAGGAGACGACGAGCATGAAGTCGTCGGGCGCGTCGACGATGGTGCCGCGCTTCTCGATGGGCAGACGCCTCCGGTCGTCCGTCAGGGGGTGGATGATGACGACCGTGTCCTTGCGCGCTTCGACCACTTCGTCGAGGTAGCAGATCGCGCCGTTGCGCACCGCGGCGGTGAGTGGCCCGTCGTGCCAGACGGTCTCCTCGCCTTCGAGCAGGAAGCGACCGACCAGGTCGGTGGCGGATAAATCCTCGTGGCAGGCGACGGTGATGAGCGGTCGGCGCAGTCGCCAAGCCATGTGCTCGACGAAGCGCGTCTTCCCGCACCCGGTCGGGCCCTTCAGCATCACGGGCAGGCGCGCGGCGTGCGCCGCCTCGAACAGCTCGACCTCACGTCCGACGGCGAGGTAGTAGGGCTCGTCCGAGACGACGTACTCTTCGATGGCTCTTTCAGGCATAAGCTTGTGGACTGATCTCTACGTGCGTAACTCCGCCGGGCTGACGTTCAGGGTCGTTTCAGGTATCCTTAAAACTTCGCTCGCGCGGGCAAATTCGGACTGTGCGAGTCATCTTAACATTCGCCGCGAAAGGGCGGCAAACGGGCGATTTTAGCGGGTTTCAAGTGAAATGAAGATCGCGGTGGCAATGAGCGGCGGCGTCGATTCGTCGGCGGCGGCGGCGGCGTTGAAGGCGGCGGGGCACGACCTCGTCGGCTTCACGATGCAGTTGTGGAATCAGCGCCGCGGGTTAAATCTGGACGAGAACGGGGAGCCTCTGCCCTCGCGCTGCTGCTCGCTCGACGACGTTTACGACGCGCGCCGCGTGGCGGAAGAGCTGGGCTTCCCGTTCTACGTTCTGAATCTGGAAAAAGATTTCGAGCGCGACGTGGTCGAGCCGTTCGTCGAGAGCTACCTCGAAGGCGAGACGCCGATCCCGTGCGTCGCTTGCAACAGCCGCCTGAAGTTCGCGTCGCTCGACAGGCTGGCGCAGAGTCTGGGCTGCGAGAAGGTCGCGACGGGTCACTACGCGCGCGTGCGCGTAGACGAGGCGAAGAACCGTTACAGACTCTTGCGCGGGCTCGACGCGCGCAAGGATCAGACCTACTTCCTCTGGGAGCTGACGCAAGCGCAGCTCGCGCGCGTGATGTTCCCGCTCGGCGAGTTGTCGAAGCCGGAGGTGCGCGAGATCGCGCGCGCGAGCGGGCTCGCCGTCGCGGAGAAGGCGGAGTCGCAGGAGATCTGCTTCGTGCCGGACGGCGACTACGCGGGCTTCATCGACCGCTACCTCGAGTCGGAGAATCGTGTCGGCGAGGCGCCGGGCGCGGGCGAGATCGTGGACGCGGGCGGGCGCACGGTCGGCGAGCACGCGGGCGTCCACCGCTACACGGTCGGGCAGCGGCGCGGTTTGGGGATCGCGGCGGAGCGACCGCTCTACGTCGTGCAGATCGACGCGCGCCGCAACCGCGTCGTCGTCGGCGGCGAGGAAGAGTTGTTGAGC
>JAIVJC010000140.1 GCA_020200235.1 Acidobacteriota bacterium | reverse complement strand
CCGCCCGCCCGTTCCCGCGCGCGCCGCCGTCGCCGCGAGCCCTGTGAGGACCCGCATACTTCGGCAGCGACTCGATCAAATAGTCGGCTGAGAGCCAGACGCTCCAACTGTGGTGGTAGAAGGCGACGGGGAAAAGTATCGCGACGGCGAAGAGGGTGGCGAGCAGCAGGTCGAAGTTTTCCCCGACGAGGAGGAGGCCGGAGAAGTAGGCGGCGAGCACGACCAGCTCGGTCGTCAGGACGTTGGCGACTATCGCGCCGACGAAGAAGCCCTCCTCGCGCTTGAAGAGCGCGCGGCACGCGGGGCAGTGGTGCTTGACCTGAAAGGGTCGCTCGAAGACGGACGAGCGACCGCACGCGGGGCAGCGCAAGGTGAGGCAGCGCAACGCCGTCTGCCCGATCGAACGTCTCTCCGGTTTCGCGCTCACGGCGACATCTTATCACCTCCGCCGCGTCGTCCTTCCTCATGCCCCGCGCTCAGTCTTCCCTCACGAACTCGTAAAAGATGCGCAGCCGCAGCTCCGCGCCGATGATCTCGTGCCGCACCTCTCTGGCGCGCAGCCGGAGCGATCCGCCGCTCGAAATTTTCTTCAGCGGCAACTGCGCCGAGACCTGTTCGGCTCGGAGTATCTCGACGGGGTTGACGCGCGCGTCGAGCGAGTCCTGCACGAGACCCGTCACGCCGTTGTTGAAGACGGAAGGCACTTTGCTGAGGTGCACCTCGCGCACCTCGACGCGCGCCGTCAGCGCCTGCTTCGCCGGATCGAAGGCGAGGTTGAGCGCCGTGTCCGCCCAGCCCTCGAACCTGAGGCAGCCGAAGACGGGCGCGTTGTAGGAGCCGCGGAACGCGACCGGCGCGGTGACGCGCCCCTCGCGGAAGCGCACCATTGTGCGCGTGCCCGCGATCTCGCGCGCGAGGCTGATCTCGCCGGGGCACTCGCCGCCGCCCCGCGCCGCGCCGCCGAGCGGGAAGGTCGGCGGCTGCGGCAGCGTGAACAGCGCCTCGATGAGCGCGTTGAACGTCTGCTCGGTGAGCGTGACGACGACCTCGCCCGCCGGGATCGGTTTCGCCTCGCGCGCGCGGCTGGTGGTCTGCGCCTCGCAAACGTTCGCGAGCAGCAGGGCGCACGCGAACAGCCCGGCGCACGACCGCCGCGCACGCGACGCCGAAGAAGTCTGGTCAGTGAGCATTGATGAAATCTTTGAAGACCACGCCGATGGTTTTGTAGAAGCCGAGGATGGAATCCCCCTCGCCGTGGAGGAAATGCTTCTGGACTTTCGCGAACGGGAAGGCGCAGTTGTCGCCGTCGAAGCAGACGCCCACGCCGTCCTCCGTCTCGCGCCAGCGCCCGCCGTAGTTGGCGATGACGCACTCGCCGAGGAACGACCCGATCAGATTTGAGATCCACCCGACCGCGTCTTCGCTCACGCTTGCCCTGACTCTGCCGACGTAGCCGTCCGCCCACTCGACGGACGCCTCGTCGTAAGCCAGCTCGACGCCGAGATCATCGCGCACGCCGGCGATGAATTTCTCCGCCAGCCCGCGCAGCTGTTCTTCCGTGACAGATTTCATAAGCCGCTGCGGATGATGTCGTGCAGGCGCAGGAGTCCGACGCAGCGACCTTCCGCGTCGACGACCGGCAGGACGGAGATTTGCGAAGGGCGGTTCTCCATCAGTTGGAGCGCGGCGTAGGCGAGCGCGTCGGGCGAGGTGACCGAGGGGCGGCGCGTCATGATCTCGGAGCAGGCGAGCGCGCCCAAGTTTTCCGGCCGCGTGCGTTCGAGCGCGCGGCGCAGGTCGCCGTCCGTGATGACGCCTTCGAGACGGCCGTCATCACTCACGACGTTGACCGCGCCTAACCCGCCGCGGCTGATCGCGTGGACGGCTTCGAGCAGCGTCGCGTCGGTCCTCACCGTCGGGTTCTGCGCCCCGCCGTGCATGAGGTCGCCGACCTTGAGCATCAGGCGCTTGCCGAGCCGCCCCGCCGGGTGGTTCAGGGCGAACTCTTCGGGCGTGAGCCGCTTGTACTGCATCAGCGTCAGGGCGAGGGCGTCGCCTATCGCGAGCGCGACCGTCGTCGAAGTCGTCGGCGCGAGGTTGAGCGGGCACGCTTCCTTTTCGACGCCCGCGTCGAGCGCGACGTCGGCGCGCGCGGCGAGGCTCGACTTCAAACTCCCGACGACGACGACGAGCGGCACCTCGCGGTGCTTGAGGTACGGGAGCATCGCCAGTATCTCGTCGGTCTCGCCGCTGTTGCTGACGACGACGACCACGTCTCCGCGCGCGACCACTCCGAGCCCGCCGTGCAGCGCGTCCGACGGGTGCAGGTAGACCGCGGGCGTGCCCGTGCTCGTCAAGGTCGCCGCGATCTTCTGCGCGACGTTGCCGGACTTGCCGACGCCGACGAGCACCACCTTCCCCGCGCACGCCGCCAGCAGCCCGATGGCGCGCTCCACCTCCTCGCGCCGCGCACGCCGCGCCGTCTCCCTGATGGCGTCGGCTTCGAGCGTGAGAAAGTTGGTGAACTCCGCGAAGTGATCTTGATCGGTCATCTGGTCAACGTTCGTGCGCTTCGCCGAACCGGTCGCGAGGTTGGAGCATACGACGGAGTCGAGAGCCGCGACAAGACGGCGGGTGGCGCGCGAACTCGGCGCTCATGCGTCACAGGCGTCCCGTACCGCGAGGGCGAGGTGGATTATTTCGCGGCGTATTGTCCGGCGAACCCGACTATTTACGCGGTGCCCGCCGAACGGCACGGCGTCGAAGGACGCCTCCGATTCTCACCGGCGCGAAACGGTCAAGCAAAGCTGGTGCGTTGGGCGGCTGACTACGGCTGGGAGCGTCATGTCGAAGAACTGAGGAAGGGATACGCCTGGCAAGGATCGAACTTGCGACCTCCTGTTCCGGAGACAGGCGCTCTATCCACTGAGCTACAGGCGCGTGCCGAGGATTCTCGCACAGCTACCACTCTTAGCGCAAAAGCGGCCCCATAGGTTCGCGCCATCCGTAGTGCTGTCGGGGCGGCGCGGCTCGTCATCGAGCATTTTTCGACGATGAGCCGCGCCGCTTTTTGCGTTTCGCCCGGTGGCAAACTACTATCTAACGGTCTCAATTAAACTCGATCGGTCAGAAGCGTCGGCTAAGTCTGGCCGCTCTTCCCGCGCCTGTCTGCGACACCCTCGGAGGTTCGATGAAAAAGTTTAAGCTGGCCGCCCTCTTACTACTTCTCGCGCTGCTGCCCTTCAAGGCCGCGCCGCACCCTCAGGCGCGACAAGGTCGACCCGGCGCGCACCACCCTCACGCTCGACGAACAGGCTTACAAGTTCGGCGAAGACTTCCTCGTCGTCGCCAACGCGGGCGCGGCTGAGGGGCAGCTCGTCTTCGTCGGTCACGGCTGGGCGATCAAGTCGAAGAACATCGACGCCTACAAATGCGTCGACGTGAAGGACAAGATCATGATCGTCGCCGGGTCGGGGCTGCTCCCCGGCATGACGCGCGCGGACCTGACCGGCAAGGCGGGCGTGGACTACGACGACGCGCAGTCTTACGCGCAGCGCAGCGGCGCGCGCGGTCTCATCGTCGTCCCGCGAGCCTCCAACGGCAACATGGAGCGTTGGTGGGGCCGTGTGCGCCGCTCGACCGGGCGCGGGGCGTACCAGGTCGAGCGCTTTAACACTCAGGGCACCACGCCGTCGCGGCTGCCGACCGTCTACGCCTCGCAGAAGCTGCTCGACGCGCTCTTCGCGGGCGAGGCCGTGACGGGCGCGGACGTGTTGAAGCAGGCGCAGACGGGCGAGGCGGGCGCGGCGTTCGCGCTCTCGCCGAAAAAGCGCGTGAAGTTCGCGGTCGCCTCCGCGTCCGAGACGGCGACGACGCAGAACGTGGTCGCGGTGCTCGAAGGGCGCGGCCCCGCGCTGAAGAACGAATACGTCGCGCTCGGCGCGCACTACGATCACATCGGCGTCGGCACGCCCGACACCTCGGGCGATCGCATCAACAACGGCGCGGACGACGACGGATCGGGCACGGTCTCGATCCTCACCATCGCCGAGGCGTTCGCCAAGGGCGCGCGCCCGAAGCGCTCGCTCCTCTTCGTCTGGCACTGCGGCGAGGAGAAGGGCTTGTGGGGCTCGGAGTACTTCACGAGCTACCCGACCGTCCCGCTCGAGCGCGTCGTCGCGCAGCTCAACATCGACATGATCGGTCGGAGCAAAAGAGAGGGCGACACGAACGCGAGGAACGCCAACCTGTCGGGCGCCAACGAGGTCTACGTCATCGGCTCGAAGATGATGAGCACGGAGCTGGGGGCGCTGAGCGAGAGGGTCAACTCGTCGTTCCTCAGCCTCTCGTTCAACTACAAGTACGACGACCCGCGCGACACGGAGCGCCTGTTCTTCCGCTCCGACCACATCAACTACGCGCGCAAGGGCGTGCCGATCATCTTCTACTTCGACGGCGTCCACGAGGACTACCACCGCCCTTCGGACGCGGTCGAGAAGATCGACTTCCAGAAGATGGAGCGGGTCGCGCGCACGGTCTTCGCCACCGCCGCGGAGCTGGCGAACGCGCCCGCGCGCCCGCGCGTGGACAAGCAGCTCCCGGCGGAGCTGACCCGCTAGCGGCGCGCGCGGGCGTCGTTTCTTGACAGTCAGTCTTCGTCCCGTATAATTCCCTGCGCGCCGCGGGCCGTTAGCTCAGTTGGTAGAGCAGATGACTCTTAATCATCGGGTCGAAGGTTCGAGTCCTTCACGGCCCATCATTCGGTGGTGGTAAAGGACTCGCAGGTTCAATCGAAAGTCTGATGGATTTCCAGACTAGGTGATTGCCTGCGGGTCCTTTTCCACTATGGAACTCTTCGAACAGTTCATCCGCGAGAAGTCTTACCTCGTTAACGTCTCCCCGAGCACCATCCGCTCCTACAACCAGGCGTGGAATAAGTACCGGAGGTACGCCGACACCCTTGATAAGCCCTCCTTCGGGAGTTCACGCATCTACGCCTTCTACCGGTGATATCAGCGTGGAAGATATACCTTTTTAGTCAGCGTTGGTTGAGTTTGGGTCGGCGTGATTAGACTGATCCAATACCAGATAATAGCCTGTCGTGTACCCATCCGCGGCCCTCGCGGTATTCCATTGCGGAATCGCGCAATCCCGCACGGCGTTCCAGATGTTGTCGTTGGTATGTGTACCGTTAGAATCTGTTACGTTCCAAGAAGCATCAATACGGACTGTTATTACCCGGCGATTGTCTTGCGGACAATTGCAATTAAATTCGGCAGGGAGATTAGACGCCGGGCCGTGACCGGCGGCCGGCGTGTGATTGTAAAAACACGGCGGGTTCCCTGGCTGACATGGGCTTGAGGTTGTCTGAGAGTAAATGACACAGGCGGATATAAAGATTGAAAGTGCTGCCGTGAGGAACTTTTTATTCATAGTGAGGGGCTGCTCTCTTTATCTCTAATAAAGACAGATGCCACAAGGTTCATAGCTAGCTGTCAGGAAGCTTTGTGAGCTTTCAGGTGCTCCCTCAGCTTACCTACCAAGTTGCCGAATTTTTCCTTCATGCCCTGTTTAATCGGGTGGGGTATGCCGCTGACGGGTTCGGCAGTCCCGTCGCTGTTAACCGCGAAAACTCCCCGCGGGCCGCCCATGACCTCGCCAACCCCGGACGTGTATAGGGACAGTAGAATTAGATATTGCTTCCCCCGCTGGAACGGGGGCCATTCCCCGTCAGACATACTGACCTTGACGCCATCGATAATTAAAGTGCCCCCGTACTTGGATATCAGGAATTCATCCTCGGCGAGCGGGAGCAGATCCGCCGGCGGTTCGAGGAAACGGCAGTTCGGGCACGCGGGGATGGCCGGTTTGGACAACACCTCAACGATTTTGAACTTGTACCAGGTCCCGATTTCATCCTGGCTGTCGTTCGAGACAACCTTTTCTCTAATCGGCTCGGCTATCACGGCGCCGCTAAGCTCCAAAGCCTTATCAATCGTGGTGCTGCCGGAACTGCCGTTGTATTCGGGAATGGGAGCGGGTAGCTCGACCCGCGTCTCGCCCTTAACCTTAGCCCGCTGTGCGTACCACTGGAGTTGTCCACGCCTGGGAGGGACTTCCGTCTCTGAAGACTGAGGATTTTTGGAGGCAGTTTTTATAACCCCAGCAACAACGAGTGCTAAAGCCAATGCGATTAATGACAAAATTTTAGTTTTCATATGTACCTTTTTTAGCGTGGGGTTGACGGAATCTTGTGAGTACTTCGCCAGCGGATGAGAATAGGTAAGTTATCCGACGACAAGTGACTTATATTCCCTTAATCCGATGAAGTCAATGCCTGTTGTATTAATTCTTGCAAGAGTTCTTATTGCTAAACAATCAATAAGAAAACACCCCAGTATGAGGTTTTGAGGGGCGTTTTAGCGGCTCATGGGGGGAGCCTGTGGGTATTAACGTGGAAGGGTCTAGGCGGGGGCGAATGTGACGCTCGTCTCCTTCCGCATCCGGTTGAAGAGGCGAAGGTCTTTGCGGTCACGGACGGTGAAGACCATACGGCTGGCATCTCTTAATCATCGGGTCGAAGGTTCGAGTCCTTCACGGCCCATCATTTAAGTTCGCGCGCGGGAGGGCGTCCACGACGGACGCCCTTTTCCTCTTTCGCGGTACTTCACACGAATCAGACGAAGCGTTGCCCCGCCCGCCCTTCCGAAAAAAGTGAGAACGAAATTCAGTCTGACGGCGCGGGCGCCTGACAGCGTCACGCGCCCGACCGCGAGTCGGCTCGCCTCTCGTCGGGAGCTGGCGCGGGCTCGACGTTGAATGCGCGGCGGGTTAATTCGGGAGGAAGACGATGCCGGCTTACGTTGTTGTAGAGATCGAGGTGCTGGACGCCGGGACTTACGAGACCTATAAACAGCTCGCGCCGCCCGCGATCGCCGCTTACGGCGGGCGCTACCTGGTGAGGGGCGGCGCGGTCGAGACGCTCGAGGGCGATTGGTCGCCGGAGCGGCTCGTGCTCCTCGAATTCCCTTCCGTCGAGCGCGCGAAAGCCTGGTGGGGCTCCGGCGAGTACGAGCGCGCCAGGAAGTTGCGCCAGCAGTCCGCGCGCACGCAGATGATCGTCGCCGAAGGACTCTGACGCGGCGCGCGCCCTCGGCGTCTCGAAGTCCGCGCGCCCTTCAAAAACTCGCACCTACTGTTCGCCCGCCTCACGCTTCCCGCCCGAGAATCGCGCGGGCGCGACGCGCGCCAGCTCCGCCGCCACCCCGCGCAGCAACGCGTCGTCCGACTCGCGGAAGCCGCAGCGCGCGAGTTCGTCCGCGACGCCGCGCACGAAGCGTCGGCGCTCGCGCTGTGCCGCGACCTCGCGGAGGAAGGCGAGGTAGCCGGCGGCAGCCTTCCCCGCGGCGGGCGCGGCGCGGGTGTCGATCAGCGCGCAGGGCGTGGCGGGCGCGATCCGCGCCAGACTCTCGCGACCCCACTCCGTGTGGACGATGACGCCTTCGGCTTCGCGCACGAGTCGGCAGTTGAGCGGGAACTCGGCGGCTCGCGCGTAGAGCGAAGGGACGGAGCCGGAGTCGAGAGCGCGCGCCGCTCGCGCACGCGCACGCGCGCCGTGGCACGCGCCAACCTCGTCGAGGTAAATGTCGGCGTCGCCGCGCTCGCGCGCGAGACCGAGGAAGAACGCCTGGAGCGAGAAGTCGTGGAGCACGACGACGCCGGGGAAGGCACGCGCCGCGGCGTAAATCCCCGCGTGGTAGCGGTGATCGTCGCCGACGTGGTAGACGACCGCGTGGTAGTCTCCGAGAGTTCCGAGCAGAGCCGGATCGGCGCGGTAGTCGAGGATGCGGAAACGCTCGCGCACGTCCCTACACGAAGGGGCGAAGCCGTCGACGAAGAGATCGATCTCCGCGCCCGCCGAGAGGTGCGGCAACAGCGCCTCGCTGTAGTCGGAGACGGCTGAAGGCTGTGGGCTGAGCGGGCTGAAGTAAGCGAGTCTCATGCTGACAGTTTTGACGGCTCAATAACTTTAGGCGGCTCAACCGTCGGGTCGCGCCCGCCGGCGCGGCGTGCGGCTCGCGTCAGCCCGCGGCTGCGATGATCCTCTCCGCCACGCGCTCCCAGGAGAGATCGAGCGCGAGGATTTTTTCGCGCGCCCGCGCGCCCACCCGCCGCGCGAGCGCGCGATCCGCGTAGAGCGCGTCGAGGCGCGCGGCGATCTCGCGCGGGTCGGGCGCGACGAGGAACCCGGTCTCTCCGTCGTCGACGAACTCGGTCGCGCCGCCGCCGTCCGCCGCGACGACGAGCGCGCGCCCCGCGTACATCGCTTCGAGCGAGACGTAGCCGTAGTCCTCGTCGAACGGCAGGTAGCAGACGGCGAGCGCGTTCGCGTAGAGCTCGATGATCTCGTCTTCGGGGACGAAGCCGGGCAGCCGCACGCGATCACTCACGCCCAACTTTTTGGCGAGCGCGCACAGGTCTGCGAACGCCGCGCCCCCGCCCGCGACGACGGCGCGCACGGGCGTGCTCACGAACCGCATCGCCTCGACCAGAAGCGCCTGCCGCTTGTGCGCTTCGAGCCGGCTCGGGAAGAAAACGTAATCCCCCGTCTCGCCCGCGCGCAGGCGCGCGGCGCGCGGCGGCGGGTGGTAGAGCGGCTCGCTCTCGATGCGGTTGTAGCGGAGCAGGCGCGCGGCGACCGCCCGCGAGTTGGCGAAAACTTTCCTGGCTTCGGGGATGAACTCCGCGTCGCAGTGGCGGATCAGCTCGCGCACGCGCGCGCCTTCGGGCTGCGTCAGCAGATCGTCGTACTCCGTGCCCGCGAGGTTGTAGGCGGCGCGGTGCTGGTGGATGATCCACAAGACCTTTCGCGGGTGCGCCGCGGCGTAAGCCGGGAACTTCATCCCGACGACGAGATCGACCTTCGCGCCGTTCGACTCGGTGAGATCGAGCAGGCGCCACGCCAGCACGTTCCTCATGATCTCTTCGGGCGGGTACGCCTTGAACGGCAGCGCGACGATCTCGGCCTCGCACCCGGCGGCGCGCAGCGCGTCGCGCAAGCCCGCGGCGTGCGCCTCCGCCCCGCCGCTCACGAACGGGACTTGCGTGGTGCAGATGAGGACTTTGCGGATCATTTCCTGTCGTGCGCGGGGAATTATGTCACGCGAAGATCATCGTGCGACCGTGCGTGCGGCTGCGGGTCGAATGCCCCCGCGCGCGGCGGAGGTTACTGCTTCCCAGCGTCGCGCGCGTGCGCGACTTCGACGCGCGCCCCTTCCGCTCCGACCGCGCCGTGCTTCAGGGCGTGCAACTCGCGTTCGAGCGCGTCGAGATGTTCGAGCAGCTCCGCCTCGCGCTCTCTCTGCGCGGCGAGCAGCGCGTGCGCGGAGCGCAGCGCGGCGACCACCGCCGTGTTGAAGTTGATCTGCTCCCACGTGAACCAGTTGGTCGCGCGGCGGAGCCGCAGCTTCGTCCACACTTCGAGCCGCGCGCGCCACCCGCGCCGGTCGCTCGCGACGGGCGGCAGACGATCCCGCGCGCGCGACGCCACGCCGAGGCACGCCTCGATGCGCGCCAGCTCCGCGCGCTCCCGCCCTCCCTCGTCGCCCGCGCCCCTCTCGGCGATCAGACGCTGGCGGATTTCGAGCAAGACCTTTTCGACTTCCTCTTCACGCTCCGGCATCAAGCCCTCCGACACCGCGACACGCGCGTAATTCATCGCCCGATCGGTCGTCGTAATCTAAGCCATCGACCGAGACTACTACAAATTGGACGCCCGCTTCTCAATCGCACGCCGGTAGACATCGAGCGTCTCGCGCGCCGCGCGCGCCCAGGTGAACCGCGCGGCGCGGCGTCGCCCCGCCTCCGAGAGCCGGAGTCGTGAGCCTTCGTCGCCGAGCAGCGTCGTGAGGGCGCGCGCCAACCCCGCGGCGTCTTCGGGCTCGACGAGCAACGCGGCTTCTTCGCCGAGCACTTCACGGTGCGCCGCGACGCGAGACGCGATCACGCACGCGCCGCAGCTCATCGCCTCGACGGGCGGCAGCCCGAAGCCCTCGTAGAGCGACGGGTAGACGAAGGCGAGGCACGCCGAATAGAGCGCGCGCAAGTCCTCGTCCGAGACGTAGCCCGTGAAGCGGACGCGCTCGCGCAACGGCGACGCCTCTATGCGCGCGCGCAAGCCCCGCGTGAGCCAGCCCTCCCTGCCCGCGACGACGAGCGTGAGTCGGCGCGAGCCTTCACCGTTGCCATCGCGCCTCTCGTCGTCGGCGCGCGCGACCTCCTCGAAGGCTTCGACGAGCGTCGTCAGATTCTTGCGCGGCTCGACGGTGCCGACGGCGAGGACGAAATCATTCCCGACGCCGAGCCGCCGCAGCGTCTCCTCCGCCGCAGCGCGCGCGAGCGGTCGGAAGATCTCGCGCGGCGCTTCGTGGATCGCCGTCACCTTCGCGGGATCGACGGCGCGGAACAGTTCCAACACCTCGCGCCGCACCGCTTCCGTCGGCGTGACGATCTCGGTGGCGGCGCGCGTCATCAGCGAGAGGCGCAGCCGCTGCCTGATCGCGTGCCGGGGGAGGTGCGTGCGCCGGTGTGTGAAGGCGGAGAGATCGTGGATGGTCAGGACGGTCGGGCACGGGGCGCGCAGGGGGATTTCGTAGTTCGTGCCGTGGAAGAGCGAGAGGCGGCGCGCCCGCGCGTAACGCGGCAGACCGACGAGCCACCAACGTTTGCCGAGCGTGCCGACCGGGATGCGCCCGGCGCGCAGGTTCGTCGGAAGCCCCGCGCCGGAGAGATCGATCTCGGGGCAGAACGAAGGGTAGACGAGCTCGAACTCGTCCGACGGCGCGGCGTCGGCGAGCGCGCGTGCGAGTTGGAAGGTGTAATGGCCGACGCCCGTCAGCGGCTCCGCGAGCGGGATGGCGTCGAGTCCGGTGAGCATCATCATTCAGCGCGCCGCGTCGCGCCCGACGCCCACCGCCTCACGCGCCTCGCGTGCGGCATCTTCGTCGTCATTAGCGACTGCGAGTCGTCGTCGGTTTTCGAAGCCGAGCCGTTCGTCGACGACGTAGAGCGGTCGCCGCTTGACCTCCGCGTAGATGCGCCCGATGTACTCGCCGATGATGCCGAGCGTGATGAGCTGCACGCCGCCGAGGAACAAGACCGCCGTGAAGAGCGAAGCCCAGCCGCGCACCAGATCGTTCGTGAAGAGCCACTCCAGCACCGCCCACATGATCCCCAGGAAGGCGAGCGCGATGGCGGCGAAGCCCGTCCAGATGGCGAGCCGGAGCGGCGTGAGCGAGAACGAGAGCAAGCCGTCGGCGGCGAAGCGGATCATCTTCGCGAGCGGGTACTTGCTGCTCCCAGCCCGGCGCGGCGCGCGCCGGTAGAGAACCGCCGCCTGCCGGAACCCGATCCAGCTCACCATCCCACGGAGGTAGCGGTCGCGCTCCGGCATCGAGAGCAAAACGTCGACGGCGCGCCTGTCCATCAAGCGGAAGTCGCCCGCGTCGAGCGGCATCTCGACGTGCGAGAGGCGGTTGATGAGCCGGTAGAAGACGCGCGCCGTCCACTTCTTGAACGCCGTCTCGCCCTCGCGGTCGGCTCTGACGCCGTAGACGACCTGGTAGCCGCCCCTCCAGAGCGCGATCATCTCGCCGATCACTTCGGGCGGGTCTTGCAGATCGGCGTCGATGACGACGACGCAGTCGCCCGCCGCGTGCTCGATCCCGGCGGAGACCGCGATCTGGTGACCGAAGTTGCGCGACAGACTCACGACGCGCGCGCGCGCGTCGCGGCTCTGGATGGCGCGCAGGATTTCGCGCGTGCGGTCGCGGCTGCCGTCGTCGACGTAGACGATCTCAGCGTCCGCGCCTTCGAGCGCGGAGAGCGCGGCGGAGAGCGCGGCGTGCGTCTCTTCGAGTACGTCTTGTTCGTCGTAGCATGGGACGACGGCGGAAACGAGCATCGCTGAAGCTCCGTTGCGGGCGCGGACCGGCTCAAACCGAGAGACGGACTTTACCACATCTCGCCGCGCGCGCACCGCGCCCGGCACCGACGCCGAACCCTGCCGACCGCCGAACTTTTTTTGACTGCGCGGCGGACTTAGGCGATCATCCCACGCGTGCCACAACCCGCCCCGCAGTCAGCCGCGCGCCGCGCGAAAGACGTGCTCTTTCGCGCGGCGCGCGATCGATCTTTCCGCGCAGCCTTCGCGGCGTTCGCCCTGACGCGCCTGCTCATCCTCACGCTCGTCCTCGCGTCGGCGCAGCTCGCCATCGTCCACCCCGACCCGCAGAGCGACTACGGTCACGGCTCCATCAACCTTCACGGGACGCGCGTCGCGCGCATCCTGCGCGAGCGCGCCTCGCGCGGCGACGGCAACTGGTACATGTCGATCTCGCACTTCGGCTACGACCGGCGCCCCTACTCGGCGGAGCGGCAGGCGAACTGGGCTTTCTTCCCCGCCTACCCGCTGCTCCTGCGCGCCGCCGCGCGCCTCACCGGCGACATGCCGCTGACGGGCGTCCTGCTCTCCACGCTCCTGCTCCTCCCCGCGCTCTTCCTGCTCCACCGCACCGCGCTCGCGTTCGGCTCGGACGCGGCGTCGGCTGACCGCACGGTCTTCTACGTCGCGGCGTTCCCCGTCAGCTACTTCTTCTCGCTGCCTCTGACCGAGTCGCTCTTCCTGCTGCTCACGGTCGGGAGTTTCTACGCCGCGAAGCGCGAGCGTTGGCTGGTCGCCGGGCTGCTCGGCGCGCTCGCCTCCGCGACGCGCGTCACCGGCGTGCTGCTCTTCCCCGCGCTCGTGCTTGTTTACTGGGAGACCTACCGCACGCTCAAGCCGCGGCTCAACTTCCTGCCGCTGCTGCTCGTCCCAGCCGGGCTGTTCTCTTTCATGTTTTTTCTTTACCGCGCGACGGGGAACGCCTTCGCGTTTCGCGACATCACCGCCGAGGCGTGGGGTCGCCGCCCGCAGTTCTTCTTAAGGACTCTGCTGAGCTACCCGGCGCACCCGCTCGTCATCGCCGAGCCGTGGGACTTCCGGCTGCTCAACTTCCTCGCCGCCTCCGCCGCCCTCGCCTGCGGGCTCGTGCTCCTGAAGCGGCGCCACTGGTCGCTCGCCTGCTACGCGCTCGCCTCGACCTTAGTCGCGCTCTCGAACGCGCTGCTCCAGTCGCAGGCGCGCTACGCGATGGTCGTCTTCCCCGCCTTCATGGTCGCCAGCGCGGCGGCGCGCAGCCCACGCGCCGATCAGGTGATCCGCACCGCGTTCCTCATCCTGCTCACGCTGATGACCGTCCTCTACTCGATGCACGTCGACACCGCGATGGCTTGACACCTCAGCCGGAGTCGACTCGCGCGGCGATCAGTTTCACGCCCGATCAGCAGCGCTCTCAAACTCGAATGAAATCGTGGCACGAAGAATTCCGCGCCCGCGCGATTTAAGAATTCTGCGGCGCGCTATTTCGCGGGCGGGCGCGCGGCGAGCGGGTCTTCGCGCCAGTCGTGGCGCGGGTAGCGGCGCGAGAGCTCGCGCCGCAGCTGCGGGTAGTGGCGCGACCAGAAGCCCGCCAGATCGGTCGTCACCTGCAAGGGTCGCTGGCTCGGCGCGAGCAGGTGCAGCACGACCGCGACGCGCCCCGCGGCGATCTTCGGACTCTCGCGCATCCCGAAAAAGTCCTGCAACCGCGACGCGACCCACGGCGATTTTCCTTTCTCGTAACGCACGCGCGCCTGACGCCCGGCGGCGAGCGCGACGCGCTCCGGCGCTGACTCCGTGAGCAGCCGCGACTGCCGCGGGCTCAATCGCCCGCGCAACTCCGCGACGACGCCTGCGCCGCCGCGCACAGCCTCGCGCAGCTCCGCGAAACTGCGCCTCCCCTCGCACAGTTTCACTAAACTCTCGCGCACGTCCCCGTCGTCGAACGCGGGAAGTCCCTCTTCGGGAAACGTCCGCGCCACGAAATCCGCGCGCGCGAGGAACTGGGCGAGCGCGTCGCCGTCCGTGAAAGCATCGACGCCCGCGCCGAGCGCGGCTTCCGCCAGCGCGTGCGAGACCTCCGCGCCGCGCGCGTTCGAGCCGCGGCGCTCGTCGAGCACGAGCCCGTCGTAGAGCAGCCGGCTCGTCACCTCGACGCGCTCCTCGCGCGCGTTCCAGCGCGCCTCGTCCGCCTCCTCTACCGCGTCCGTGAAGAGATCGAGCAGCCATCCGGGCTCGACCGCGCTCGCCACGCGCACGACCGTCTGCGTCGCGCCGCGCCCGCGCGCGCCCGCGCGCGCGCGCCGCTCCTCCGCGTCAACCGCGACCAGAAAATCCGACTGGCGCACGACGCTTTCGGGCGCGAGCACCGCCGCGCCGCCGCCCGCGAGCAGCACCTCAACGTCCGCGCCTTCACCGCCGACCGATCCTTCGCGCCTGCGCGCGACGCGGTCGGGGTAGCCCGTCAGGATCGAGATCAAAAGCTCCGTCTCGCCGTCGTCCGCGGGCTTCGCCGCGTGAGAGTCTGCGCGATCAGACTGCGCCGCCGTGTTCGTCTGCAACGTCTCACGCCCCCGCCCGCGGCGCGCGCCCTCGACGCTTCTTCGGAGCTGGCGGCGCGCGCTCTCGACCGCGTGCACGGCGGCGGGGTTGAGACCGAGCGCGCGCAGGCGCGCGGGCGCGAAGCCCGAGCGCGCGGCTTCGTCGAAGAGGTCGAGGAGTTCGAGTAAGTCTGACGGGCTGTGCTTCGTCGCGTCGCGGCGCGCGCGCCGGCGCGGTTCGGCGAACACCTCGCGCTCGCGGATGTCGCGCTCCGCGATGAGCGCGGCGACGGCGCACGCCGCGCGCCCGACGCCGCGCGACTCGCCCTCGGCGACGATGCGCGCGAGTCGCGGGTGGAGGGGGAGACGCAGCATTCGCTGTCCGAGCGCGGTGACGTTCCCGGCTGAATCGATCGCGCCGAGCCTCCGGAGCAGCGCGTCGGCGGCTTCGAGGGCGTGCGCGGCGGGCGGCTCGAACCAGTCGAAGGTCGCGAGATCGCGGACGCCCGCGGCGCGGAGTTCGAGCGCGGCTTCGGCGAGGTCGAGCCTTCGCACGTCCGGCTCGTCGTGTTCGGGGCGCGCGGCGAAGTCCTGCGCCGTGTAGAGGCGCAGGGCGCGACCCGCGCGCGTGCGGCCGGCACGACCCGCGCGCTGCGTCGCCGAAGCGCGGCTGACGCGCGCGACTTCGAGTTTCGGCAATCCCGACCACGGCGAATGGCTCGCCACGCGCGCGAGCCCGGAATCGACGACCGCCGCGACGCCCTCGATCGTGACGGAGGTCTCGGCGACGTTCGTTGAGAGAATTATTTTGCGCTTCGACGCGGGGCGCACCGCCGCGTCCTGCGCCTCGGCGGGCAACTGCCCGTGGAGCGGCACGACGATCAGATCGTTCTCTCCGGCGAGCGCGGCGCAGGCGTCTTGCGCGCGCCGTATCTCAGCCGCGCCCGGCAGGAAGACGAGCACGTCGCCGTCTAGCCCCGTGGCGATCAACTTCCGCGCGGCGGCGGCGACCTGCTCGGCGAGCGGTCGCGCGTCCTCGCGCGCGAGGTGTTCGACGCTCACGTCGAAGCGCCGCCCCTCGGAGCGCAGGCGCGGGCAGTCGCCTAAGTAACGCGCGACGGGCGCGGCGTCGAGCGTCGCGGACATGGCGACGAGGCGCAGGTCGGGTCTGGCGTCGAGCTGAAGTCTGCGCAGCAGCGCGAGCGCGAGGTCGGCTTGCAGGTGGCGCTCGTGGAACTCGTCGAGCACGACGCAGCCCGTCCGCGCGAGCGTCGGGTCGGCCAACAGCTTGCGCGTGAGCACGCCCTCGGTGAGGAAGCGGAGGCGCGTGCGAGCGCTCGCGACCTCCTCGAAGCGCACCTGGTAGCCGACCGTCTCGCCTAAAGCTTCGCCGCGCTCTTCGGCGACGCGGCGCGCGACGAGGCGCGCGGCGAGCCTGCGCGGCTCGAGCACCCAGACCTCGCGCCCGCCGGCGATGCCGGCGTCGAGCAGAGCCGCGGGCACGCGCGTCGACTTGCCCGCGCCCGGCGGCGCTTCGACGACGAGGCTCGGCGAGCGGCGCAGGCTCTCGACGATCTCCGGCAGGAACTGATCGATGGGCAGCGGTTGCATGGGCGGACTGAACGAGGAAGGATGAAGGATGAAGGATGAAGGATGAACTGGAAACAACTTGTCTTACTTCATCCTTCATCCTTCATCCTTCATCCTTCATCTCTCATCCCTCTGCGGTGAGTCTCAAGTTACAAATAGTTCAACTCGAGGAGAGCCTAGTTGCGGAACTCCTGCGACACCATGAGCCCGCGCCGCCCGCCGTCCGTGATGCCGACGCCGAGGCGACCGAAGGCGTGCTGGAGGATGTTCGCGCGATGACCCGGCGAGTTCATCAGCCCCGCGTGCGCGATCCTGAGCGTCGGCGCGAGCGCGAGGTTCTCGCCCGCCGTCCGGTACTTCACCCCGGCGCGCGTCATGCGGTCGAACGGGCTCAAGCCTTCGGGCGAGACGTGCGCGAAGTAGCCGCGCGCGAACATGTCCGCCGAATGCGCGCGCGCGACTACAGTCAACTCCGGATCGGCGGCGACGGGCTGGAGTCCCGCCTGCGCGCGCTCCTGGTTGACGAGTTCGAGCATCTGCGCTTCGAGCTCGGGGCGCGGGCGCGTGTTCGCGACCGTGTAGGGCAGGCGGACGGTCTCGTCGGACTCCGGCTTGATCGTGAGCTGCGTCAGCGTCTGCCGGATCGCGTCGTTGAAGACGGGCGCGAGGGCAGTCTCAAGGTGCTCGGTCTCGGAGGCGAGGCGGTTGGCGAGCGTGCTCGCGCGCGCGTCCGTCTGGAGTCGCTCGGGGAGGGGCGCGGCGAGCAGGAGCGAGGCGAGGATCGCCGCCGAGATGAAGCCGTTCGCCACGCCGGGCAGCACGCCGAGCGCGCGGTTCGCCCTGTGCTCGTGAGACCTGTCCGAGAGGCGGCGCAGCAGCAGGTAGCCGGCGAGGTGGATCGCTAGCCCGGCGACGGCGGCGGTCGCGACGAACGCCGCGGGCGGGACCCACGCCGCGTCCCAGGGGAAGCGCGGCGCGAGCCAGCGGGCGACGGGCTGGTAGAAGCGCAGGGCGAAGACGAGGCTGCCGACCCAGCGGAGGAGATCGAGCACGCCGAGGATGAAGCCGCGCCGGTAGCCGCCCGCCGCGCTCAGCAGCACGACGACGACGAGCAGCACGTCGATGTAGTTGATCGCCATCACGTCAGGCGCGCGCGAAAAACTCCGCGAGCAGGCCGTGGAAGTGGTGGACGCCGTTCTCGCGCTTGACGCTGTAGCGACCCTGCGCGTAAGTGCGCGAGCGCAAGCCCCTCTGCACGGCTTCGCAGATCTGTATGTCCTCGATCTGAATCTCGTCGCTGAACTCGACCGTGCGCCGGAGGGCTTCGCGAGACTTCCCGCTCTCCGGCTCGTCGAAGTACCACTCGAAGACGGTGAGCGTGCGCTCCGCGGAGAGCGGCACGATCAAATTCGTCGAGTAGTTGTCGGGGTAGACGTTCAGCATCAGGTTCGGGAAGAGCCAGAAGTACTGCGCCTCGTTCTCCTCCGCGCCTTCATCAACTTTAATCCGCGTCGCGCGGTCGGCGCGGATCGGCGAGTGCTGGATCGAGTAGAGTCGTTTGGTCTCCGTGCGGTAGCGCGCGTAATCCAGCTCGCGGTTGAGCGCGGGGTGGACGACGGGGATGTGGTAGCCTTCGAGATAGTTATCGACGTAAACCTTCCAGTTGCACTCGACCGTCCACTCCTTGCGCAGCGCGAACCTCATCGAAGAGAGATCGCGGCGGGCGAGTCGCGCGGGGATGTCTTCGAGCGTTTCACCCAGCGGCTCGCAATTCGCGTCGAGGTTGACGAAGACGAGCGCGCCCCACGTCTCGACGCGGAACTGCGGGAGCGAGTGTGCCCCGCGGTCGAACTCCTCGACGCCGTCCCACTCCGGCGTCGCTGCGAGCCGCCCGTCGAGCGCGTAAGACCAGCCGTGGTAGCCGCAGCGGAACACGTCGCAGTTGCCGCGCCCCGCGGCGACGGGACCCGCGCGGTGGCGGCAGACGTTCGAGAGGGCGCGCAAACGGGAGTCCGCGCCGCGCGCGACCAGGACGGGCTCGTCGCCGACGTTCGCGGTGAAGAACTGCCCCGCCTCCGCGACCTCCTCCGCGCGCCCGACGAGCTGCCACGTGCGCGCGAACACCGTCTCCTGCTCGCGCGCGAGCATCGAGGGGTCGAAGTACCACTCGGCGGGCGGCGTCTTCGCAAATGCGAGGCGCGCGTCGAAACTGTAGTCGCCCTTAGTCATTCCGTCTTTCTCCACTCGCCCTCCTCAGAAGATACGCGCCGCACCGCCGCCCCTCCCGTTCGATGCGGAAAAATTCTTCGGCGATATAACCTTCCGAGAACGCCCCCAGAAATGCTATTCGCGTCGCCGCGCGCCATGCGAGCGCAACGTTGACGTTTTGATCGTTAAGCGTGTTGATGTCGTCAGGTATTTCAATTGAGACGAGACCGCCGCGCACATCCTTCGCCAATCCGCAGGCTTCTGGCCTTCCGTCCGCGCCCAGACGAACGAGCGGGGTGGCTCGTTCGAGAGCATCGCGCGCGGTTTCATCTGCGTCAGAGGACGCGTCGATCTTTCGCGAGACGCGGGGGCTGTCGAGATGCCACGCCACCCAGAGTCGATCCGTGCCCGTCGCGCTGTGCAGCGGACTCGTCGACGAGCATGTGCGAGTGGAGCACGAGCCGCCCGCGCTCCAAGCCGACGAAGCCGAAGGCGAAGCCAACGAGGAGCGCGCCGTCGAACGCGCCGACGAGCGTGCCGCCGACCTCGCGCGCCGGGTGGAGCATCATGCGCGGCACCACGTCGATGTCGCCGCACGCCCAGACCTCGCGCTGCAACTCCTCGACCGCGCCCATCTCTTCGATCGACGCGATGTCGCGGATGCCAATCCCGAATTGGCTCTTGTCCGTCACGGCTTCAGAGTTTATTAAAATTTTCCGCCGCCCGCGATCTTTGAAACGACCGCGCCCGCGAATCTATGACGACGCGCGCGCGGGTCGCTCGATCAACTTGACGAGCCTGAACAGGGGGTAGCTCGCGGCGAGCAGCGACAACGCGTACAGGCTGTCGCGCGTCTCGCCAGCGAGATCAGCCGCGACCGCGCCGAAGAGGAACGCGACCGAGCCCGCGAGCGCGAGCGCCGTCGTCCAGGGGTAGCCCCACGCGCGGAACGGTCTCTCGGCGCGCGGCTCTCTGCGGCGCAGGACGAAGAGCGAGGCGAAGGTCATCGCGTAGTTGGCGACGAAGAAGAACGAGAGCCCGGCGATGATCCGTGCGAACGTGCCGCCCGACAGGATGAAGACGACGGCGACCGCGCAACTGACGAAGAGCGCGACCGTCGGCGTGCCGCCCGCGTTGACGCGCGCGGCGCGAGGCGAGAAGAGTCGGTCGCGGCTCATGGCGAACAGGACGCGCGTCGCCATCAGGTGGTAGGCGTTCAAGCCGCTCAGCATCGAGACGATGGTCAGCGCGCGGAGCAGGCGGTCGCCGTCCGCGCCGAAGAGTTGTTGCGCCGCCGCGCCGACCGCCAGATCGGAGCCCGCGACGCGCGAGACGGGCAGCACGTAGAGCAGCGCGAGGTTGACGAGCAGATAGATCGCGAGGACGAGCAGCACGCCGCCGAAGAGCGAGCGCGGGATGTCGCGCGCGGGGTCTTTCACCTCCTCGGAAAAATAGACGACGCCCGCCCACCCGTCGTATGTGTAGACGACCGCCTGGAGCGCGAGGACGACGGCGAGACCGAGCGCGAGACCGTGCGGCAGTTGCGCCGCCCCTGTCGCTTCGGGGCGCGCGCCGCCGAGCGCGAAGCAGGCGAAGATGAGCGCGGCGAAGGCGAGGCACTTCGCGAGGCTCGTCAGGTTCTGCACCCCGCCGCCCCAGCGTATGCCGCGCCACTGGATGAGCGCGAAGAGGACGGCGACGGCGACGGCGATTGGTGTGGCGCTACCGGCGAGCGCCGGGAAGAGCGCGACGGTGTAGTCGCCGACGACGACGGAGACGGCGGCGGTCGTGCCGCAGGTCGAGAGCCAGTCGCTCCAGCCGACGAGGAAGCCCGCGTAGTCGCCGAGCGCGCGCCGCGCGAAGACGTACTGCCCGCCGGAGCGCGGGATCATCGTGCCGAGCTCCGCGACCGCGTTCGCGCCGAGCAGGGCGTACGCGCCGCCCGCGACCCACACCGCGAGGAAGAGCCAAGGGTGCGGCAGCTGCTTCGCCACGTCGCCGGGGGCGCGCAGGATGCCGGCGCCGATGGTGTTGCCGACGATGACGGCGAGCCCGAAGCCGACGCCCAGCACGCGCAGCAGGCTCCCCGCCGTGCGGCGCGCGCGCGGGTTCTCTTTTGTCGAGTCAGTCAAGCGGGATGCAGTATAAACCGGGAGGTCGAATGCTCGAGATCATTTCTGAAGACGGCGCGGCGTCGGGGCACGAAACTGTCGTACTCGCGGAGGACGAAGAGATCGGCTACCGCGCCGTCGTCGCCATCCACAGCACCGCGCTCGGCCCCGCGCTCGGCGGCACGCGGCTCTGGGACTACGCGTCCATCGAAGAGGCGCGCACCGACGCGCTCCGGCTCGCGCGCGGCATGACCTACAAGAACGCGCGCGGCGAAGCTCTCGCGCGTGGTCGCGGACTTCGGCGCGCGGGGCTTGCCGCTCGCGGAGATTTACGACGCGCGCGCTAGTATCTTCGCGCCGTGCGCGCTCGGAGGCGTCGTCAACGACGAGACGATCCCGCGCCTGCGCGTGGAGATCGTCGCGGGCGCGGCGAACAACCAGCTGCTCGAAGCACGCCACGGCGACGCGCTCGCCGCGCACGGCGTCCTCTACGCGCCCGACTACGTGGCGAACGCGGGCGGCGTCATCAACGGCACGACCGAGCTGCTCGGCTGGGACGCCGAAAGCGCCCGCGGCAAAGTCCACGCCATCTACGACACGCTGCTCGAAATCTTCGCCGCCGCCGACTCCGCTGGCACGACGCCCGCGCGCGCGGCGGACGCCCTCGCCGAACGCCGCATCGAAGAGGCGCGCGCCGCGCGGGCGGCGAACTAGATCGCGCGACGATCAGCCGCGATCATTTGCGGGGGCAGGGCTCATCCCTGCCCCTACATTTCCGTTCGTCGCTCAAGGTATATTCACCATCGTTGAGAGGTTCATGCTGATGAGACGTTTCGTTGCGATCATTTCTGGTCTGCTCGCGCTCTCTGTCGTAGCTCTGCCGCAGGGGCAGAAAGTCCCGCCCGCGCTCGCGTCGCTCGTCGAGGCTGAGCGCTCCTTCGCGCGGCGCTGCGGCGAGGTGGGCGTGCGCGACTCCTTCATCGAGTTCTTCGCGGAGGACGGCTTCAACTTCACGCCCGCCCCGACGAAGACCCGCGAGGCGTTCATGAAGCGCCCCGCCCAGACGAATCGCACGACGACGCTCAACTGGCGCCCCGCCTACGCGGACGTGTCATCCGCGGGCGATCTCGGCTACACCACGGGTCCCGTCGTGCTGACCGACAACACGGGGAGGAACCCGCCGCGCTACAGCTACTACTTCTCCGTCTGGCGCAAACAGCGCGACGGCAGTTGGAAGGTCGAGCTCGATCTCGGCATCGAGACGCCGGCGGACGACCTCACGGAGTTCAGTTTGTATTTTCAGATCGGGGCGAAAAGACTATGACTGACGAACGCGCCATGTCGAATGAGACGAATGAGACGAACGCTGATCGGAAACTGGAGACGGCGACGCTCGCGGGCGGGTGCTTCTGGTGCGTCGAGGCTGTGTTCGACGAGCTGCGCGGGGTCGAGTCGGTCGTCTCCGGCTACACGGGCGGCGACGTGCCGCGCCCGACCTACCAGCAGGTCTGCTCGGGCACGACGGGTCACGCCGAAGCCGTGCAGATCACGTTCGATCCCGCGGTCGTCACGTTCCGCGAGGTACTGGAGATCTTCTTCACCGTCCACGATCCGACGACCATGAACCGGCAGGGCGCGGACGTGGGCACCCAGTACCGCTCTGCCGTCTTCTACCACACCACGGGGCAGCGCGAGACCGCCGAGCGCGTGATCGCCGAGTTGGACGGGGAGAAGATTTGGGACGCGCCCATCGTGACCGAGATCGCGCCGCTCTCGGAGTTCTACACGGCGGAGGAGTACCACCAGAAGTATTTCCGCAACAACCCCGGACAGGGCTACTGCCGCGCCGTCGTCGCGCCGAAGGTCGCGAAATTCCGGCAGAAGTATTTCGAGCGGCTGAAGCAGTGAGCGCGCGTTGAGTTTGAGCAGTCGCGCGCGACTAACCCGTCTCGCGCGACTCGTCCTGCCGCTCGAAGGCGGGCTCGGCGCCCGCCTCCGCCGCGGGGCGGTCGGCGTGACGGAAGATGTCGAGCAGGGCGAGCGTGACGGCGACGATGACGGGACCGAGCACGAGTCCGAGCACGCCGAAGACCTGCAACCCCCCGAGCACCGAGAAGAAGATGAGCAGCTCGTGCAAAGAGGTCTTCTGCCCGACGAGCCGCGGGCGCAGCAGGTTGTCCGCCGAGCCGATGACGACGACGCCCCACGCCGTCAGGAGTCCCGCCTTGACGTAGGCGCCCGTGAGCGCGAGGTAGAGTGCCGCCGGCACCCACACGACGAACGCCCCGGCCACCGGGATCAGGGACAGGAAGATCATCACCACGCCCCACAGCAGCGCCGACGGCAGTCCGAGCGCCCGGAAGGCGAGCCCGCCGAGCACGCCCTGCACCGCCGCGATGATCAGTACGCCGTAGATGCTCGCCTCGATCACCTCGCGCGTGCGCGCGAAAATTCGGTCCGCCTGCTCCGCCTCCAGCGGGAGCAGGTCGCGCAGGGCGTCGCGGATGCTCTCGCCGTCGCGGAAGAGGTAGTACATCGTGAAGACGATGAAAAACAGTTGCACGATCGCGCCGAGGACGCCGCCGACGAGCCCGGCGGTGCGCCCCGCGATCTGCGACGCCAAGCCGCGCAGCCGCCCCGAGAGCGCCTCGGGCGAGCGCAGCTCTTCGAGGCTCACGAACCTTTCGACGAAGCGCACGAGCCGCCCCGTCGCGGGCGAGTCCGGGTCGAGCAGCCCCTGGAGCCCGCCGCCGTCCCGCAGTTGATCGCCGAACTTCCCCGCCTCGTGCACGACCGCGAGCGCGATGAGCGCGAGCGGCAGCAGGATGGCGATGATGACGATGAGCGTCGAGAGCACCGCGCCCCAGCTGGGGCTGCCCGTCCGCGCCACGATCCGCCGGTGCAGGGGGTAGAAGACCACGACCAGCACCACCGCCCACGCCAGCACGCCGACGAACGGCGCCAGCATCAGCCAGTTCAGATACAGTGCCGCCGCCATCACGACCAGCAGCGCCAGCCAGCTCGCACGCGTTCTCGCCATCTTCCTCTATGCCCCCCAATGCCTCCCGTCGAGCCCGCGTTTCACCTTCGCGCCTTCGCGTAAGAATAAAGTTCCGCGCGAAGGCGCCGGGGGCGCCGGAGCGGGACGCAAAGGCGGAGAGTTTTGAAACGCGCTCTAAATCACGACGCCCGCATGGTAAGCCACTTCGCGCCCGGCGCAAATCCTCGCCGCGCGCGTTCGCTCACTCACGCGCGGGTCAGATACGCGGAGAGCGTCTCGCACACCGAGTCGAACGAGTCGGCGCAGAAGAGCGTGGGCTGGAAGCGCGTCGGGTCGTAGTCGGCGCGCGCCGCCTCGTCGGCGTCGAGCGGGAGGAGTCGCGCGTCGCGCATCGCTTCCAACTCGCCCGCCGAAGAGAGCAGACCCGTGCCGTAGGCTTTGACCGCGCCGCCCTCGCGCACGACGCCGAACTCGACGGTGAACCAGTAGACGCGCGCGAGCCTTTCGAAGTCTTCCGCGGCGCGCGCGCGCTTGACGGCTTCGCCGAAGAGCCGGTTGAGCGCGGCGAGGCGCGGGCTCGCGAGCGTGGCGGCGTGACCTAAGAGCTCGTGAACCACGTCGGGCTCGGGCGTGTAGAGCGGCGTCGAGTGGTGGCGGATGTACTGCGTGCAGAGGAAGACGCCGTCGGCGAGCGATTCGAGGAAGACGCGCGGCTCGACCAGGCCCGCGACCGGCTCCAGGCGGAAGCCGCTGATCCGCCGCACGCGCTCCGACACCTCTTCGAGCTGCGGGATGCGCCCGCGCGGCAGGTCGAGGCGGCTGACGGCTTCGAGGTATTCGGCGCACGCGAACCTCGCGTGGCGCGGCTCGAGCGCGTCGCGTACCGCCCGCCACAGCGCGTGCTCCTCTTCCGTGTAGGGCGCGTCGGGCGCGGGCTCGCCCGCCCTGTGTCCGAGCGCGAGCTGCGCGATGCGGTTGCGGCGCGCGCGGTACTCCGCGTCGCGGAAGCCGGGATGATCGGGATCGAGTTGGACGATTGAGCCGCGATCAATTACGGCTGACTCTTGCGCCCCGGCTGCGACGGGCCGTGCGTCGGCGTGATCGCTGAGCGGCGGCGGATCGTGCCTGTGCCCGCCCGGCGTCAATTCCCTGTCCTCTTGCGTGTTCATGGCGTTTGGACTCCTCTGCTCTTTCAAGGTGTGAACAAAAAAGAGCCGACCAACGAATCTCCCGCGTCGGAAGGTTCGTTGGTCGGCTCGGTGAAAACTGTTTCCGCGTCCGCTAGATCATCGCGCGTGCACAGCCACCCGCCGCCTCACCCCTCCGCGTGGTGGGCGTGGCGTAGTAGTAATAACGGGCGCTGTGGCTGACCTTGTTGCGCATCGCGAACCTGAGGGCGGCGCTGTCTGAGCGCGTCGCCCGTCGTTAAGCTAACTGCCGCAGCGCACGCGTGTCAACGGCGGCGACTGCGGGCGGGCGTCGAAGCCGGAAGTCTCCTGCGCGTTCAGCTCGGCGCGCGGGAGGAATTTCGGCGGGCGGCGAAGTTTAGTCGCCTGCTCGTAGGCGTAGGCGAGAGCGATCAGTCGCGGCTCGGTGTACGCCGCGCCGAAGAAGGAGATGCCGACGGGGAGACCGCGCACGTACCCCGCCGGGACGGTGACGTGCGGGTAGCCCGCGACCGCCGAGAGCGTCGAGAAGCCGCCGGTGAAGTGATCGCCGTTGACGAGGTCGGTCGTCCAGGGAGGTCCCCCGGTGGGCGCGACGAAGGCGTCGAGTCGGAACTTCCGCGCGACGGCGTCGATCCCTTGCGCGCGCGCGAGCCTGTGATTTTTGGCGACGGCGGCGAGGTAGTCTTTCGACGTGAGCGCGCCCTTCGCCTCCGCCTGGTGGAAAAGCTCCTGCCCGAAGTAGGGCATCTCTCGCGCGCGGTTCTCCTCGTTGAACTTGATCAGCTCCTTGAGCGTGCGCCTGCCCGCGGGCGCGCCTCTCTCGGCGAGGTACTTGTTCAAGTCGGCTTTGAACTCGAAGAGCAGGACCTGAAGCTCCGCCGCGTCGAGCTGGCTGCCCGTCGGGATGTCAGCCGGATCGACCAGGGTCGCGCCCGCGCGCTTCAGGGCATCGATGGCGTCAGCCATCAACTTGTCGACGCGGTCGTTGAAGCCGAAGTATTTTCGCGCGACGCCGACGCGCGCGCCTTTGAGTGCGTTCGCGTCGAGAAAGCGCGTGTAGTCGGCTTGCGCCTTACCTCTGCTCGCGGCGGTCACGGGGTCGCGCGGATCGACGCCGCTGAGCGCTGAGAGCAGCGCGGCGGCGTCGGCGACGGTGCGCGCCATCGGACCCGCCGTGTCCTGCGTGTGCGAGATGGGGATGATGCCGGAGCGGCTGACGAGACCGACGGTCGGCTTGATGCCGACGAGCGAGTTCGCCGAAGAGGGGCAGACGATGGAGCCGTCCGTCTCGGTGCCGACCGCCGCGGCGCAGAGGTTCGCGCTCGCCGCCGCGCCGGAGCCGGAGCTCGAGCCGCAGGGGTTGCGGTCGAGCGCGTAAGGGTTCTTCGTCTGACCGCCGCGCCCGCTCCACCCCGACGAGGAATGGGTCGAGCGGAAGTTCGCCCACTCGCTGAGGTTCGTCTTGCCCAGGACAACAGCGCCCGCCTCGCGCAGCTTCTGCGCGATGAAGGCATCGCGCGGGGTTGGTGCGCCGACGAGGGCGAGCGAGCCCGCGGTCGTCTGCATCCGATCAGCCGTGTCGATGTTGTCTTTAATCAGGACGGGGATGCCGTGGAGCGCGCCGCGCACGCGACCCGCCTTGCGCTCGCGATCCAGAGTCTCGGCGATCGAGAGCGCCTCGGGGTTCGTCTCGATGACGGAGTTGAGCGACGCGCCCTGCCTGTCAACGTCGTCGATGCGTTCGAGGTAATCTTTGACGAGCGAGCGCGCCGTGAACTTTCCCGAGCGCATCCCCTCCTGCATCTCTGCGATGGTCAACTCTTCGAGCGCGAAAGCTTTGACGGGCGTCGCCGCCGCACCCGAATCAGTTGCACCTTCACCGCGCGGCGTGCAGATGGCGGGCGAGGCGACGGCAACAGCCGCGCCCGCGAGCGTGCCGCGCAAAAACGTCCTTCGTCTCATCAAAGGTCCCTCCGTGTGGGAGGATTGTTGTTGAAGGCGTTTTCGTTCGTCAAGTTTTTCGGAAGAACGATCCCGGCGGGCGCGCGTGTCGCGTCACAGCTTGAGCTTCAGGACGACGGGCTCTCGCAGTTTTTCGTCGGGCGCGAGCCGCCCCTTCTCGTCAATCGCCCCCCACTGGCTGTTGGCGACGAAGTAGAACTGGTCGCGGGCGAGGACGCCGAGCGTCGGCTCGTCGAAGGCGGGGTTGTTGGCTTCCAGCGTCTCGAACGTCTGGCTCCAGCCCGCCGACGGCTCGCCCGCGCGGCAGCTCACCGCCTTCAACTCCGAGCGCGTCTTCCGCTTCGACATCTCGCGCGACGGCCGCCTCGTCTACGAGCGCGGCACGAACGTCAACGACGTCATCCTCATCAGAGACAAATGAGCGCGTCGCCGGGTCAGCGGCATTCAACATGCATGAGAGGCGCGCTGAAGGGGCGGCGGGTGCATGCCGTTGTTAGGTTTCGCCTTGAAGGACTAATTGAGACGAAGCTCGCCCAAGACGGCCGTCATGACCTCCGCGCGCCTGCCCGACGCCCTCGCCGCCTCGAACGCCTCCGGCGTGTAAGGCACCAACTCGGCGTGCGCGCCGGGAAATATTATTCTATCGAGCGCCCGGAGCGAGGGCGGGAGGCGCGGCCACACCATCAGGACGCGCCCGACCGGCGGCGCCCGCCTCATCCATTCCGGCGACGGGTCGAGGAGGTGGCGCGGCCTGTAGCCCCTCAGCGTGCACAACTGGTAATAAGCCTCGAAGACGAGGAAGATGAGGAACTGCCGGGGGCGGCTCCGGCCATGCCGCCTCAGGGACTTCACCCACTCGACTCTCTTGCCCATCACTGCGTCACCTAACAGAAAGAAACCTAACGCTCGCATTAACCGGCGAGCAATCAACCGGAGAAGCCTTCCATCCTGCGGATGACATCCATGCTGATTGCGAGTCCGGTCGAGTGAGTCGTTAGACGGCGCCTTCGGGATGAAACCGTGTTAACCCATTCGCCTCTTACCCGAACACAAGTATCGCGGTGATTCATTCCAGCGATCCGAGGTAGGCCAGGTAATGCTCCTTAGCGTCCCGCTTGATCTCCGTAATTTGGACGGCCATGACCGCGCCTAGATCCGGCCTCTGAGCGTCGGGGAACTGACACCACACCAGTTGCCCGGATAAGTAGATAACGCCGGTCGGAAGGGCTAAGACTACGCGGCACCTGGCACCTTTGGTCAACAGGCCACGCTGCGTCGCGAGGCTGTCGAGGATGAAGAAGCTCATCCCCGATTCACTGAGGTCACGAACATGGCACGCGATCGTGCGCGAATCTGTTTCCAGCACCGCAATGCTGGCGATGAGCGGGGGCCCCGCCGGGGGCTTAAATCTCGGCTTAATCCGCCGATTCCCGGCGATAGCGCGGAGTGGGTTTAACAGTGATTTGATCAATACCAGACCTCACTAAGTAGGACAACCCTGAGCCTCGGGTTATAAACTGTACCAGAGAGAGAGTAAGCATGTCGGGGGCCAACTGCAAATTAAAAGAAGAAGCTGAACATCGGCTTATAAAGAGCCCCATATGGCCGGCGGAGCACAGTAAGCCCGCGCTTGGGTTGTTCTCAGCCAATCTGCCCACGCCTCAAGATGGTCGCCATCTAACGCCCGGCATCACCCGCGCCCCAACACAACGTACATGAGAGGCGCGCTGGTGGGGCGTCGGGTGCATGCCGTTGTTAGGCGCGGCGTGGCTCAAGGGCGATCCTCACTTTGATTTTCGCTCGCTGTAGATCGGCTCAAATGATCGGGTCGTGTGCTCAGTCACGCTCGGCATAGGCTCCGGCAGCACTCGCGCCCTTGCCGCCTCAAGCTCTTTCGTCGCTTGCTCCTTTGATACCGCAGTATCGCCTGTTTCTTCAGCGCCACGCTTGCGACGCAATAACTGCCAGATGATCACGCCTTCGACCAGCAGCATTATGAGAAAGCTCAGTATCGTGAAAGCGAGAATCTGCCCCACATTTAAGCCGACCATTTTCATCGCCATCATGAGGAACGTGATGGCTACAAAGCCAAAGACCAAGACCGCTACCATGCCCCATACGAGGGATGCAGGTTTCACTTCTGATGATTTGATGAGGCTATCGCCTTTCTCCCCACTCAACTTTGCGCCACAATAATTACAGTAGCTCAAGCCCTGCGCGACAGATACGCCGCAAGATGAACAATACATCCTCTCTCACCTCCTGAAGGCCATTACGATACCGAACGCCGCCAAGTTCAACAGTGATTTCCCAGCAATGGCCAAGCGCATAACGTAAATTATATGCCCTAAAAGCCGTAATATATTACGCCCATTTCGCCGTCTAATCTGCCGGGCTTTGTAAAACTGCCGCGATATCTGTGAGTGTCGCAGGGATGAGACCGCCCATGATGGTGTCGGGTTGGGCCGCCACCATGCTTCGCTACGCCGCCCGCCACTTTTATCGTCGTCCGCGGCAGGGCACAATCTTTCTTCCAGGCATTACGACTCCACGAAAATGGGGAGGGGTCTAAAGCGACCCCTCCCCGTAAGGTGGAAGTTGATTCCCCGGTCGGCTCCGCCTTCGTTAGAAGATGAGGCGGATGCCGAACTGAACGCTGCGGCTGCTGAGCCCGATGTCCTTGCTGCTGTTGAAGCGCGAGCCGCCGCGCCGCGGCAATAGAATTTCGGAGGGAATCTCGCCCGCACTACGAAACGATGGACGGGCACTGATGCGTCGCCCGCGGGCAAGTCGCGGCGACGACTTCAAACATTCAAAGTTGGGTTTGAATTTTCGGATCGAAGCACGCAACTACTGCGCGGGCGCACAGGTCGGAACCGCCTGCCGCAAGCGGGCGGGAGATGAGATTGCGGAATGCGGAATGCGGAATGCGGATTAAAGAACAGTCAAGCTCTGCTTTGAATCCGCAATCCGGTCGTGTAGTCCTTGCCGTCGACCGACAGCTTGACAAGGTAGGCCCCCGCCTCGACCGGCGGGCCCTGGTTGAAGAGGGCGTTGAAGCCGCCGCCACCTCCGCCGCCGCCACCTCCGCCGAAGCCGCCCGGCAGGTTCGCCGGGCGCGGCGGAGCGTTGGCGCGCAGGTTCCACTGCACGCGGTTGAGCCCCGCGTCCTTCGTCCCCGTCAGCGTGCGCACGACCCTGCCCGTGTAGTCGGAGATCGTGATCCGCACGTCGCCCGCCGGGGCTGACTTGAGGAAGTAGCTGATCGCCGTGCCGGGCGCGGGGTTGTTGCCGCGGAAGGATTTCGCGCCCGACGCCGCGCGCGAGTAGCGCACGTCGTTGAGCCACTGCACAGCCGGGCGCACTTCGAAGAGGTGCGCGTCCGCGCCCGTGACCCTGGCGGAGAGCTGTTGCAGCGGGGTGAGATCGTCGAGGATGTAGATGCCGCGCCCGTGCGTGCCGACGATCAGATCGTTATCGCGCGGGTGGATGAGCAGGTCGTCGACGCGCACGAGCGGCATCCCCGACATGAAACGCCTCCACTCCGCGCCGCCGTCGAGCGAGACGTAGAGCCCGAACTCCGTGCCGGCGTAGAGCAGGCTGCGGTTCTTCGGGTCTTCGCGGATGACGTTGACGTGGCCCCACTCCGGCAGGTTGCCCGCCACCGACTTCCACGTCGCGCCGTAGTCGCGCGTGACGAAGACGTAGGGCTTGAAGTCGTCGAAGCGGTGGCCGTCCACGGCGAGGTAGCACGTCCCGGCGTCGAAGCGCGAAGGCTCGACGCGCGTGATGTGGTACAGCTCGCGGTCGCGGCTGCCGGTGAGCGCGGGCACGTTCTTCGCCACGTTCGTGAAGGTCGCGCCGCCGTCGCGGCTCACCTGCACGTTGCCGTCGTCCGTGCCCGCCCACAGCACGCCGGGCTGGAGGGGCGACTCGGCGATGGTCGTGATGAAGCCGAAGCCCTGATAGCCGTCGTGCTTCGAAGCCATCGGCTCCGTGCCTTTGACGCCCATGATCGAGAAGGTGGTGCGGTCGATCCGCTTGGTGAGATCGGGCGAGTAAGTCCACGTCTCGCCGCGGTCGAGCGACTTGAAGAAGCGGTCGCCGCCCGCGTAGACGACGCGCGGGTTGTGCGGCGAGAGGACGAGCGGCGTGTTCCAGGCGTTGACCGCCGCCGCCACCGCCGCCACCGCCGCCACCACCGCCGCCGCCGCCGCGCCGTTGCGGCGCGCCGCGCGGGCGGATGCTCGTGCTGCGGCCCGTGCGCATGTCGATCCGCTGTATCGCGCCGTTCTGCGATTCCGAGTAGACGATCATGTGATCGGTCGGATCGTTCTGCGTGTAGAAGCCGTCGCCGCCGCCGACGCGGAACCAGTCGGCGTTGGTGATGCCCGCCTGGCTGCGCGTCGCCGAGGGCGCGCCCCACGAGCCGTTATCCTGCAGCCCGCCGTAGACGTAGTAGGGGCGGCGCATGTCGGCGGAGACGGCGTAGAACTGTGCCGCGGCGATGGTGTTGACGTAGTCCCACGTCTCGCCCTGATCGTAGGAGACGTCGAGCCCGCCGTCGTTCCCGATGATGATGTGGTTGCCGTTCGTCGGGTCGATCCAGATGGCGTGGTGATCGCTGTGCGGGATGTTGGGCTGGAGCGACTTGAAGGTCTTGCCGCCGTCGGTCGAGCGGCTGAAGTTCAGCCCGCCGACGTAGACGTTCTCCGAGTTCCGCGGATCGACGCGAATCTGGCTGTAGTACATCGGGCGGTTGTTCTCGTTGCTCACGACGCGCCACGTCCTGCCCTTGTCGTCCGAGCGCCAGACGCCCGACTTCTTCGGGTCGAGCGGGGTCGGGGTCGGCGACGCCGCGGGCGTGGCTTGCGCGCGCGGCGAGGGCGAGGGCGACGCGCCGGCTGCCGGGCTGGGCGAAGGCTGCGCGACGACCGGCTCCTCGCCGCCCGTCCCCACGCTCGCGCCGACTTCCATCTGCGCGTAGACGACGTTCGGGTTCGAGCGCGACACGTCGATGCCGATGCGCCCGAGCGGCTTCACCTCGGGCAGCCCACCGCCTTCGAGCCGCTTCCAGGTGCGACCCGCGTCGATGGTCTTCCAGATGCCGCTGCCGGGACCGCCGCCGTTGAAGCCGGACGAGGTGCGGCGCCGCTGGTACGAGGCGGCGTAGAGCGTCTTGCTGTCCGAGGGGTCCATCACGATGTCGGTGAAGCCCGTGTCTTCGTCGATGAACTTGACGTTCGCCCACGTCCGGCCGCCGTCGGTCGTTTTGTAGACGCCGCGCTCCTTGTTGGGTCCGAAGAGGTGGCCGAGGACGGCGACGTAGACGGTGTTCGCATCGCGCGGGTCGATGACGATGCGCGCGATGGACTGCGAGTCGCGCAGCCCCATGTGCGTGAAGGTCTTGCCCGCGTCCGTCGACTTGTAGATGCCGTCGCCGACCGTCGAGCTCTGCCGGTTGTTGGGCTCGCCCGTGCCGACCCAGACGATGTTCTGATCGGAGGGCGCGATGGCGATGTCGCCGATGGAGGCGTTCGAGTAGGTGTCGAAGACGGGCTGGAAGGTCGTGCCGTTGTTCGTGGACTTCCAGAGCCCGCCGGTGGCGAAACCGACGTAGATGATGTAGGGGTTCTGTTCGACGGCGGCGATGTCGTCGATGCGCCCGCCCATGCTCGCCGGGCCGATGCCGCGGAAGACGAACCGCGTGAGCGTCGGGTCTTGCGACCAGTTGATCGGCGTGGGCGTCGGGGTCGGCGTCGCGGTGGGAGTCGGCGTCGGCGTCTGGTTGGGTCCGGTCGCGGGCGGCGACTGCTGCTGCTGCGCGTGGCTCGCAATAGTCGCGAAGGCGAGCGCGCAGACGAGCGCGATGAGCCAGGCGATGCCTGATACGGAGTCAGACCTCTTTTTCATGGGAAGGGGCTTCCTTTCGAGCAAGTGTGTGCAATAGCGGTTAGCTGTTAGCTATTAGCTATTAGCTGTTAGCCGGAAGATCAATGCGTCTCTGTCTGGCTAAAAGCTAATAGCTAACCGCTAACAGCTAATAATGGGCGTAGACGTAAGCCGGCGCGCGCGGGTTACGTCAGACCTGAAAAATTTACCGCGCCGCCATTTAAAGATTCGACCGCTCGGATCGTCAATCGGGCTCCGGCGTCGAGAGCATGTAGACGGCGAAGGAGGCGAGCCAGTGCTCGCCCTCGTAGTTGCCGCTGGTGACGTGGCGCAGCGTCGCCTCCGCGTGGCGGCGCGCCGACTCGGCGAGCACGCGCCGCGCGGGGTCCGTGCGCGGGAGCGCGGCGGCGACCGAGCGCATGCACCACGCGCGGCTCAGGTTCAGCCCGTCGAGGTGGACGATCTTCGGATCGGATCGATCCGAGACGATGGCCGGCGCGAGCAGGTTCGCGGGCAGACCGCGCGCGACCTGGGGCAGGAAGCGGCGGAACCAGCGCGCGAACTCGGCGGGGCGCATCACGCGGCGCATCAAGTCAGCCTCAATCAAACTCGGCGGCAGGAAGTCGTCGCCCCCCGGCTCCCACGCCGCCGGGTAGTCGGCGTCCGCGGCGAAGTACCTGCGGCTGCTCTCGACGACGCGCTCACGCAGCGCGTCGAGCGCGCGCTGGTGTTCGGCGTCCGCGCCCCTGACCGTCTCGGCGTAGTCGAGCGCGAAGGCGAGGCCGAAGGCGGTGTTGAAGTGCGTGCCGACGCGGATCGGGTAGGTCTGCTTGGCGAAGAAGTCTGTGTACTTCTTCGTGATGGTGTCGGCGAGCGGTTGCAGCGCGCGGAACCAGCGGCGCGCGTCGGCGTCGTCCCACGCGTAGAGTTCTTCGTGGAGCTTCAGGAGCCACGCCCAGCCGTAGGGCCGCTCGTAAGATTGCCTGCCGCGCTCGCGGAAGTATTCGTCTTCGACGCGGGCGTTCTCGGGCGTCAGGTTGGCGTCGAGCGCGGCGCGAATCTCGCGCGCCTCCGACATCGAAGGGTAGAGGCGCAGCAGGTGCGCGAGCAGCCAGTGGCCGTGGACTGACGAGTGCCAGTCGTAGCAGCCGTAGAAGGCGGGGTGGAGCGCGGCGGGCGACTTCACCTGGCTCGCGTCGTTCAGGGTGTGCGTGATGTTGTTCGGGTACTCCTTGCGGGCGCAGCGCAGGGCGAGGCGCGCGAAGTGCGACGCCCGCGCCTCGTCGAGCACGAGCCGCTGCCGCGCGTCGGCGCTTTGGCGACGGCGCTGCGCGGACGCCTGTAGTGTCTGCGGGAAGAGCAACAGCAAGCACAGCAGGCTCGCCGGACTGAACCTGAGCATGGCGGAGATTTTTAACACGACTCTGCACTGATGACCAGAGCGGCACGAACGGCGTTCACGCCGCGCAGACCTTGCTGAGCGAGTCCGCCCACTTGCTCACGACCGCGTTGCCGTAGAGCAGGCGCTCCTTCTCCCTGCGGATCGCGCACGCGCGGCGGAACGCCGACGCCTCGCCGTACTTCTTGATCGAGACGGACGTGCGCCCCTTCTTCTCGCGCCCCGCGTTCCACGAAACCTCGTAGACCTCGTTCAGATAAACCGTGCCGTCCTTGCCCGTGTACTTCTTGACCGCGCGGCGCACGCCCACGACCCCGCTCTTGTTGCGCGGGTTTTCGCCGACCACCACCCAGTCGGTGCGCGGCTTGCCCAGCTCCCGCTCCAGTCGGTTCCGGCACTCGACGGCTTTCGCGAGACCCGCCTCCTTGCCGCCGTGCTTGCTGTCGCTGATGAACTTCGATTTCGTGACGTTGCCGAGCCTGACGCGGACGTACCAGCCGACGGTCTTGCGCTCCGGGCAGTCGATGCGACTCACCCCCTTGTGACCACTTTTTGACATGAGTTCCTCGTTGAACCCCCCGCTTGATTAAGAATCGATGGTTAAGAAACTACCGCGCCGTGAGCGCGCGTGTCAAAGCCCCGACTCTTCAGTCGCGGTTGAATGAGTTGTTAGGCGCGTGTGATGCGAGTCAGGCGAACGTAGTCATTCTGCTGAAGCGTCGTTAACGACCGCCTGCGCGCCGCCTTCGATTTTGAAGTGCGGGTTCTCGATGATGCCGAAGACGTTGCCGGACGGGTCCGTCACCGCCGCGACGACGATCCCGCCGCCCACCTCCCGCGGCTCGGCGTGCGGCGTCGCGCCGCGCGCTAGTGCCCTGCGGTAAGCCGCCGCCGCGTCATCCACTCCCCAGTAGGCGACGACGTTGGTGCCGCTCTCGACGCCACGCGAGTCGGGGTCGAGCCCCAGCTCGTAGCCGCCGACGTTGAAGCCGACGTAGAAAGGCTCGTCGAAGTACGGCTCGACCCCGAGCAGGCGCGAGTACCACTCCTTCGCCTTCGTCAAATCGTCCACGTGATGGATGACGGTTCTCAGTCCCTGAAACACTCGCCCCCCTTTACGCGCCTCGCGTCGCGCGCTTCATGCTAATAGTGGAATCAGACAGAAAAGGCTACCTCCCCGGTAGCCCTTGATCTGCGAGAAAAAATTGGTAGCGGGGGGGAGACTCGAACTCCCGACCTTTGGGTTATGAATCCAATGCTCTAACCGGCTGAGCTACCCCGCCGCATAGGTTAGGTGACTGTAATTATAAGGACGGGTGTGGCAAGGTCAAGCGAGGATGCGGTCGGCTCGTTTGCGGGCGCGCGCGGCGGGCGCGTATCATCGGGGCGCGAAAATTAGCTGGCGGTGCGGGCGTTCTCCGACTTACATTCCGACTTACATAAGGACTCATCATGGCTGATCTGATTCACAGGCCGCGTCGGCTGCGACGGCGCGAGGGCTTGCGCGCGATGGTAAGAGAGGCGCGGCTGTCGAGAGAGAACCTGGCGCTGCCGCTCTTCGCGTGCGCGGGAGCGGGCGTGCGGCGCGAGGTCTCTTCGATGCCGGGCGTCTTCAACCTCTCGGTCGATGAGATCGCGCGCGACGCGGCCGGCGCGTTCGATCTCGGCATCCCGGCGATCATCCTCTTCGGCCTGCCCGAAGCGAAGGACGAGACCGCGACCGGCGCCTACGCGCGCGACGGCGTCGTGCAGCAGGCGATCCGCGCCGTCAGGAAGTCGGCGCCGGAGCTGATCGTGATCGCGGACACGTGCCTGTGCGAGTACACGTCGCACGGCCACTGCGGTGTGGTGCGCGGGGGCGAGGTCTTGAACGACGAGTCGCTGGAGCTGATCGCGCAGACGGCGGTCAGCCAGGCACAGGCGGGCGCGGACGTGGTCGCGCCGTCGGCGATGATGGACGGTCAGGTGGGCGCGATCCGCGAGGCGTTAGACGCCGCCGGGTTCCAGCACGTCGCGATCATGGCTTACGCGGTGAAGTACGCCTCCGGGTTCTACGGTCCGTTCCGCGAGGCGGCGGACAGCGCGCCCGCCTTCGGCGACCGCCGCGCCTACCAGATGGACGCGGCGAACGCGCGCGAGGCGATGCGCGAGGCGGAGATCGACTACGCCGAGGGCGCCGACTTCCTGATGGTCAAGCCCGCCACCTGCTACCTGGACATCCTGAAGGCGGTGCGCGACCGCTTCGATCTCCCGCTCGCCGCCTACCACGTCTCCGGCGAGTACGCGATGATCAAGGCGGCGGCGCAGCGCGGCTGGATCGACGAGCAGCGCGTGATGATGGAGACGCTCACCAGCATCCGCCGCGCCGGCGCGGACGTGATCCTCACCTACTACGCGCGCGAGGCGGCGCGGCTCTTGAGGTAGATAGCTGTTAGCTGTTAGCTCTTAGCTTTTAGCCAGACAGAAATACATTTAACTTCCGGCTAACAGCTAACAGCTAACAGCTATTAGCTAACAGCTAACAGCTAACAGCTTTTCGTTAACGCCTCCTCCCCTTCAACCGTCAATCGATCAGTCGCGCGCGGTGCGATTCTCTCCGCTGCCCGGTCAGTCACAGAAAGAAGGTTGAAGTTGTTTCCATCATTCGCTTCCTCGTCGCGTGCCCTCGTGTGCTCGCTCGCGCTGCTGACGGCGTGCTCGGCACCCGCGCGGGCGCAGGTCAGAGGGAAGACTCGGGCGCGCGGCGCGCAGGCGACCGCGCCGCGCCACCGCTTCGCGAAGGGGCGCAGCGCGCTGAAGATTCCCATCGAGCTGGTGAACAACCTCGTCTTCGTGCGGACGCGCGTGAACAACTCCGCGCCGCTGTGGTTCATCCTCGACACGGGCGCGAGCGCGACCATCATCAACGAGCGCGTGGCGAAGGAGCTGGGCTTGCGCTCGGGGCGCAGGGAGAAAGGTACTGGGACGGGCGGCGAGATCGAGGTCGGCATGATCGACGGCGTCTCGCTCTCGATGACCGGCGCCACCGTCACCGATCAGACCGTCGGCGCGTTCCCGCTCGACATGTTCGCGCCCATCGCCGGGCGACAGGTCGGCGGCATCATCGGCTACGACTTCATCAAGGAGTTCGTCTTAGAGATCGACTACGCGGCGAGCTTGCTCAACCTCTACGAGCCCGCGGGCTACGTCTACAGGGGCGCGGGCGAGATCGTCCCCGTCAACCTGATCGAGCGCAAGCCCTGGGTCAGAGCCGCGCTGGTCGTGAGCGAACGGCAGTCGTTCGAGGGCACGTTCGAGATCGACACGGGCGGCGACGGCGTGATGGTCGTCAGCACGCCCTTCGTCAAGAAGCACAGGCTCGACGAGTTGATCGCGAACCGCAGGGCGGGCAACAGCGGCGGGGCGGGCGGGATGATCGGCTCGTCGGACGCTCGAGTCGCCGGGGTGCGCCTCGGCAGGTTCACGCTCGATAGACCGATCGTCACGCTCATACAGGCGCGCTCGGGCGAGTACGCGACGGAGAAGTTCGACGGCGTGATCGGCGGCGAGTTCTTCCGCCGCTTCAAGCTGATCGTCGATTACTCTCGCCGCCGCGTCATCCTGGAGCCGAACGCGCGCCTGAACGATCCGGTGGAGACGGACATGAGCGGCTTGGAGTTCGCGAGCGAGGGCGACGACTTCAGTCAGTACGTCGTCAACGAAGTGATCGCGAACTCGCCCGCGTCCGAGGCGGGCTTTAAGGAAGAGGACGTGCTCACCGCGATCGACTCTCGCCCCGCCTCCGCCTTCACGCTCGAACAGATTCGCGCGCTGCTCCGCCGCGAAGGCGAGGAGCACACACTCGCCGTCAGGCGCGGCGGCGAGACGTTGAGCTTTCGCATCAAGCTCAGGCGACTGCTCTGAAGTGCGAGAAGGTCTGAGCCCCAACGGGGCGCGATTAGATAGCCAGGGGCAACGCCCCTGGAAACACCAGCGCTTACCTGTAGATTGACGATGACCTTTTCGGGCTTTCATCAAACGCGGTTCTCTCTTCACCTCAATTCCACTTCGACCGGCTTGCGCTCGCCCGCGTCGAAGCCCGCGGGGAAGTTCGAGATGTTGATGCCGAAGGATTGCTCGGCGTTGACCTCGACGACGAAGCGGATCGTGAGCGGCTTGCCGCGCGACGCTGTAAGGCGCGGCGCGAGGGACGTGACGCGCCACTCGGTGATGATCGCGGCGGGCGGCTCCTCGTAGGTGACGAGCCGCGAGCCGCAGTCCGTGCCGCCGACGTAGAGCGTGACGCGCGTCGCGCGCAGGCGGTGGAGCGCGTCCGGCGGGACGACGGGCTGGAGGTGCGCGCGGACGACGATCTCCGAGACCCTGCGCCAATCGCCGCGCGCGGGCACGACGTACTCGAACGAGCCGACGCCCGTCCCCCAGACGTAGCCCTCGCCGCCGCCGATCTTCTCGAAGCGCCCGCGCGCCGCCGCCTCCGGCGCGAAGCGGTAGAGCTGCGGCGCGCCCTCCGCGCCGCGAGTGTCGTGAGCGTTGCCCGCGCCGTTCGCGTTGTCGCCCGCGCCCTCTGCGCCCGCGGACTCCTTCGTCGCGCCTTTCGCGCCTTCGCCCGCCCTTACGAATTCGGTCTTCGGCTGGGCGAGCGGATCGTCGGCGGCGCGCTCGAAGGCGAACTGCCGCGGGATTAAATGGTGACCCGCGCGGAGCAGCTCGGCGGGCGGCTTGGCGTCGGCGCGCGCGGCGAGCTGCTGCGACGCGCGCGCGATCTCCGCCCGCAGGTCGTCGTCGCGCGTGGTGGTGTAGGTGACGCCGTAGCCCCGGCGCGGGTCGGGCGTGAGGATCCAGAACATCGCGCCGGAGATCGCGTCGCGCCGCGTCGCGTCGAAGAGCGCGCGGAACCACTCCGCCTGCGACGCGCCGCCGAAGCCGTCGGGGCTCATGCCGAACTCGCCGACGACGAGCGGCTTGTTGATCGAGAAGGCGGCAGCCGCGCGGTTCGCGACGAACTCGGCGAGCGCGGGCGGCGCGGTGACGAAGCTGTCATGATCGTCGCGCGGGTAGTTGTGCACGTCGCAGTAGTCGAGCGACGTGACGGTCTGCTCTTCGAGCCACGCGCGCCGCTCCAGGGCGGAGCGGTAAGCCCACGAGCCCGAAGTGACCATGTGATCCGGATCGAGCGACTTGATGAACGCGCTCATCTCCGCCGCCCACGCGCGCCGCTCCGCCCAACGCCCGGTCGGAGCCTGCGCCTCGTTCATCAGCTCGTAGGAGAAGATCGTCGGGTCGTCGCGGTAGAGCGCGCCCGTCACGGTGTTGCGGCGCGAGACGATCTTCTCGACGTGCTCGCGGTAGAGCCTGCGCGCCGTCTCGTTGGAATAAAAAGCAAGCGCGCGCTCGGCGTTGACGCCGTAAGGGTACCTTTCGTCAGCCGCGCCGTTGACGCCAGCCCAGCGCAGGTACTGCGTGACGCCGCCCGTGTCGCGCCACCAGTTCGAGAGCGTCAACTGCACGCGCAGGCGGTTGCGCGCCGCCTCCGCCAGCACGCGATCCAGGTGGGCGAACGCCTCCTCGTTCCACACGCCGGGCGCGGGGCGGAAGCGGTGCGTCGCGGGCCAGTCTTCGCGATCAGAGCCGACGCTCGTGATGCCGCCCTCGGGCGTGCCCTCGCCGTGCGCCCAGACGCGCACGACCTTGACGCCCAACTGCGCGGCGTGGCGCAGCGTCTCCGGCATCAGCGCGCGATCCTCGTCGCGGTACATGACGGCGACG
>JAIVJC010000022.1 GCA_020200235.1 Acidobacteriota bacterium | reverse complement strand
CGTCGCCGTGCTGGTGGCGTTCGTCATCGGCGGCGTCGTCGTGCTCGCCATCGGCGACAACCCCGTCACGGTCTACCGCCTGCTCATCGGCAGCGCGCTCTCCTACCCCGACGGCATCGGCTACACGCTCTTCTACGCGACGCCGCTCATCTTCACGGGGCTCGCCGTCGCCGTCGCCTTCCGCGGCGGGCTCTTGAACATCGGGGCGGAGGGGCAGCTCTACGTCGCCGCGTTCGCGACCACGTGGGTCGGCATCAAGTTCGGCGGGACGGTGGTGAACATCTTCGGGACGCCGACGAACTACGCCTGGACGACCCTGCCGACCGTCGTCCTCGTCCCCGTCCTGATTCTGACGGCGATCGCCGCGGGCGCGCTGTGGGGCGCGATCCCCGGCTACCTGAAGGCGCGCTTCGGCTCGCACGAAGTCATCAACACGATCATGTTGAACTTCATCGGCGTCGCGCTCGTCAGCTACTTCACGCAGTACTACTACAAGGCTCCCGGCGATCCGATCATGCAGTCGGTGCCCGTCGGCGCGGGCGCGCACCTGCCGCGGCTGGGGAGTTTCGTCCCCGGCATGCCGGGGCGCATCCCGCTCAACGTCTCCTTCATCTTCGCTCTGATTGCGTGCGCGCTCGTCTACGTCTTCCTGTGGAAGACGAAGTGGGGCTACGAGATTCGGGCGACGGGCGCGAACCCGACCGCCGCCGAGTACGGCGGCATCTCCGTGCGCCGTCAGATCGTGATCGCGATGGCGGTCTCGGGGGGCTTAGCGGGCATGGTCGCCGTCAACGAGGTGCTCGGCTACCGCTACCGCTACTACGACGGCTTCTCCGCGAACTACGGCTTCACGGGCATCGCCGTCGCCCTGCTCGGTCGCAACCACCCGGTCGGCGTGCTGCTCGCCGCGCTCCTGTTCGCGGTGCTCATCCGCGGCGGCATCTTCGTCGACGCGTTCTCGGAGCACACGACGAAAGACATCGTCGAGGTCTTGCAGGCGATCGTGATCCTCGTCGTCGCCGCGTCTTCGGTCGCAGAGGGGCTGATGCGCGGCACGTTCGGCAGGTTCGGGCTGCTGAAGAGATCGAAAATCTAAGAGAAGCTGTTAGCTGTTAGCTATTAGCTTTTAGCCAGAAGATACGGGCTTTTGGTTTTGCTAACAGCTAACAGCTAACAGCTAACGGCTTCCCATGACAGATTATCTCAACGTCGCGCTCATCTTCCTCGCCTCGACGATCCGTCTGGCGACGCCGCTGCTGCTCGCCGCTCTGGGCGGGCTCTTCTCGGAGCGCGCGGGCGTCATCAACATCGCGCTCGAAGGCTTGATGCTCGCGGGCGCGTTCACCGCCGCCGCGATGACGCACTATTCGGGCAGCCCGTGGATCGGTCTGCTCGCCGGAATAGGCGCGGGCGTCGCGGTCGCCGCCCTGCACGCCGTGGCGAGCATCCGCTACCGCGCGGATCAGGTCGTGAGCGGGACGGCGATCAACATCCTCATGCTCGGCGTGCCCGCCATGCTGAGCGGCGCGTTCTTCCTCTCGTCGGGCGCGACGCCGCAGATCCCGAAGGAGAACCTGATCCCGCTAACACCCGTCGTGCTCGCGCTCCTGCTCGTCGCTGCGACGTGGTACGTGCTCTACCGCACGCCGTTCGGTCTGCGCCTGCGCGCGGTGGGCGAGAACCCGGAGGCGGCCGACGCGGCGGGCGTGAGCGTGACCCAGATGCGTTACAGCGCCGTGCTCATCTCCGGCGCGCTCGCGGCCGTAGGCGGCGCGTACCTGTCCATCGGGCAGTCGTCTCTGTTCACGCGCAACATGACGGCGGGGCGCGGCTTCATCGCGCTCGCCGCGCTCATCTTCGGCAAGTGGCGACCCGTGCAGACGATGCTCGCGTGCCTGCTCTTCGGCGCGACCGAGGCGCTGGCGATCCGCATGCAGGGCGTCCCCATCCGCGGCACAGAGATACCCAACCAGTTCGTCCAGATCATCCCCTACGTCCTGACCATCGTCGTGCTCGCGGGCTTCATCGGACACTCGCGCGCCCCGCGCGCACTCGGCATCCCCTACCAGAAAGAAAAATAATTCTGTCAGTTGTCCTTGGTCAGTTGTCAGTTGCTTGTGGCTGACGCGCGAGTGTGTAAACCTGAAGCTAATAACTGATCACGGACGACGGACGACGGACAGTTTTTTGCGATGACTGAACAGCCAAACCCCGACACCCTCTACGAGCGGGCGGAGCACGCCGCGCGGACGGTGCGCGCGCGCGCGGGGGCGGACGCGCACGTCGCGCTCGTGCTGGGGAGCGGCCTCGGCGCGTTCGCCGACGATCTGGAAGACGCGGTGGCGATCCCATTCGCGGAAGTCCCGGGCTTCGCGCGCTCGACCGTCGAGGGGCACGCGGGTCGCCTCGTCGTCGGCGGTGTCGGCGGCGCGCGCGTCGCCGTCATGCAGGGTCGCTTCCACTTCTACGAGGGCTACACGCTCGAAGAGGTGACGTTCCCGGTCCGCGTCCTCTCGCTGCTCGGCGTCAAGTCTCTGATCCTGACGAACGCGGCGGGCGGCTTGAACAACTCGCTCCGGCAGGGCTCGCTCATGCTCATCAGCGATCACCTGAACCTGCTCGGCGCCAACCCGCTGCGCGGCGCGAACGACCCTCGCTTCGGCGTGCGCTTCCCGGACATGAGCGAGGTCTACGACCGCGGCTTCCAGGAGATCGCCATCCAGGAGGCGCACGCCGCGGGGACGGAGCTGCGCCGCGGCGTCTACGCCGCGCTCGCCGGCCCGAGCTACGAGACGCCCGCCGAGATCCGCATGCTGCGCGCGCTCGGGGCGGACGCCGTCGGCATGAGCACCGTCCCCGAGGCGATCGTCGCGCGCCACGCCGGCGTGAAGGTGCTGGGCATCTCCTGCATCACGAACATGGCGGCGGGCGTCCTCGATAAGCCCATCGAGCACAGCGAGGTCATCGAAACGGGCGAGCGCGTCCGCGCCACGTTCACCGACTTGCTGCGGCGCATCATTCCGAAACTATAAACCGTCCGTTGTCCGTTGTCCGTGGTCAGTTGTCCGTTGTCCGTTGTTTCCATCTCTCACCGCTGGAAACTATGAGTAAGACGAACTTCGAGAACCTTCGTGTTTACCGGTTGGCCGAGAAGTTGGCTGATGAAGTGTGGAACATAGTCGGCGGGTGGGATCAGTTTGCTAAGAACACGATAGGACGGCAGATTACTCGCGCCGCGGATAGTGTCGGGGCTAATATTGCCGAGGGGGCGGGCAGAGGGAGTTTTCAGGATAACCGCCGTTTCATCAAGATCGCTCGCGGCTCGTTGAACGAAACTCAGCATTGGCTCCGGCGGGCTTATAAAAGAAGCCTTTTGACCAACGATCAAGTGGATAAGATCAAACCCATAATCAATGAGCTGGCGCCGAGACTGAACGCCTACTTGCGCTCCGTCGGTTCAGTGTCGTCGAATGAAACAACGGACAACTGACCACTGACTACGGACAGCTTTATGATTATTGGGATTTGTGGCGGCACGGGTTCGGGCAAGACGACGGTCGCGAACAGAATCTTGCAGGCGGTGGGCGCGCACGAGGTCGCCTTCATCCAGCAGGACTCTTACTACCGCGATCTCGACCGGATGCCGCTCGACTACCGCCGGAAGGTCAACTTCGATCACCCGGACGCCATCGACAACGACCTGCTCGTCGGGCACATCCGCGATCTGAAGAGCGGGCGCGGCGTCGATCTCCCGCTCTATGATTTCCGCAACCACGCCCGGCGCAAGGAGACTTTGAGGATGGAGCCGAAGCTCATCACCATCCTCGAAGGCATCCTCATCTTCGCCGAGCCGCGGCTGCTCGAAGAGATGGACGTGAAAGTCTTCGTCGACACGCCCGACGACATCCGCTTCATCCGCCGCCTGCGCCGCGACGTCGCCGAGCGCGGGCGCACGGCGGATTCGGTCATCGAGCAGTACCTCGCCTCGGTGCGCCCGATGCACCTCCAGTTCGTCGAGCCTTCGAAACGGTTCGCCGACGTGATCATCCCGGAGGGCGGGCACAACCAGGTGAGCATCGACCTGTTGAGCGGCAACATCCGCGCGCGGCTGTTGGAAGAGCGCGCGCGGCGTGCGCCCGCGACGGCGGCGCAGAGTTGACTGGGGTAACGTTTGATCAGAAGGGGAGTAACAATTATTTGAGCACGAACGTTGAGACTGACATCATCGAGGCGGCGACCGCCGCGCGCAACTGCGCGCTCGCGCTGTTCTCGAAATTCTGCGTCGGCGCGGCGCTCGAAGCCGAGGACGGCACGATCTACACCGGCTGCAACATCGAGAGCGCCGCCTACGAGCTGACGATGTGCGCCGAACGCGTCACGATCTGGAAGGCGCTCTCCGAGGGCGCGCGCAAGTTCAAGCGGATCGCTGTGGTCGTCGACACCAACCGCCTGACGCCGCCGTGCGGCGCGTGCCGGCAGATCATCTGGGAGTTCTGCGGCGACATCCCCGTCGTCCTCGCCAACCTGCGCGGCGACACTGAGACCTTGCAGATGGCGGCGCTTTTGCCGCGCCCGTTCGACGGGAAGTTCCTCGAAGAGGCTGACGCCGAGAGGGAGGCGGACGCGGGCGCAAAGAGTTGAACGCGCGCGGCGCGCGTCCCGCCCGCGAACCCTCCTCGAAGTGATGACCCCCGACCCCGAACCGACCGCGCGCGCGACAGTTGAGCGTCGAATCCGGCGCGGCTACGTCGTGCTGACGCTCGCGCTCGCCCTGTCACAGCTCTGGGCGTTCGCCGCGCTGCGCGACCTCTACCCCTTCGCGGCGTGGAGGATGATGGCTGGCGGCGGGGAGGCGCGCGACGGCTACGCCTACTACGTCGTGCGCGGCGTGTCGGTCTCCGGCGAGCTGGTAGACATCCGCCCCGCCGAGCTCACCGACGCGCTCTACGCGCGGACGTGGGGGCTGGTCGAGGCGACCGTGCGCAACGGGAATTTCAAGCTGCGCCGGCTCCACCCCGACAACGCCGCCGCGCTTCGAGAAGCGGGCGGCTTCGACAAGCTCCCGCGCGGCGCCCGCGTGCCGGAGATGCTGCGCGCGTGGGGCGAGATCTACAACGAGGCACTGGCGCACGGCTCGCCGCGACGGCTGCGCGCCGTGCGCCTGGACGCGTACCGTTGGGCGGGCGGGCGCGACACCTCGCGCGACGAGTTGACCGAATCGTGGAGCGTCGAACTCTAACGCGGCTCGCGTCCGCCGCCGCCGGGGACGCGACGGCGCTCGGCGTCGTCCGCGCCGTCGTGAGCGGCGTCTTCCTCGTCTCCGTCCTCCTCACGAATTTCACCAACCTCGGAAGATTGCCCGCGACGCTCCTGCGCCCCGCGGGCTTCATGCAGTTGCTGCCGTGGTCGCTCTACGACGCCGTGATGACGCCGCGCGGGATGTTCGCGCTCATGTGCGCGACGGCTGTCTCGCTCCTGCTGAGCACGGTCGGTCTGTGGACGGGCGCGACGACCAAGACCTCGGCGCTGCTCGTCCTCTTCTATCAGGGGCTGCTGCGCAACCTCGGTCACTTCAACCACGACGAGATGCTCGGCGTCTACTGCCTCGTCGTCCTCGCGTTCGCGCCCTGCGGCGACGGCTTCTCCGTCGATAATTTTCTGCGGCGCGGGCGCGTGCGTGCGCGCCTGAGCGAGCTCGCTTACGGCTACCCCGTCCTGCTGATGCGGGCTCTGATGGCGTGGGTCTATTTCAGCTCGGGGCTCATCAAGCTGCGCTACTCCGGCGCGCGTTACTTCCATCCCGACACCTTGCCCGCGCTCGCCGTCCGACACTCGCTCGACAACCTGCACGACACGCGATTTCGCTACGCCTTCGACCTGCTCGACCACCGCGCCTACACGACGCCGCTCGTCGCGCTCGTCGTCGTGTGGGAGCTGCTGTTCCCGCTCGCGATCTTCTCGAAGCGGGCGCGCTGGTGGCTGCTCGGCTTCGGCGTCGTCTTCCACGTCTCGACGCTGTTCCTGATGAACATCTTCTTCCCGCACCTCCTCGCCCTCTACCTCGTCTTCGTGGACTGGCGCGGGGTGGCGGCGCGGCTCAAGAGTTGGCGCGCGCGTCGAGGGATGCGTGCGCCGGGCGACCCGGCGGGTTGAAGTGCGCCGACGCGAGAGAGTCTGTTATCCTGTCGCCGACTCCGAAGCTGTCTCCACGAATCACGGCTCGCCCGCGGGCGAGTGACGCGAACCTAAGCAAACAGGACAAAAATGCAGCGACGACAAATGCGCCTACTCTTCTTCGCCCTCCCGCTCATCGCCATGGTCATCCACCGCGCCGCCCCCGCGGGTTCGGCGGCTGCCCCCGCGCCCGTCGATCTGCTCGTGCGCGGCGGCACGGTCGTCACGATGGACGGCGCGCGGCGCGTCATCGACGACGGCGCGGTCGCGGTCAAGGGCGGGAAGATCGTCGCGGTCGGCACGCGCGCCGAGGTGGAGCGCCGCTTCGCCGCGCGCGAAGTGATCGACGCGACGGGGCGCGTCGTGATGCCCGGTCTCATCAACGGTCACACGCACGTGCCGATGACGCTCTTCCGCGGTCTCGCCGACGATCTCGACTTGAACGAGTGGCTGACGAAGTACATCTTCCCGGCGGAGGCGAAGAACGTCACCGAGGAGTTCGTGCGCGCGGGCACGCGGCTCGGTCTCGCCGAGATGATCCGCGGCGGGACAACCACCTACTGCGACATGTACTACTTCGAGGACGCCATCGCCGACGAGACGGCGCGCGCCGGGATGAGAGGCGTGCTGGGCGAGACCGTCATCGACTTTCCCGTCGCCGACAACAAGACGCACGAGGAGGCGATGGCTTACGTCGAGCGCTTCGTCGCGAAGTGGAAGAACAACAAACTGATCACGCCCGCCATCGCGCCGCACGCTCCCTACACCGTCTCGGAAGCGCACCTGCGCAACATCCGCGAGTTTTCCAGACGCACCGGCGCGACGGTCGTCATCCACGTCGCCGAGACGCGCAAAGAGGTTGACGACATCACGCGCGATCACGGCGCTTCGCCCTTCGCGTACCTCGCGCGCATCGGCTTCTTGACGGACAAGATGATCGCCGCGCACGGCGTTTTCGCCAACGAGGAGGAGATCGCGGCGATCAAGCGCGCGGGCGTCGGCGTCGTCCACAACCCGCAGTCGAACATGAAGCTGGCGTCGGGCGTCGCGCCCGTGCCGCAGTACCTGAAAGCGGACGTGTCGCTCGGTCTCGGCACGGACGGCGCGGCGTCGAACAACGATCTCTCGATGTGGGAGGAGATGGACACGGCGGCGAAGCTGCACAAGCTCACGTCGGGCGATCCGAAGGTCGTCACCGCGCTCGAAGCGCTGGAGATGGCGACCGTCCGCGGCGCGCGCGCGCTGCATCTCGACGGCGTGACGGGCTCGCTCGAAACGGGTAAGCGCGCCGACCTGATCGTCGTGGACATGGACGATCTGAGCCAGCTCCCGCTCTACAACGTCTACTCGCACCTGGTCTACGCGACGAAGGCGGCGGACGTGCGGACGGTCGTCGTCGAGGGGCGCGTGCTGATGCGCGACCGCAGACTCCTGACGCTCGACGAGGAGTCGATCAAGCGGGAGGCGCGCGCCTGGCGCGAGCGCGTCGCGCGCAGCCTCGCTCCGGCAGGGCCGGCTGGCGCGGCGGCGGAAGCCGGCGCGAAACGTCCGCCCGCGCGCAAGACCCCGCGCAGGAAAAACCGGCGGGGTTGATCGCCCGCGCGCGAAGCGCGATAATCACACCATCTCCCCGAAGTCTTACCGCGCTCTCCTGCGCACGTCTCTTTTTTCTGACGGAGATTTATTCAGTGAAGGGAAGTCGCAATCATCTCCGATCCTTCGTCGCCCACGCCCTCGCCCTGAGTTTCCTTTTGCTCGCCCCCTCCGCCGCGGCGCTCGCGCAAGGCGCGCCCCCGCAAGCCACCGACCCCGACACCGTCCAGCGGCGCATCGTGCGCGCGCGCGCCCTCGCCGCGGCGGGGAACCTGCCCGCGGCGCGCAGCGAGCTGGAGTCTCTGCGCGGCGCCGCGACCGACGAGTCGGTACGCGAGATCGCGCTCGTGCTGCTGATGGGGATTTACTTCGAGCAGTCGGACTACGCCTACGCCGAAAAACTTCTTGACGACGCCTTCCGCGCGCGCGCGCCGCAGAACGAGTCCGCGACGCGCGCCTACTTCCTGCTCGCCGGTCAGTCGATCAACGGCGTGCGCGCGCAGCTCGACCGCTACCGTGCGTTCGGTCTGGATGCCTCCGACCGGAGTCTGCCGGACGAAGCCGTCTCGCACCTCGACCGGCTGCGCAAGCTCATCGAGCACGTCGTCGAGCAGGGGCGGCAGTTGAGGGAAGAGAGCGCGCGCAGCATCGACGCCGCCGCGCTGCTCGAAAACGCTTCGAGCGCGCGCGTCATGCTGGCGCGCGACGACGCGGATCGCACGCTGTGGCAGAACATGGTGGCTGACGTGCGGCAGAAGCTGACGGGCGTCGAACGCAGAGGGCAGAGCGCCGCGTCGCCCGCTCCGCAGCAGCAGCCCGCCGTCGGGGTCACGCAGGCTGTGCCCGAGCCGACGCACGCCGCCGCCGCTCAGCCTCCGCCCGCGCCCGCCGCGAGCCCCAACGCCGCGGGCGCGAGCGGCGCGCAGACGCAGACGCAGAGGGCGCGCCCCGGTCAGCCCGCGCCGAACGCCGTCGCCGGTTCGGCGCAGCCCGTCGAGGTCGGTTCGCTCATCTCGCGCGCCTCGCAGACGGTCGCGCCCAGTTACCCCGCGGCTGCGCGCAACGCGCGCATCGGCGGGAAGGTGACGGTCTACCTGCTGCTCGACGAGAAGGGCAGCGTCGCGGCGGTGCAGCGCTCGGACGGACCCGAAATGTTGCGCCGCGCGGCGGAGGACGCGGCGCGGCGCTGGCGCTTCCACCCGACGCTCGTCAACGGTCAGCCCGCGCGCGTCACCGGCTCGATCGTCTTCAACTTCGCCCCCGAGAGGTGATATGACTCGCCGCGTGGCTGGATGATCAGACAAACGATGAAGTAGTGCTTCGGGCAGAAGAAGAGCGCCCGACGGTCTCACGCGAGAGAGACCGTCGGGCGCTCTTCTTTGATAACTACGAATCGAGAGTCGCGTGCGCCGTGCAGCGCGCGCCTAGCGGCGCGGTGTCGTCGCGCGCTGACGCCCGATCTGGACGAGGACTTTCGGCGCGGGCGCGCTGGCTTTGATTTCTTCCGCGCTGCACCCGGAGCAGGAGGCGCCCGCGGCAACGTCGCCGCCGCGCGCGCGCATCGAGCGCAGGCGGCGCGCGAGCATCCGCCCCGTGTAGAGCAACGCCGCGAGCACGATCAGGATTACAGCCGCCGTCTGCCAGTCGAATTTCATCCGTCTTACCCGCCAGTAAATACTTCAAACCGCCCCGGTCAACTGAACCCCAGCAGCCGCCCGCCCTGGAACGTCACGAGCGAGGCGACGTAGGCGAGCGCGAGCATGTAGGAGACCATGAAGAGGGGCCAACGCCACGAGTTCGTCTCGCGCTTGACGACCGCGACCGTGGACATGCACTGGCACGCCAGCACGAAGAAGACCATCATCGAGACGGCGACGAGCGGCGTCCACGCCGGTCGCCCGTCGGGACGGCGCGCGTTCCTCACGGCTTCGATGAGCGAGCCCGACTGCTCGCCTCCGTCGTCCACGTTGTAGACGATGGAGAGCGTCGAGACCAGTGTCTCGCGCGCGGCGAACGAGGCGATGAGCCCGATGCCCATCTGCCAGTCGAACCCGAGCGGGCGGATCGCCGGCTCGATGAGACGACCCAGACGCCCCGCGAAGCTGTTGCGAATCTGCTCGCCCTTGTCGCCCGACGTTTGCGCGCCCGCGCTCTCAGCCACGTTCGACGCGCCCGCCGCCGGCTGCACCGTCTCCGCCTCGCGCGCGTTCGCGCTCGGTTGAACCCTCTCCCCGTCGCCCTGCGCGGGGGCGCCGGCGCGCGGGAAGGTGACGAGCGCCCAGAGCAGGATCGAGATGGCGAGGATGACGGTGCCCGCGCGGCGGACGAACATCGAGGCGCGCTGGTAGATCGTCTGGACGACGTTCGCGAAGCTCGGCATCCGGTAGGGCGGAAGCTCCAGCACGAGCGGCGGGGGCGGAGACTTGAGGATCGTGTGCTTCAAGACCCACGCCACGGCGACCGCGACCACGATGCCCAAGAGGTACATCGACATGATGATCAGCACGCCGACCGAGACGACGCCGAAGACTTTCCTGCCCGTGAAGAACGCCGCGATCATCAGCGTGTAGACCGGCAGGCGCGCCGAGCACGACATGAAGGGCGCGATCAGGATCGTCGCCAAACGATCCTTCGGGTTCTCGATGGTGCGCGTCGCCATGATGCCGGGGATGGCGCACGCGAAGCTCGACAGAAGCGGCATGAAAGCCTTGCCGTGCAGGCCGACGCCGCGCATCAGCCGGTCCATGATGAAGGCGGCTCTCGCCATGTAGCCGCTGTCTTCCAGGAGCGAGATGAAGAGGAAGAGGAGGAGGATCTGCGGCAGGAAGACCAGCACGCCGCCGACGCCGGCGATGACGCCGTCCACGATCAGGTCGGTCAAAAGCCCCGCCGGCATTGACGCGCGCACCACGTCGCCGAGCGAGCCGAAGCCGTGATCGATCAAGTCCATCGGGAGCTGCGCCCACGAGAAGATCGCCTGGAAGACGACGAGCATCACGAGCAGCAGCACGAGGGGACCGAGAATCTTGTGAGTCGCGACGCGGTCGATGCGCTCGGTCGGCGTGCGCTCTCTCTCGGCAGCCGCGCCCCGCTTCGCCCTCACGGCGCGCGCGGCGACCTGTTCGATCCAGTCGTAGCGCGCGAGCACGGGCTCCTGCCACCAGCGCGGGTCTGCCGCGGCGAGGCGAGAGCGCGCGCCCTCGACAGACGCGCGCCGCTCGGCGTCCTGCGGCAACTCCTCGGCGTAGAGCTCGATCATCGCCGCGTAGCGCGCGCCCGCGAGCGAGCACAGCCGCGCGTTCGACTCGTCCGCCTCGCCTCGCCCGCCCCTGGCGAGCGACGCGATCTCTTCTTCCGCGCGCGCCGACAGGCGCCAGCCCGCGCCGGGCGACGCGCCCTCCTGAGCCGCGCGCCAGACCGCCGCCGCGAGCGCGTCGAGCCCGCACCGCTGCGTCGTCACGACGGGGACGACCGGCACGCCGAGCGCCTCCTCTAGCTCCGCCACGTCGAGTTCCGTGTCCTGCTGCCGCGCGGCGAGATCGAACATCGTCAGCGCGATGACGAGCGGGCGACCGATCTCCAGAAGTTGTGTGACGAGGTAGAGGTTACGCGCGAGGTTCGTGGCGTCCACGGCGACGACGACGCAGTCTGGCGCGGGCGTGTGGCTGCTCGCGCGACCCGTCAGCACGTCGCGCGCGATCTGCTCGTCGAGCGAGGCGGCGTCGAGGCTGTAGAGACCGGGCAGATCGATGAGCCGCGCTGGCGGCGCGTCCGGCGAGAGCGACCAGAAGCCCTCCTTGCGCTCGACCGTGACGCCCGGATAGTTCGCCACCCTCTGGCGGAGCCCCGTGAGCGCGTTGAAGAGCGTGGTCTTGCCCGCGTTCGGGTTGCCGGCGAGCGCGACGGTGAGCGTGCGCTGCGGGCTCGAGATCGGCAGTCCGTCGGCGGGGAGCGGCGGGGCGGGGGATGTGGTCAACGTGCTCATAAAAATCGTGACAGGTGACAAGTGACGGGTGACAGGTAAAACTTTCTCGCCTGTCACCCGTCACTCGTCACCTGTCACTTAATTACTTCTAGTCGCCCGCGACGACCGTGATCGCTTCCGCCTCCGAGCGGCGCAGCGCGAGGTGGTAAGAGCGCACGCGGATTTCGAGCGGGTCGCCGAGCGGCGCGGCTTTGATGACGCGGACGCGCGCCCCGGGCACGACGCCCATCTCCATCAGCCTGCGCGCGATCGAGCCGTCGCCGCTCACGCCGACGACGCGCGCGCCCACCCCGTGGGGCAGGCAGTTGAGGCACGTCTCGTCGCCGACGGCGGCTGGTGCGGGCGCGTGGGGCGCGACCGGCTGGGCGATCTTTCTCTGGAAGTTGAAGGACACCTGGTTGATGACTCCCGAACTTTGAGACGGAGAACCGGGTTCGTCGCCGCCGCCGGGACTTGATCCCGTGGGGAGCGGCTAGCGAGGATTGTACCTTAGTTGAAATCAGATTTCAATTTCAGATTGACCGGAAAGCCGCCTGACCGGAAATCTTTTTGACCGGGCAGACAGTAACGATGAAGTAGGAACGATGAACGATGAAGTTAAAGACCAACGGCTCTTACTACATCGTTCATCGTTCCTACTTCATCGTTACTTACTGCCGCGTGAGTGGGATGATGGAGAGGTCTGCGCGGACGAGACCGAGGGGCGTCACGGCTGTGAGCCGCAGGGGCAGCCGCCTCTTGTCCGAGCCGATCCAGAGGCGGAGCTTGAGGCTGTCGCCCCGTGCGTCGTCCGTCGAGAGCGCGAGCTGGTAGGCGCTGATGCGCTGCCCGCCGAGGTCGATCTGGTCGCGGCTGACGGACGTGATCGAGAGCGTGCGCGGCCGCTTGTTGATGAGCAGCGAGACGGCGTTGCGCTTCGGCGGCGCGAGATCGAAGGAGCGCATGGCGTAGAGCACGGAGATGAAGTCGTAAGTCCCGACCGGAATCTCGATGGGCTTGCCGTCGGCGGCGACCGCCGAGCCGCGTTCCTGATCGAAGCTGACGACGCCCTGCACGCGGTGCGTCCCCTCCTGCTGCTGCAACTCGTTGCGGAAGGGCAGCAGCGTCGTCGTGCTCACGTAAGTGACGACGTTGTCGCGCACGGGGAAGACCTGATCGACGGGCGGCGCGGTCGTCATCGTCGCGCTGATGAGAAACCCCTCGCGGTTGAAGTAGCGGCCGCGCGAGCGCACCGTGAGGACGGCCGTGCCCACGGGCTGCGCGGCGTTGCCGAGGAAGAAGTTGAAGCTCAACTGCTCGCCGACGTTGAAGGGCAGGTCGTTCGCCGCGCCCGACGCGCCGCCGCCCGCGGGCGGGGCGGAATGAGTCGTGGCGGGTCGCGGCGCCGCGCCCCCGCGCGCCGGGTCGTTGGTCGGCCGCGGAGTGGGCTGGGGCTGCGGCGGCTGCGCGGCGAGTTGTGCGGGCGCGGCGGTCGTGACCGACTCGTCGCTCGCGAGCGCGGCGCGCAGCTCGCCGGTGCGAAGTCGCGCGGTGACGAGGACTGGCACGCGCCGCTCGTCGTCCGTGAAGAAGACGTTGAGGCGCAGATCGTCAGCCTCGCGGTTCTTGCGCACGCGCACCTGCGCGGCGAGGGCGTTGAAAGAGCCCGCGGGCGTCTTCACGGTCTCTCTACCGGTGACGCGCAGCTCCGCGTCGTACTGCGTCCCCTGAAACTGCGCCGAGACGGGATAGCTCGAGCCGGGCGCGAGCGGGAGGGCGCGCAGGGCGAAGAGAGCCGAGATGAGATCGTGAGCCGAAGCGACCGTCGCCGCGCCCGCGGGCGCGGCGACGGTCGTCACGTCCTGGGTTCGCGCGGCGGCGTCCATCGCGTCGCGCATCGTGGGCGGGGGCGGCGTCGCGCCCGCGGTCGTCTGCGCGCGGTAGGGGAGCTCGGTCTGCGGATCGACGTAGGTGAAGTAGTAGTTGTCGAGCGCGAGCAGCGCGGCTCTCACCACGCCGACGGTCTCGACGTGCGCGCGCAGCTCGACGCCCTCGCGGCCGAAGTAAGAGCCGCGACCCGCGACGTAGAGCTCGACGTGCGCGGCGTCGGCGAAGTTGGAATAGGAGACCGTGTAGGTGAGCTTCTCGCCGACCGTAAGGCGGGGCGGGGCTGACGGCGCGCCTCCCTGCCGCGCCTGCTGCGCGGGGGCGACGAGGAGGAGCGACAGTGCGAAGAGCGCGAGTGTGTTCGTCAGTCGTGTTCGGCGCAACAGTCGCTTCCCCTTTTCCCGTTTCGGTCGTCTTCCGCGGCGCGCGCGCTCGTTCGTGCGCGCGTCTGGTGTTACACGCAGCACGCGCGCTCGCCGTTCCTGAAATACGACGGGAGAAAACGTTTACAGATTACAACAACGCTGCGCGCGTGCGCCACAGCCCGCGGGAGGCGCGTCGCGCGCGGAAGATTCCCGGATCGCGAAAACTCAGACCGCAGCCGCGCCCTCGGCGCGGGTCATCTCCTCGTGAACCTCGCGCGCGGCGGCGACGGGGTCGGGCGCGGAGAGGATGGCGCGACCCATCACGACGTAGTCGGCTCCGGCGCGGACGGCTTCGGCGGGCGACATCACGCGCCGCTGATCGTCGTTGGCGACGGCGCGCCGGCGCACGCCCGGCGTGACGACGAGGAAGCCCTCGCGCGTCGCGACCGAGCGCACCTGCTTGATTTCGTGGGCGGAGGCGACGACGCCGTCGAGCCCGCAGGTCGAGGCGAGCCGCGCGAGCAGCGCCGCCTGCGCCTCGGGCATGAAGGGGATGCCGATGTCGCCGAGCGTCGAGGCGTCGAAGCTCGTGAGCACGGTGACGGCGATGACGCTCGGTTTTTGTAAACCCTCACGCTCGGCGGTCTCCGCAGCCGCCTCCGCCGCGCGGCGCATCATCTCGCGCCCGCCCATGGCGTGGACATTGAAGATCGAGACGCCGAGGCGCACCGCCTCGCGCGCCGCGGCGGCGACCGTGTTCGGGATGTCGTGGAACTTGAGATCGAGGAAGACGCGCCCGCCGCCCGCGACGATCTCGCGCACGATCTCGGGGCCCGCCGCCGTGAAGAGCTGCGAGCCGACCTTGAACATCCCCGCGTAACCGCGCAGCGAGGCGAACAGCTCGCGCGCCTCCGCGGCGGTCTCGACGTCAAGCGCTACGATCAATTTATTGCTCATGGCGAAGCAGTCACGAGATAGCTGTTAGCTATTAGCTATTAGCTGTTAGCTATCGGCTATTAGCTGTGAGAAATAAGTCGCCGGAAAAGAGAGCCGCGTAAGTACAGCCAGCGAGCCGCAACCAGTAAAGAGGATCAAGTTACACGCCCCCGACACACGCCCTTTCTCTCTCTCTCTCTCTCTCTCTGCGTCCGACGTTGAACCTCGACCTAACGCAACAGTGAAGCTTCTGGCTGAAAGCTAACAGCTAACAGCTGTTAGCTTTCAGCTCTTGCGCCCGACAGCCGACCGCCTCGTCTAGCGACTTGAAGCCGTCGCGCTCGCACAGGCGGCGCAGCCCCTCGTTGATGTCGCGCGCGACGGTGAAGCCCTGATAGACGAAGCCAGTGTAGAGCTGCACGAGGCTCGCGCCCGCGCAAATCTTCTCCCACGCGTCCTCCGCCGTGAAGACGCCGCCGACGCCGACGATTGTAAGCGAACCGCCCGCGAGCCGGTAAAGATTCGCGATCATTTTCGTTGCGCGTTCGCGCAGAGGGGTTCCGCTCAAGCCGCCTTCGCCGCAGGCTGCGACCGCGTCGGCGGACGTGCGCAGTCCGGCGCGGCTCGTCGTCGTGTTCGTCGCGATGACGCCGTCGAAGCCCGCGCCACGCGCCACGTCCACGATCAACTCCAGCTCGCCATCAGTGAGATCGGGAGCGATCTTGACGAGCAGCGGGACCTTCGGGCGCGCGTCGGCGAGTTCGCGGTTGCGACGCTGGAGCGCGCCGAGGAGCGTGGCGAGCGCGTCGGGCGCGAGCCGCGCGGCGAGCGCCGCCGCGCCGTCGTTGTTGAAGCCCTGGCGGTTGACGAGCGCGCGGTCGAGCGGGAGCCGGAACAGTCGCGGTCGCGCGTTGCCCGGCTGTGGCTGGTGCGTCACCGTCCCGACCTCCACGAAGCCGAAGCCGAGCGCACAGAGCTGTCGCGCCACTTTCCCATTTTTATCGAAGCCAGCGGCGACGCCGATCGGGTTACCGAACGTCAAGCCGAACCTTCTGAGCCCGCCGAAGGACGTTCGCGATAGCCTTCGCGACGCGAATCTGCGCGCGGCTTCCGTTCCGAGGGCGGTCGAGAGCGCATGCAACGCGAGCTCGTGCGCCGCCTCCGGATCGAGTCGGAACAGCGCGGGTCTCAGGAGCGAGCGGTAGAGCATCGGCGAAGGTCAGCGCAGACTAGAGCGGGCGACATGACTTCAATTCACGGATGAGTCTCGCTCGATGTCGGCGGCTGTCCGAGGAGCCGTAATAGTTCGGGTCTATCTTTGACGAGTAGGTAAACGACGCTTCGCAGGCGGGCGATCTCGCCTTCCATCTGATCGAGTCGCGCGCGGAGTGTCTTATCAATCGAGTCGAGCCGTAAGTGAACTTGCTCGATGTCGCCGCGGGCGGCAGTGATCTGAGCCTCCAGTCGGGCGATGTCGCCCTTCGTCGCCATCTGATCGCGCATGGCCTCGACCGTCGTGGCGATGAAGTTGATGAGGTTGCCGCCGTTAGGCGTTTGGTCGCTCATGGTTGAGCGTATCGTAGCACTCGCGCGCGGGGTTGTCAGCAAAACATCTGAGCCTTGTCACGCGGCGCGGCGCTCTGATAGTATCCGCAGCCGATGGAGTTCGTCGAAAAAGTTCGGATCATGGACGCGGCGCGCATCAACCGCGCGCTGGCGCGGCTCGCCTCCGAGATCGTCGAGGAGAATCAGGGCGCGAGCGAGCTCTACCTCGTCGGCGTGCAGCGCCGCGGCGTGCCGCTCGCGAATCGCTTAGCCGACAAGATCGCCGACCTCGAAGGCTCGCGCCCGCCCGTCGGCGTCGTGGACATCACGCTCTACCGCGACGACCTCTCGACCGTCGGCGCGAACCCCATCGTCAACCGGACGGAGCTGCCCGGCGGCGTGGACGACCGCAACATCGTGCTCATCGACGACGTGCTCTACACGGGGCGCACCATCCGCGCCGCACTCGATCAGCTCATCGACTTCGGCCGCCCCCTGCGCGTGCAGCTCGCCGTCTTAGTCGACCGCGGTAGAGAGCACCGCGAGCTGCCGATACAGGCTGACTTCGTGGGGAAGTTCGCGCCGACGAAGCGCAGCGAGATCGTGAAAGTGATGCTCAACGAGTTCGACGGCGAAGAAGGGGTCGCGATCGTGGAACGACCCGCCGCCGAGAGCGCGGAAGGGAGGCGACCTTAACGGGTCGCCTTTTTCGTATGCGGCGGAGGCTTCTGGCAATCGCCGCCGCGGGACGAGACGACCGTAAGGAGGTCTGGTGAAGACAGAGTCGGGGCGCAGACACCTGCTCGGCATCGGTGAGCTGAGCGCGGAAGAGATCGCGCACGTGCTCGACACCGCCGAATCCTTCCGCGAAATCTCGCGCCGCGAGATCAAGAAAGTCCCCGCCTTACGCGGTCGCACCATCATCAACCTCTTCTTCGAGCCCTCGACCAGAACGCGCACCTCCTTCGAGATCGCCGGCAAGCGGCTCTCCGCCGACACCATCAACATCAGCTCCTCTGCCTCGAGCGTGGCGAAGGGCGAGACGCTGCTCGACACCGCGCGCAACCTCGAAGCGATGTCGCCCGACTTCATCGTCATCCGCCACCCCTCTGCCGGCGCGCCGCACGCGCTGGCGCGCATCTGCCGCGCGGCGGTCATCAACGCGGGCGACGGGGCGCACGAGCACCCGACGCAGGCGCTGCTCGACGCGATGACGATCCGCCAGCACAAAGGGGGCATCGAGGGGCTCGAAGTAGCCATCCTCGGCGACATCCTCCACTCGCGCGTCGCGCGCTCGAACGCGCACCTCCTGACGAAGCTCGGCGCGAGGGTGCGCCTGGCGGGACCCGGCACGCTCGCGCCGCCGGAGTTCGCGTCGCTCGTCGAGGGCGGCGGGCTGAAGATCGCGGACAGGGTTGAAGAGGCGATCGAGGGCGCGGACGTGGTGATGGTTCTTCGCATCCAGCGCGAGCGGCAGGACGCCGCGTTCTTCCCCTCGCTGCGCGAATACGCCGTCCACTACGGGCTCAACCGCAAGCGGCTCGACGCGGCGAAGGCTGACGCCATCGTCATGCATCCGGGTCCGATGAACCGCGGCATCGAGATCGCCTCGGACGTGGCTGACGGCACGCGCTCGCTCATCCTCGATCAGGTCGCCAACGGGCTCGCCGTCCGCATGGCTGTGCTCTACCTGCTCGACGGCGGCTCGCTCCTCGGTCAGCGCGAAGTGGAGACGGCGAAGCCGCACCCGGCGGTCGCGGAAACGCCCGACGCCGGATCGCGAACTGACGACGCGGCGGCGCAGACCCGCCTGCCGCTCGGAGGGGAACTCGAACCCGTCGCAGCCGGGCGCGCGGAACCAGAAACCGCCGCCCCCCCGCGAAGGTTTCGCGCCCACCGCCCGAAGACGAGCCGCGCCGTCGCCACGCAGGACGACGGTCACGGAATGACTGACGACTGACAACGACTACAACTGACAACTGACCACGGACTACGGACTACGGACAGCATCACGCTGAAAACTGAAAACTCTCTAATGAGACTTCTCATCGCCAACGGCTACTTGATCGATCCGACGCAGGGCGTCAACGGCGGCAAAGATTTATTCATCGAGGACGGTCGCGTCGCGGGCTTGCTCGCGCGCGGCGAGGGCGTGCCCGAGAGCGCGGAAGTTTTCGACGCGACGGGGCTCGTCGTCGCCCCCGGCTTCATCGATCTGCACACGCACCTGCGCGAGCCCGGTCAGGAGTACAAGGAGACCATCGAGACGGGCGCGTCGGCGGCGATCGCCGGCGGCTGGACGAGCGTGTGCGCGATGCCGAACACCGATCCCGTCAACGACAACCCGGCGGTGACGCGCTTCGTCATCGAGCAGGCGGAAGCGGCGGGGCTCGCCAACGTCTTCCCCGTCGGCGCGATCACGAAGAACTCCGAGGGCAGGGAACTCGCCGAGATGGGCGAGATGAAGCGCGCCGGCGTCGTCGCCGTCTCGGACGACGGGCGCTCCGTGCCGTCTGCCGGCGTCATGCGCCGCGCGATGGAGTACGCGCGCGGCTTCGATCTCACGGTCGTCGATCACTGCGAGGATCGCACGCTCGCGGGCGGCGGCGTGATGCACGAAGGCAGTTGGTCTCTGCGGCTCGGCTTGCGTGGGAGCCCGGCGCTCGCCGAAGAGCTTGACGCCCTGCGCGACTGCGCGCTCGCGCAGCTCACGGGCGCGCGGCTGCACCTCGCGCACGTCTCGACGCGCGGCGCGCTCGAAGCCGTGAGGCGCGCCAAGGAGCGCGGGCTCGCCGTGACCTGCGAGGTCGCGCCGCACCACTTCACGCTCTCGGACGAGGCGGTGAGGGACTACGACACGAACACGAAGATGTGCCCGCCGCTCCGCAGCCTCGAACACATCGAAGCGATCCTCGACGCCCTGCGCGACGGAACCATCGACGCCATCGCCACCGACCACGCGCCGCACCACGCGGACGAGAAGGCGCTCGAATACGATCACGCCCCGAACGGCATCACCGGGCTCGAGACCGCCGTCGGGCTCGCCTTCGACCGCCTCGTCCACGAAGGCGTCGTCAACCTCGAGCGGCTGGTGGAACTCTGCTCGGTCAACCCCGCGAAAATTTTCAGCCTCGCAGACCGCGGCACGCTCCGACCCGGCGCGCGTGGGGACGTGACCATTCTCGATCCCGACCTCGAATGGACGTTCGACGCATCGCGCTCGAAATCCAAGAGCCGCAACACGCCCTTCGACGGCTGGACGATGCGCGGCGCGGCGGTCGCCACGGTCGTCGGCGGTCGCCTCGTCTACCGCCGCGCGGAAGAGTCGTTGGCGACTAGCTATTAGCTGTTAGCTTTTAGCCGTTAGCCAAACAAAAACTAATGTTTGTTGATCGCCAGAGTTTGCCTGATGGCTGAATGTTAATAGCGAATCGCTCATAGCTCATAGCTAATAGCTAACAGCTAATAGCTATCTGCTAACACAAAAAGAGAGACCCGCAGCGCTCTCCCCTTCGCTGCGGGTCTCTCTTCGTTACGGTCGCTCGCTTACGTAGTGACAGGGGCGACCGAACCCTTAAAGATTGTTCGTCTCAGATTTTGTCGGAGGTCTCGCCCGCGCTCTCCCCTTCGCTGACGAGACCCCCTCCGCACCGACAACCTGCGAGGGTTGCCGATCTCGTGAGAACTTACCTCACGGTCGTCCGGTACTCGGGCAGGCGCAGGCTCTGGTTGAGTGCGACGCCGAACTCCGTGCCCGACTTCACTTCCGCGTCCTGCTCTTTCTCGTAGACGCGAGCCCCGGTGCCGAGTGCGCCGCCGATGATCGCGCCGATGCCAGCGCCCTTGCCGCCGCCGGCGATGGCTCCGATGATCGCGCCCGTCGCCGCGCCGCCGCCGATGAAGACCGCGTCGCGCTTGCGGTTCGAGGTGCCTTTGACCGTGCTCTCGTTGTCGGCGTTGACGTCGTCCGCCTGCAGGGTCGTCAGCGATCCGTTGATCGTGTAGCGCGCGCGGTTAGGCAGCTCGACCGACGTGAAGCGGACGGAGATGTTGCCCGGCGTGCGCCGACCCGCGCGAGTTACCGTTGTGACGCGACCCCAGACCTTGCTCCCGACCGGGATCACTTCGACGCCTTCGCCGTAGACGGGCTCGGTCGTGGTCGTCGAGAAGGTGTCGCCGACGCGCGCCGTCTTCGAGTTGAGCTCGCTGTCGAGGCGGACGCGGACGGTCGTGTCGGTCGCCAGCGTGTAGTACCTGAGCGCGGGCTGCGTGACCGTGCGCGTCGTGCGCGTCGTGCGCGTGGTGCGCCTGATGCGCGGTCGCGTGCGCCTCTGCGCGTCCGCCGGGACCACCGTCGCGGCGAGCAGTGCGAGAACCGCGATGAAATTCGTGGCGCGTCGCGCCGTGTTTGTCATCATCTCCGAGCCTCCTTCGCAATGGCGGCTAGCACGTCCGCTCTCTCCTTGAGAGCCTCTCGATGTCCGCCGCCGTTTTGAGTAAAAGCAATGACCGTGCCAAGACGCGCGTCGCGGCAATTCGCACTAAAAACGCTGTCTTTCGCACCGTTTCTAGCGCATTCGGAGAAGTCGCGCTTCGTCCGCGCCCCGACTTGCGCCGTAGCGTGCGTCTGCCTTGCACGATATCGTGTGAACATGAATGTAACAAATCACCGCAGAGATTTATAGCGTCGCGCCGCACGGTGCGCGCGCGTGCGCGCTTGACTTCGGTCGCCACTTCACATAAATCATGCGGGCAACCGAAAAAAATAAATCCTTCGCAGACATCGTTGTGAGAGACAGACGAAAAGGAGATTTCTTATGAGCGCAAGCGCACCGGCAGCCACCAATAGCGGCATCCCGCGCATCAACGAGCCCGCCCCCGATTTCGAGGCGAAGACCACGAACGGGACGCTGAAGCTCTCCGATCTCAAGGGTAAGTGGGTCGTGCTCTTCTCGCACCCGGCTGACTTCACGCCCGTCTGCTCGACCGAGTTCGTCGAGTTCGCGCGCCGCTCCGATGATTTCAAGCAGCGGAACGTGCAGCTCGTCGGCCTCTCGGTCGACTCCGTCACCGCGCACATCGCGTGGATCAGGGACTTGCAGAAGCACTTCGACGTGAAGGTGGATTTCCCCGTCATCGCCGACCTCGACACGAAAGTCGCGCAGAAGTTCGGGCTCATCCACCCGGCGGCTTCCGAGACCGCGACCGTGCGCGCCGTCTTCGTCATCGACGAGAAGGGCGTCATCCGCGCGCTCATCTACTACCCGATGAGCCTGGGGCGCAACATCGACGAAATCCTGCGCGTCGTCGACGGCTTGCAGACGGCGGACGCAAACGCCTGCGCCACGCCCGCCAACTGGAAGCCCGGCGAAAAGGTGATCGTCCCGCCCCCGCAGACGCTCGACGACGCCGAGAAGCGCACGACCAACGCCGACTACGAAGTGACCGACTGGTACTACTCGAAGCGGGACCTGTCGAAGCAGTCTTAGGGGCAAGTTAACGAAGCGAGGAGGGGTAGGACGTGGAAGAGATCACGGCGACGGAACTCAAGCGGCGGCTCGACGCGGGCGACGATCTACAGATCATCGACGTGCGCGAGCAGAACGAGTACGATGCGGCGCGGCTCGAAGGCTCGAAGCTGATCCCGCTCGGGCAGGTCTTGAACCGCATGGGCGAGATCGACCAGAGCCGCGAGACGGTCGTGCATTGCAAGATGGGCGGGCGCAGCGCGAAGGCCATCGAGGCGCTCCGGCGCGCGGGCATCGCGGGCCGCCTGCTGAACCTGAAGGGCGGCATCACCGCGTGGTCGAACGAGGTCGACCCTAGCGTGCCGAAGTATTAAGCGCGCAGGTCGGTCGGCTTCGGCACCGATGACGCGCGAAAGACCGCGGGGCGCGGAGTAGAAGTCTACTCCGCGCCCCGCGGTCTTTTCTTCCGGCTCGTTGCTAATTCCAGGCTGACGTTCAGCCCGCGCTGCGCCCCTGAGCCTGAGAGCCGCCCTGTCCCTGACCGAGGTGACGCGCCAGCAGCCGCTTCGCCTCGGTCGCGCGCCGCCCGTTCTCCTCCTTCAGGTTGGTGAAGAATTTGATCAGCTCCTCGTCGCCGCTCTGCTGGGCGTCGGCGATGTACATCGCCTCGGTCTCCGCGCCCTGCAGCGCGTGGTAGATGGTGCTGACGATGTTGTAGGCGATGTCGGGAGTCCCCGTGTTGCCCTGGCTGTCGTTCGTATTTTGTGCGGACATAGTCTGTATCCTTTCGGTGAAACCAACTCACAACTGCGGGGGCGATTCTGGGGGGAACTCACGCGATTGTAGGAACGACGCGCGGCGAAAGCAAGCGCGCGGGAAAAATCCTGATACCGGGGGCGGGACTCGAACCCGCACGACCTTACGGTCAACGGATTTTCTTACCACTTCGGCTTTCGCCGCCCGCCTTTCGGCGGTTCGTGGTCTGGGCGATGCCTTCTCCGTGCGCCCGCGCGGGCGTGTAGGAGGGAGCCGTCTCGTCTCTACACTTTGCCGGATCGATTTCGATCCGGCCTTAGCTCGGCGTTGCCATCAGCGCGATCTGTTAAGGGTTCGCCGACTTTGACTCCATTCGCGTCGGGGTTTCCCGCCGACGTGCTCAACTAAATAAGTCCGTTGCGTCTGCCATTTCGCCACCCCGGCCGGCGCGTTGAGGAAGATATCACGCCGGGCGCGCGCCTTCCAACTTCTTCACAGCCCGGCGCGGCTGGTGTTAAACTGACGCCATCGCAAATCATTCCTCGCTGGAGCGGCGCGGCTTGCGCCGGCGGCGTTCGGGTTTGAAGAGTTTATGACTGAAGAGCAGGAAGTTTTCCACCAGCACATCCAGCGCGCGGGTCTGAAGCGCACGGCGCAGCGCGATCTCATCCTCGAAGTATTCCTCCGCACCGAGGAGCACCTCTCGAGCGAAGACCTCTACCGCCTCGTGCAGCGCGAAGACCCGGCGATCGGGCAGACGACCGTCTACCGCACGCTCAAACTGCTGACCGACGCCGGGCTCGCGCGCGAGGTGCGCTTCGGCGACGGGAGGACGCGCTACGAGCACAACTACAAGCACCCGCACCACGATCACATGATCTGCACCGAGTGCGGCAAGACCATCGAGTTCTTCTCCGCCGACCTGGAAAAGTTGCAGGACAAGATCGCCGCCCGCCACAAGTTCGAGATCACCAACCACACGCTCCGCATGTTCGGCTACTGCGCGGACTGCCGCAGCAAAGACGCGCGCCGCGACCGAGAGTCTTCCGCCGCAGAGCCGCGCGTCCGCTTCGCCTCCGCGCCGGGCACAAGTTGAGACCATTGCGGAATGCGGATTTCGGATTGCGGATTAAATGAGCCGCTGGATGCCTTCTCAACCCGCAATCCACATTCCGCAATCGAATGAGTCCGTACTCCACGTTTTTTACTTTTACGGGCGGTTGATGTAATTTCCAGACAGTCTCCCCTGCAATTCATTCTTGTCGAGAGAAGCCGAGAGGTGTGTGATGAGCGTCAACGTTGAGTTCGCGCCCGAAGGGCAGCACGGCGTCGTCGCCGAGGGGACGTACCTGTGGGACGCCGCGAAGCGCCTGGGCGTGCGGCTGCCCGCGGAGTGTGAGGGGCGGGGCGAGTGCGACGCCTGCGCCGTCGTCGTGAAAGAGGGCGCGACGCTGCTCTCGTCCCTGACGAACGCCGAGCGCGCGCGCCTGAGCCCGGAGAGGCTCGCGTCGGGGCAGCGGCTGGCGTGTCAGGCGAAGGTCGAGCGCGCGGGCACGCTCGTGCTGCAACCCGTGCCGCAGCCCGAGCGCGAACAGACGACCGAAGAGACGACGAAGGACATACGCACCGACTTCCGCGACATGACGCTCCAGCAAAAGTTCGCCACGCTCGCCGAGCTCGAGATCATCGCCGCGGCGCAGACCTTCCGCGCCATCTCCGATCTCTCGTTGCGCGCGCTCGGCAAAGGGCTCGACGCCGTGGTCGGCGCGGGGCGCGCCCGCGCACATCGTCAGCGCGCCTCGCACCGCCCGCCGGAGCACGGCGGCTCCGCGCGCAAGTCCGAGGGGAAGAAAACTACGACGACGCCGTAAGCCGCACGACGCCGCGCCGACTCGACGCGCGCCGTCGTGACCGGGTAAGCCCCCGACCGAGCGCGCCTGATGCCGATGAAGCCTCAACGCACGAAACTTCCCGCGCGGGGCGCGACCTCGCTCCGCCTCCTGCTTTTCCTGCCGGCGCTGCTCGCCCTCGGCTCCTCCTCCTGTCAGAACGATTCGAGCGGGAGTCTCCCGCCGCCGACCACGACGAGCGGCTCGCAGACGCCGGTCGCGAGAGCGACAGAGGCGAACGCCGCGCGCCCCGCGTTCGACGGCTCGCGCGCGTTCGAGCACGTGCGCCGGATGGTCGAGATGGGTCCGCGCCACGCCGGGTCGGCGGAGCTTGCGCGCACGCGCGAGTACATCGTCAACGAGCTCCGATCCGCCGGGCTGAAAGTCTCGACCGACGAGTGGGACGCTCAGACGCCGACGGGCGCGCGCCGCATGGCGAACGTCCTGGCGGAGCTGCCGGGCAAGTCGCCGGACGCGATCATCGTCGCGAGCCACTACGACACGAAGGCGATCAAGGGGATCCGTTTCCTCGGCGCGAACGACGGCGGCTCATCGACCGGCACGCTAATCGAGATCGCGCGCGCTCTCGCCGCGACCAAACAGCAGCCCGCGCTCACCTACTGGTTCGTCTTCTTCGACGGCGAGGAGGCTGTCTGCAACGGCTGGGACGAGTGCAGGACGCCGGACGATCAGCCCGACAACACTTACGGCAGCCGCCGCTTCGTCGCGCGCCTGACGGAGCAGGGGCAGAAGGATCGCGCGCGCGCGATGATCCTGCTCGACATGGTGGGCTACAAGAACCTCAAGCTCGCGCGCGACGAGATGGGCACGGGCTGGCTCAAAGACATCATCTGGCAGACCGGCAAGGAGCTCGGCTACCAGAGCGTCTTCGTCGAGGGCGAGGAGCCGGTCGGCGGCGACGACCACGAGCCGTTCCTGCGCGCGGGCATCCACGCCGTCGATCTCATACAGCTCACGGGCTACCCCTACTGGCACGAGGCGACCGACACGCTCGACAAGATTTCCGCGAAGAGTCTTCAGGCGGTCGGCGAGACCGTCATCGCGAGCCTCCCGCGCGTCGAGAAGAACGTCGCGCGCTGAGCTTCCATCGACATGGCAGAGAGAAAAGTGAAACGAGTAGCGGTCGTCGCGGGCGACGGCATCGGACCCGAGGTGATTGCGGAAGCCGTGCGCGTCGTCGAGGCGCTGCGCGGGACGCACGGCGTCGAACTCGATCTGCAACACTTCGACTGGGGCGCGGACAAGTTTTTGAGCGAAGGCGTGAGCCTGCCCGAAGGCGCGTTGGAGATGCTCGCGCGCGACTTCGACGCCATCCTCGCGGGCGCGTTCGGCGATCCGCGCGTGCCGTCGAACCGGCACGCCGAAGACATCCTGCTGGGGATGCGGCGCGGTCTCGATCTCTACATCAACCTGCGCCCCGTGCGCCTGCTCGACGCGCGGCTCACGCCTCTGAGGGAGCGCAAACCGGAAGAGATCGACTTCGTCGTCTTCCGCGAGAACACCGAGGGCGCGTACTGCGGCGCGGGCGGCTTCCTGAAGAAGAACACTTCGGAAGAGATCGCCACGCAGGAGGAACTTAACACGAGGCGCGGCGTCGAAAGGATCATCGTCGCGGCGTTCGAGTACGCGCGCGAGCGCGGTCGAAAAAAGGTGACGATGTGCGACAAGTCGAACGTGCAGCGGTTCGGCGGCGATCTGTGGCAGCGCGTGTTCCGCGAAGTCGCGGCGCGCCACCCCGGCGTCGAGGCGAACCACCAGTACGTGGACGCCACGGCGATGTTCATGATCCTGAACCCGGCGCAGTACGACGTGGTCGTCACCAACAATTTGTTCGGCGACATCCTGACCGACCTCGGCGCGGCGCTGCAGGGCGGCTTAGGCGTCGCGGCTTCGGGCAACATCCATCCGGGTCGCGTCTCTCTGTTCGAGCCCGTCCACGGCAGCGCGCCGCCGCTCGCGGGGCGCGGCGTGGCAAACCCGGTCGGGTCTATTCTGACCACGGCGATGATGCTAGAATACCTCGGACACTCCGAGGCGAGTCGCGCGGTCGAGCGCGCGGTGAGAGAGGCGGTCGTCGCGCGCGAGACGACCACCGATCTCGGCGGCACGCTCTCGACGCGCGCGGCGGGCGAGGCGATCACGAAGCGACTGCGGCGGGGTCGCGACTGATGCCTGGGGCGCGTCGGGCTCCGGAACGGAACTTGAAGTCTTCAGGCGGGGTTTAAGAGTTATGGGCGGCAAGGGGAGGGACTTCGGGCAGAAGCTGGTGGCGATCCTCGTCATCTTCGCGATGCTCGCGCTGCTGGGGCTGCCCATCCCGGTCATCATCTTCTTCGCCGTCGTCGTCTTCTTCGTCTGGCGCGCCGTCGATCGCTCCGAGCAGCACGAGACGCGCCTCACCTTCGAGTTCTACCTCTCCGCGCACGAAATCCTCCGCGAGGACGACCGCCGCTGGTTCGGCTTCGAGATCAACGAAGTGATCGCCGCGGGCGAATCCGTCCTCCACTCGATGAAGAACGCGCCGCCGCTCGTCCACTACGCGCTCGGCGCGCTCTACCACCGCGCCGCCGACTACGCGGCGGCGGTCGAGCACCTCGCCTACGTCGTCGAGGACGAAGAGGCCGACGAGGGCAGCTTCACGACGCCCACGCCGGAGCTGCGCCGCTACGCCGAAGTGCTGCGCCGCCTGGAGCGCGAGCCCGCCGACGGTCCCCTGACCATCGCCGCCGTCCGCAGCCTCCAGAGGGCGCGCTCGACGCGAGCTGCCGCGCTCCTCGAAGAATCGCGCTCGCACCTCTCGGCGAGCCGCGCCCCGCAGCTCGTGCAGTCCGCGACCGACGAGGCGGACGCCGCGCCCGCGCGCCTCAACCGCGGCGCTCCCAAACCCCCGCACACGAAAGATCAGGCGCAGGCTCACCC
>JAIVJC010000021.1 GCA_020200235.1 Acidobacteriota bacterium | reverse complement strand
CGCGATGAACGAGTCGCGCCTCAAGATTCCGCACCTCTTCGCCTTCGACGTGATCCACGGCTACCGCACGCTCTTCCCCGTGCCGCTCGGAGAAGCCGCGAGCTTCGACCCCGCCGCCGCCGAGCGCTCGGCGCAGATCGCCGCGCGCGAGGCGGCGGCCGCGGGCGTGCGCTGGACGTTCGCGCCGATGGTCGACGTCGCGCGCGACGCGCGCTGGGGGCGCGTCGTCGAGGGCGCGGGCGAAGACCCGTACCTCGGCTCGGCGTTCGCCCGCGCGCGCGTGCGCGGCTTTCAGGGCGACGACTACTCCGCGCCCGACCGCCTCGTCGCCTGCGCCAAGCACTTCGTCGCCTACGGCGCGGCGGAAGCCGGGCGCGACTACAACACCGTGGACATCTCCGAGAGGACGCTGCGCGAAATCTACCTCCCGCCCTTCAAAGCCGCCGTCGACGCGGGCGTCGGCACGTTCATGAGCGGCTTCAACGCGCTCAACGGCGTGCCCGTCTCCGCCAACCCTTTCACCTTGACGGACGTGCTGCGCGGCGAGTGGAAGTTCGACGGCGTGGTCGTCAGCGACTACACCTCGGTCGACGAGCTGATCCGCCACGGCGTCGCGGCGGACGGCAAGGACGCGGCGCGGCTCGCCCTCGCGGCGGGCGTCGACGTGGAGATGGTCAGCCGCCTCTACAACCAGCACGGCGCGGCGCTGTTGAATGAGAAGAAACTTACCGTCGCGCAGATCGACGAAGCCGTGCGGCGCGTCCTGCGCGTCAAGTTCCGCCTCGGGCTCTTCGAGCGTCCCTACGCCGACGAGACGCTCGAAGGGAAAGTGACGCTGAGCGCCGAACACCGCGCAGCCGCGCGCGAGATCGCGGCGCGCTCGATGGTGCTTCTGAAGAACGAGCGCAACACCCTGCCGCTCGACAAGAACGTCCGCGCGCTCGCCGTCGTCGGGCCGCTCGCCGACGATCCGAAAGCGCCGATGGGGTCGTGGGCGGGCGACGGCCGCGTCGAAGACACCGTCTCACTGCTCTCAGGGATCAAGTCGAAGGTCTCGCCGCAGACTAAAATCTTATTCGCGAAGGGCGTCGCCATCGAAGGCAGGGGCGTGACCGGCAACTACGACGCCGCGCCGCCCGTGGCGACGAACGCGGGCGCCACTAACTCTGTCGCCGCGCCCGACCCCGCCTCGGCGCGGCTCGCGACCACGCACGTCGGCGCGAACGCGTTCGACGAAGCCGTGCGCGCCGCGCGCGAGGCGGACGCCGTCATCGTCGCCGTCGGCGAGACCGCAGAGATGAGCGGCGAGGCGGCGTCGCGCACGTCGCTCGATCTGCCCGGCAGGCAGCTCGAGTTGATCCAGGCGATCCACGCGACGGGCAAGCCCTACGTCGTCGTCCTGATGAACGGTCGCCCTCTGACGTTGGGCTGGATCGCCGACAACTCGCCCGCCATCCTCGAGACGTGGTTCGCCGGGACGGAGGCGGGAGGCGCGATCTCGGACGTGCTCTTCGGCGACGCGAACCCCGGCGCGAAGCTCCCCGTCACCTTCCCGCGCGCGGTCGGTCAACTCCCGCTCTACTACAACCGCCTGAACACGGGTCGCCCGCCCGACGCGGGCAACAAGTACACCTCGAAATTCCTCGACGTGCCGTGGACGCCGCTCTACCCCTTCGGCTACGGCTTGAGCTACACGACCTTCAAGCTCTCGAATTTGCGGCTGGGCGCGCAGAGCATCACGCCGGTCGGTCGCCTGACGGTGAGCGTCGATGTCGAGAACACGGGCGCGCGCGCGGGTGACGAGGTCGTCCAGCTCTACGTGCGCGACGTGGTGGCGAGCGTCTCGCGCCCCGTCGCGGAGTTGAAAGGCTTCGAGCGCGTCTCCTTGCGCGCGGGCGAGAGGCGGCGCGTCACGTTCGCGCTCGCGCCCGCCGAACTCGGCTTCTACGACCGCGGCATGCGCTTCCGCGTCGAGCCCGGCGCGTTCAAGGTCACCGTGGGCACGAGTTCCGAGGGGGGACTCGAAGCGGGCTTCGATGTCGTCGAGAGATAACCGATGCTTCGGCCGCGCGCACGCATCATCGACGCCACGCCCCGTGCCACGCGCTCCGAACGTCGCGCTGGCGCGCGACTCTTCTCGCTCTTCCTGCTGATCATTCTCGTCGCCCCGAACCCCGCCGTCGCCCAGAGAGCGCGGGCGGTCGCGCGCGCAAGCCTCTCCGCCGAGGACGACGCGTTTCTCGAAGACCTCTCGCGCCGCGCGTTCCTCTATTTCTGGGAGCAGGCCGATCCGCGGACGGGTCTCGTCCTCGACCGCGCGCACACCGACGGCACGAACTACCCCGCGGGCGACAACCACCACAACGTCGCGAGCAGCGCGGCGACCGGCTTCGGTCTGACGGCGCTCTGCATCGCCGCCGAGCGACGGTGGGTCGAGCCGCAGCGGGCGAGAGAGCGAGTGCGCGCGACGCTGCGCTTCTACGCCGAGCGCGCCGAACAGTTCCACGGCTGGTTCTACCACTGGGCTGACGCCGAGACCGGCGCGCGCCGCTGGAACAGCGAGGTCTCCTCAATCGACACCGCGCTCTTGCTCGCCGGCATGCTCACGGCGCGCGGCGCGTTTCCCGACGACGCGGAGATCGTCCGCCTCGCGACGAAGATTTACGACCGCGTGGACTTCTCCTGGATGCTCGACGCGCGCTCGCACAGGCTCTCGCACGGCTGGCGACCCGAGACCGGCTTCCTCAAAACGACGTGGGACACCTACAGCGAGCACCTCGTCCTCGATCTGCTCGCCGTCGGCTCGCGCGCGCACCCCGTCACGCCGCGCGTGTGGAGGGCTTGGCGGCGCGAGCGCATCACCTACGCGGGCTACACCTACGTCACGGGCGGCCCCCTCTTCGTCCATCAATACTCGCACGCGTGGGTCGATTTCCGCGGTCGCCGCGAGGGCTGGTATCCGTTCACAGATTATTTCGCCAACTCCGTCGCCGCGACGCGCGCGCACAGACAGTTCTGCCTCGCGCTCTCTACAGAGTTCCCCGGCTACGCGGAGAACGTCTGGGGCATCACGGCGTCCGACAGCGTGCGCGGCTACGTGGCGTGGGGCGGCCCGCCGCGCGATCCGTCGATCGACGGCACGGTCGTCCCCTGCGCCGCGGGCGGCTCGCTCATGTTCACGCCCGACATCTCCGTGCCCGCCCTGCGCGAGATGCGCGCGCGCTTCGGCGGGCGAGTCTACGGGCGCTACGGCTTCACGGACGCTTTCAACCCCACGACCGGCTGGGTGGACCCGGACGTGATCGGCATCAACGTCGGCATCACGCTGCTGAGCGCGGAGAACCTGCGCACCGCGAACGTCTGGCGCTGGTTCATGCGCAACGCGGAGATCGCGCGCGCGTTGGACGCGGTCGGACTAGCCGCAGGGAAGAATGCCGGCAGGCTCTAACGTCCGTGCGTTCCATGTCGGAACCGCCTGCCGCAAGCGGGCGGGTGCTGTGTGATCTGTGTGTCCTCTGTGGCTAAGTTTGAAATGACTTCTAATCAACCCCGCCCGTCTTAGGTATGCGCCCGTAGAGCTCGGTCAGCCCTCTCAGGCGCGCGCTCAACTCGCGTGTTAAAGCGCCGGGCTCGCATCGCCACGACCAGTTGCCTTCGGTGCTCGCCGGAAGATTCATTCGCGCGCGGCTGTCGAGACCCAGAATGTCCTGCAACGGCGTGATCGCCGTGTCGGCGACCGATTCGAGCGCGGCGCGGATGAAGTCCCAGTGAATCTCGGCGCCGTCCGACTTCAAGTAGTCGAGACAGAACTTGCGCTCGCGCTCGATCCGCGCGGCGTCGCGCGTCGAGTCACGCCCGGCGGCGGAGTTGAACCAGCCGACGGTCGTGTCGTTGTCGTGCGTGCCGATGTAGACGACGACGTTCGGGTGGTAGTTGTGCGGCAGGTCGCGGTTCGCGGCGTCGCCGCCGAAGGCGAACTGCAAGACCCTCATGCCGGGGAAGCCGAACTCGTCGCGGAGCGCCTCGACGTCGGGCGTGATGACGCCGAGGTCTTCGGCGATGATCGGCGGATCGTTCAGCTCGCGCGTGATCGCCGCGAAGAGTTCCCTGCCCGGCGATTCGACCCAGCGTCCGCGCTCCGCCGTCTTGTCGCCAGCCGGCACCTCCCAGCTCGCGGCGAACCCGCGGAAGTGATCCATGCGGACGACATCGACGAGGCCGAGCGTCGCCCTGACGCGACCGACCCACCAGTCGATCACTTCAGACCTCCTCGCGTCCCACTCGTAGACGGGGTTGCCCCAGAGCTGACCCGTCGCGCTGAAGTAGTCGGGCGGGACTCCGGCGACGACGCGCGGGCTCGCGCCTTCGTCGAGCTTGAAGAGGTGGCGCGCAGCCCACACGTCCGCCGAGTCGTAGGCGACGAAGACGGGGACGTCGCCGACGACACGCACCCCGCGCGCGCGGCAGTAGTCTCTGAGCGCCGCCCACTGTCGGAAGAAAAGGAACTGCGAGAACTCGTGCGCCTCGATCTTTTCACGCAATAAGACGCGTGCGCCTGCGAGCGCGCCCGCCTCGCGCCGCATCAGCGGCGGCTCCCACTCGTTCCACACCGCGCCGCCGCGCGCGTCCTTCAAGGCGCGGAAGAGCGCGTAGTCAGCGAGCCATGCGGACTCGCGCCGGCGGAACGCGGCGAACTCCGCGCGCGGCGCGGCCCGCGCCGCGCGCTTGAAGTTGTCGAAGGCGCGCGCGAGGAGTCGATTTTTGAACTTGATCGCCTCGCCGAAGTCCACGCGGTCTGAGGGGAAGCGCGGCGCGGCGTCGAGATCGGATTCGTCGAGCAGAGCGTCTTCGACGAGTCGTTCGGGGCTGACGAGGAGGGTGTTGCCGGCGAAGGCGGAGAAGCACTGGTAGGGCGAATCGCCGTAGCCGGTGGGTCCCAGGGGCAGGACTTGCCAGAGCGTCTGCCCCGCGTCGGCGAGGAAGTCCGCGAAGGCGAGCGCCTCGTCGCCGAGGTCGCCGACGCCGTAACGCCCCGGCAGACTCGTCGGGTGCAGCAGCACGCCGCTCGCGCGTGGGAAGCCCAAAGTCGAACCTCTGTCAGTGGTCAGTAGTCAGTTGTCCGTGGTCAGTTGTTTTCAATCCGTCGAATGCGACGACCCTCTCGGCGGCGAGTCTGCGAGTCGCGAACAACGGACGACTGACAACGGACAACCGACAATGAGCAACTGACAACGGACAACGGACAACGGACAACGGACAGTTCTCTCACCTACCCTTGAAGCCGCGAAGGTATGTGGCGAGCGCGCTGACCTCAGCCGCGGAGAGTCGCTTGCCGAAGGCGGGCATCCCGCCGCGCTTGCCGGCGCTGATGGCGCGGCGCAGGCGCGCGTCTGAAGGGTGCTCCTTGTCCCACCACTTCTTGCTCGTGAAGTCCGTCGCGCCGTAGAGCTCGCCCTTCTCTGTCCTGGCGTCGCCGTCCTCGCCGTGGCAGCTCGCGCAGTGCTGGCTGTAGACTGTGCGCGCGTCAGCCGATCTCTTCGCGGCGGCTCTGCGCGGCGCCGCGGCTGAGGAGCCCGCCGCGTAGCCGCCGCAGGCGAGCGCGACGGCGAAGAGCGTCGCGGCTAACTTGATCCGGTTTGTCCCCATCGTACACATTCTCCCGATCCCGGCTCGGTCGTCGCGGGATCGCGTCCCTTCTCTCGTGAAATTATGCCGAGCTGACTTTGTAGAGCCTCGACGCGCGGCGCGTCAACTCCCGCCGCGACTTCCGTGCGGTTCGCCCCCTCGCCGCAAACGAGTGGAACGACACTCTCCCTTAGACGTTTCAGCCACGGAAAGGTTTTCAACCTTTTTCGCTTAAAGTTTTCAACGTTTCCGCGCGGGGCGGGGTAGTGTGAGGTGGGAGACTTGAGAGGACGACGAATGTCAGCCGAGATCGCACACCTGTTTATGACCGGCGCGCACGACGCGCCGCAGCGGACGCGGGGCGAAGAGCGCGCCGATCCCCTCGCGGCGCTCGTCGCCAGAGCCCGCGCCGGCGACTCGCTCGCCTTCGAGCGCATCATGCTCGCGACCGAGCAGCGCGTCGTCTCGGTCGCGTGGCGGCTGTTGGGAAACCGCGAGGACGCGCGCGACGCGGCGCAGGAAGTTTACCTGCGCGTCTTCAAGTACCTCGACCGCTTCCGCGCGGGCGAAGATTTTCAGGGCTGGCTCTACCGCATCACCGTCAACGTCTGCCACGACCTCGCGCGCAAGCGTCGCGCGGGCGCTGTCGGGCAGCTCGACGACCTCGATCCTGATCGCGGGCGCGCGGCTTTCGAGAGCCCGCGCGGCGGCGCGGACGCGGAGGGCGAGACGCTGCGGGCGCAGCAGCTCGCGCTCGTGCGCCGCGCGCTCGCGACGCTGCCGGAGAAGGAGCGCGCCGCGCTCGTCCTGCGCGATCTGGAAGGGCTCTCGACCGAGGAGACGGCGCGCGCGCTCGGCTCGCGCCCCGTCACCGTGCGCTCGCAGGTCTCGACCGCGCGCTCGAAGATCAAGATTTACTGCGACAGGTTGTTGGCGAAAGGAGGCGGGGCGCGATGAGGGGGATGAACTGCGAGCGAGCCGCCGCGCTTCTGCCGCTCTACGCGGCGGGCGATCTCGGCGGCGCGAGGGGCGACGAAGTCGAGGCGCACGTCGCCGCGTGCGGAGACTGCCGCAAAGTCGCGGGCGAGTTTCGGGAGAGCCGCGCGCTGCTCTTCGAGGCGTTCGAGACGCCGGAGTTCGGCGCGGAGTTTTACGCGAACATCCGGGGCTCGGTGCTGGAAAAAATCTCGCGCGACCGCGAGCCTTCGACGCCCTCGTTCGTCGCCGCGCTCTTCGGCCGGCGCGCGGCTTACGCGACCGCGTTCGCCGTCGCGCTCTTCGTCCTCGCGCTCGCGCTCCAACATTTCCGCGGCGGCGTGCGCGAGACGACTACACCACTCGCGAGCGGCGGGCAGATAGCGGACGCGCCGCAGCAGGAGCAGCGTAGAGGGTCGGAGGCACCCTCGCAGCAAAACGCAGAGAAGAATGAGCCGACGCCGAACCCGACTCGGACGGCGGCAGCTCCGCGCAGAGAGTCGACGCGGCGCGCGGCGCCCGACCGTCGGCGCGAGCCGGTGCTTAACACAGTCGCGCATGATGACGAGAGCGCGACGGTCGCGCAAGCCACGCCGTCGGTCGACGGCACGCGCGGGGCGAGCGAGTCCGCGTCGCCCGCGACCGCCGCGCCCGAAGTCTCGCGCATCGAGATTCAGACCGCCGACCCGAGCATCCGCATCATCTGGCTCGCGCCGCGGAAATCCGAAGCGCCCGACCCGAACGAACCAAAGAATGAGAACGGAGAGAGAAAGTAGGAGACATCATGTTCACAGCGAAACTTAAAACACTCGTGCCCGCACTCCTGATCGTCGCGCTCTGCGCCTCCGCCGCGCGCGCGCAGCAGTCGCAGCCGACGCCCGCCCCCGCGGACAACTACGTCACCAACACCGGTTTCAAGAGCCGCGTCTTCGAGGTGCGCAACCGCAACCCGGACGAATTGCTCCCCGTCCTCAGGCTTCTGACGAGCGGCTTCAAGGGCGCGCAGGTCAGCGCGAGCAACGAGTTCCACACGATCATCGTGCGCGACTTCCCCGAAAACATCGCCTCCATCGAGGAGGCTCTGAAGCGCCTGGACACGCCCGAGGCGCCGCGCACGGACATCGATCTGCGGATGCACGTGCTGATCGCGTCGCAGACCGAGAGCCCTTCCGATCAGTACCCGGCTGAGCTGAAGGACGTGGTCAAACAGCTCCAGTCCACGCTCACCTACAAGGGCTACCGCCTCATCGCCTCGATCAGCAACCGGGTCAAGGAAGGCAAGCGCATCAACGGCATGGGCGTCGCCGACGTGGACGCGCTCGCGGCTAAGACCTCCGAGACGCGAGAGATCGGGGCGACGTATAACTACGACGTCGGGCCTATTTCGATCAGTTCCACGTCAAGCGGCTCATCCTCCGTCCAACTGGAGAACCTCCGCTTCTCGCTCAGCACCAACGTCTTCACGCCGAGCAGCTACCTCTCGACGGGTATCAACACCGGGGCGAGCCTGCGCGACGGCGAGCGGGTCGTGGTCGGAACGGCGACGCTCAAGGACAAGGGGCTGATCCTGATCGTGACGGTGAAAGTCATCAAGTAGGGGGTAGGGGATAGAGGTTAGAGGTTAGAGGTTAGATTATAAAGGCTGCGGCGCGGTTCGGAATTCTCGTTTATCGAGTCCGAACCGCGCCGCAAATTTTTCTTGTCTTTCCCCGACCCCTATCACCTTCCCCCGTCATTGCAGTATCGGGTGCGAGCCGCCGCGCGAGTGATCGTAGGTCTGCTGGTAGCGGCGGCGGTCGTTGTGGTAGAGCACGAGGTGCTCGCCCTCGTAGCGCACGACGTTCGAGACGCGCGCCCAGTCGCTCTCGTGCTCCGCGATGACGAAGGCGCAAGGGGAGAACGAGGAGACGATCCCCGCCGCGTAAACGTAGCCTCCCTGATCGTAGACGCTGCCGCGGTACTGCGCCGCGCCGATGGCGACGTCGGGCGAATACTGTCCGTCGCGGTTGCGCGTGCGATCCGCGCGACCGATGAAGACGGTGTAGTCGGAATGGTTCAGGCGCGCGCCGTAGCCGTTGCGCCGGGCGACGCGGAACAGCTCCGCGAGGCCGTCGTCGATGGCGCGCAGCATCTCCGCGCGCGGGCGGCGCAGGGCGGCGACGTGCGCGCCGCGCGGCGTCTCCGTGAAATAGTCGAAGCGGTCGCCCGTGTAGGCTTCGGCTTGGGCGAGCGTGCGCTCGTCCACGGACGCGGCGCGCTGCCGCGCCGCGGAGGTGGGCGCGAGCGCCGCGAGCGACAAGGCGAGCGACAGGAGCAAGCCCGCCGATCCGATTTTCTTCACCCCTCGTTTCATCACCTTACTCCTTGACGTTGCGACCGCGCGACAGCCCGACGAAAAAAGAGGCGAGTGAGTCTAGCGTGGGGGACTCGCTCGCCTCTGACCTTTTTCTCGCGCCGCCCGCCTTCAAAAAGGCGGCTTCTTGTTGTCGTTACCCCGGTTCGGCTGGTTGTTGTTGCGCGGCTGCTCGTTGCGGTTGGGCTGCTTCGGTTCTTTGGTGACGATCTTTTCCTGCTTGGGCGGTTCCTTCTTCTCCTCGCCCTTGCGCTGATCGACGAAGCCCGCGCCCAGCGCGCCCGACGCGAGCACGCAAGCCACCAGAGCCGTCCCCAGAATGTTGCGTAATCCTTTCATCATCGTTGCCCTTTGACCTCCCGGTGTTCGCTTTTTCCGAGACGCGATTGGGGAGGGACTTAAAGGGAGAGACCGCGTTCGTCTCGCCACTATTCCTGAGCAAGACGGATGCCACAGGCGGCGTCGCGGTCAACCTATTGCTTTCAGAGTCTTCGACTTACCCGCGCCCGCCCGCGCGCACGCTTTCCAACGCGGGTCATACGGTATCGTGTAGGGAGCTGTTAGCCATTAGCTGTTAGCCAATCCTTCAGAGAGCTGTTAGCTATTAGCCGTTAGCCAATCCATTGTGAACCGCGCGGCTTCTTTCATTGTGACTCTCCCGCCGAGCCAGGAGAGGCTGCCGGCTAATGGCTAACAGCTAACAGCTAACAGCTAACAGCTAACAGCTCCCTCTCACTTCCTCACGACGACGCGCGCGTTGCCCATGTTGCCGCTCGCGTCGAAGCCGCGCAGGGCGACGGTGTGCTCGCCCGCGCCGGCGAGCGGCAGATCGAGCGTGAAGGTCTCCCTGGGGCTGTCGGCGATGCCGTCGTCGGGGAAGACCGCGCGCCACGCGCCGCCGTCCACGCTCACGTCCGCGCGCTTGACCATGCCGCCCGCGTCCTCCGCGACGAAGCTCAACGTGACCCGTTCGCCCGCGATCCTCGCCTCGCCCGCCGCGCGCACCACCGGCGGCGTGTTATCGACCTCGACGGGCTCGCTCGTGCGCTCGCCCGAGAGCGCCGCGCCCACGGCGTTGTCCGGCGCGTCGGTCGCGACGACGCGGAAGACGTAGCGGCCGTCGCCGAGCGCCGCGCCGTCGACGGTGAAGAAGTTGTCGCGCAGGTGATCCTTCAGCAGCCGGAAGCTGCCCTCGCCGAGCGAGCGGTAGTAGATGGCGTATTCGAGCGAGTCGCCGTTGCGATCTTCAGCCTGCCATTGCAGGGAGAGCGCGCCGCGCTGGTACGCGCGCCGCGCCGGGACCTGCGGCGTCGGCCCGAAGATCGACGGGTCGATGCCCGACGCCTCGACGTTCGGATCGGTCTGCATCACTATCGCGGGCAGCAGCGCCACCCCGACGGGCAGCGTCGTGATCGACAAGACCTCCGGCGCGACGTTGCGCGGCAGGTAGGCGACGCTCACGTCCTCGACGCGCGCCGCCTCGCCCGCCCCTGAGGGCGCGCGCAACACCGCGCGCCACTGTATGAAGCGCGCGCGCGGGCTCGTGATCGCCTCGCCCGCGGGCGCGCGGTAGGGCGCGCTCCAGTCGCTCCACGTCGTGTCGGGTCGTTCGGTGTTGCCCGAGCGGGTCTGCAACTCGACCGCGCCGCGACCGCGCCACCAGATGCGACCCCACGCGGCGTTGAATTTCGCGTCGCGCACGGGCGACTCGTAAGTGCCCTCGCCCGCCGGCGCGTTGTCGAGGCGGAAGAGCTTCCCCTGGTTGCTCGACGCGGCGAACACCTCCGCGCCGCGCACGACGAAGGAAGAGATCTGATCCTCGCTCGACTGCACGAGCAGTGTGTCGCGCCCGTCGTCCGTCACCATGTAGACGCGCCCCTTGTCGTTCGTCCCGATCAGCGCGCCGCCCGCCGGTCTGGGCGCGACGGAGAACGCCGTCGCCGTGGGCGAGCTCCAGAGCACGTCCGAGCCGCCGTCTGAGAGCAGGTGGAAGACGGCGCTGCGCGCGGTGGAGAGATCGCTGCGGCTGCGCGCGGTCGCCTGCGGCTGCGCGCCGAACTGCGCGGTCTGACCGCCGCCGGCCTCCTCGACCACGACGCTCGACGTGACGGTCGTCCCCTGCGAGCCCGCGCCCGACGACGAAGCCGAAGGGGTCGAAGGCTGGCTGCGCCCGCCCGACGCCGCGTCGCTCAGCGCGAGCACGTAGAGCGAGCCGTCAGCCGCCGGCGCGATCGAGTGAATCTCGCGCAGCGGCGAGTCGAAGAGCGCGAACGCCTTGCCCTGCGGCGAGACCCGCAGCACGAGCCCGCCCGGATCGGTTCCCGCGACGAGGTTGCCCTGCGCGTCCGACGCGAGCGAGATGACGTGCGTCTCGTTGATGTCGATGAGGAGTGAGTCCTGCGGCTTCGCGCCCGCCGCGCGCGCGCGGTAAATCTTCCCCTGATCGCCCGTGCCGACGGCGAGCGCGCCGTCCGACATCACGGCGAGCGACCAGATGTACTTGTCGGGCGGATCGAAATACTCCGCCGCTTTCCCGTCCGCCGTGATGCGATAAACCTTCCCCTCCGGCGAGGTGCCCGCGTAGAGCGCGCCGTCTTTGCCGACGACGAGGGCGGACACGTCCAGCTCCGCCGTGTCGTGGAAGAGCGCGCCCTTGCCGTCCGAGCCGACGCGGAAGATGCGCCCGTCGTGCCCCGTGCCGAGGTAGACGTTGCCCTGAGAGTCGGACGCGCTCGACCAGACGTAAGCCTGCTCGGTGTCGAAGACCTGCGTGAAGCGCGGGGCGAGCATCAGCGCGCCCGCGTCCGTGACGGAGACGCCGCGCGCCTCGCCCTTCAACATCTCCTCGCGCGTGTCTGTCTCCCACACGACGGGACCGCCCGCGCGCGCCGTCGGGGCGGAGAGTGCGACGAGGACGAGTGAAAGGACGAGACTGGCGACGCGGGATCGGGTTGTGTTGTTGACCATTCGGAAAGTTGTGCCGCGGAATTTTGCTTGCGCCGGCGCGAAACGCGCGGGCGGTTTCGGGCGGGAGCGATGAACGACGCTGTGATGATAACCCGAAAGAGGAGGTTGCCGAAACCAGCCGACACTTAAGCGTCGTCAGGAACTTTTGCCCCCGAGCCGCGCGAGGTCGCTTCAGTCGATCCTTTCAGCCCAGACGCCAGAAGGGCGAGTTGAAACCGAGCGCGTCGAAGAGAGCCTGCGCCTCCTCGACCGTCCGGCGCCTCCACTGCGGCTCGCCGCGGTTTGTGTCGAACCACCCGCGCGCCAGCAGCCAGCACTGTTCCGGCGTGAACGTCTCTCCGCGCGTGAGGTTCCAATCGCCGCACCACTTCCCGACGTGCCCCTCCGACCGGAAGAGCAGCATCGTCTTTCAAGTGAAGACGAGATCGTCCCACCAGCGCGCCGCCGGGAGCGCGAAGTGGACGACGCCGTCAGCCATGGCGAGCACATCGTTGGCGATGCTCATGTTCATCGACGCGCCGCAGCAGCCGCACGAGGTTTTGATCTCGGCGTCGCGCTTGAGCATCGCCGGCACGCCGAGCGCGTCCCATACGCAGTTGGCGAAATACGTCCGACCTTCCGACTCCACGACGAACGGCGTCGGCACGGCCGAGTACGGCGGCAGCATCAGAATCTCGTCGGAGTCTCGCTGCAAGACGAGGACGTGCGCTTCCGCGAGGCGGCGCAGCGACGCGGCGATCTCGTCCGCGCCGCGCGGAAGCTCCGACGCGGCTTGCGAGACGGTCGGCGGCAGCCCCTCGCGCTCGGTGAAATCGTAGATGCCGCGCCGCACCTCTCTATCGAAGTCCTCTTCCCGGCTGTCGCCCATCACCTCTCCCTCCGAAACGTTCGGCACTTCACGCCTCAACTGCCGACGTAGCGCGCGTAGAGCGAGCGCGCCGTCGCGGGATCGTCCGTGCCGCGCACGATGGCGCGCGCGTCTTTGAAGACGGTCAGCTCGAAGCCGTCGGCGCTCAGGCGCACGAGGTACTCGTTCGCCCTGACCTCGCCCGCGGCGCGCAGGCGCGAGGCGAGCGCGGCGAGATCGATCTGCGAAGCGGTCGCCGGAGAAATCTGCACGGCGTCGCGCCCGCACATCACCGCGGCGAACTCGCGCGCCTCGGCTTCGAGCGTGTCGTAGCGACCGAGCGCGCAGGTGGGGCACTCGGGCGCGGGACGACCGAGCTTGATCCGCCGCCACTCGTTGCGCCACACGTCGAACTGCATGAGCGCGCCGTGCAGGTCTTCCGTCTTCCCGACGAGGAGCTTGAGGGCTTCGCTGATCTGGACGGCGGCGACGACCGAGATGATCGGCATGATGACGCCCGCCGTGTCGCACGTCTCGGCGGAGGCGGCGGGCGGCACGTCCTCGAAGACGCAGCGCAGGCACGGGGTCGCGCGCGGTCTGACGGTCATCGTCACGCCGTAGGAGCCGACCGCCGCGCCGTAGACCCACGGGACGTTGTGTTTCACGCACGCGTCGTTGACCAGGTATCGCGTCGCGAAGTTGTCCGTGCCGTCGAGGACGATGTCGCGATCTCGGACGAAGCGCTCGATGTTGTCGTGCCGCGCGTCGGCGACCTCAGCCTCGACCGCGACGTCGGAATTGATCGCGGCGACGCGCCGCGCCGCCGCGACCGACTTCGGCAGACGCTCGCGCGCGTCGGCTTCAGTGAACATCGTCTGCCGCTGGAGATTCGACTCCTCGACGAAGTCGCGATCGACGACGCGCAGGTGGCCGACGCCCGCGCGCGCCAGCGCCTCGACCTGCGCCGAGCCGAGCGCGCCGCAGCCGACGACGAGCGCGCTTGATGCGCGCAGGCGACGCTGCCCTTCCCTGCCGATCCCGGCGAACAGGATTTGCCGGCTGTAACGATCCATCACTTCAAACGCCTCTGCGCCGCGTCTCTCATCACCTCTGTCGGCGCGGGCTCTCCCGTCCACAGCTCGAACTGCGCGGCGGCTTGCGCGACGAGCATCGAGAGACCGCCGACGACGCTCTCGCACCCCGCCCCGCGCGCCTCGCGCATGAATCTCGTCTCGGAAGGATTGTAGACGAGATCGTAGGCGACTCTCACGCCGCGCAGCTGGTCGGCGGTCGCGGGCGTTTCGCTTTCGCGCGCGCCGCGCGTGCCGAGCGGCGTCGCGTTGACGACCGCGTCGAACCCCGCGAAGCGCGCACCCGCGATCCGTTCCGACGCCGCGCCGAAGCGTTCGGCGAGCGCGTGCGCGCGGGAAGCGTCGCGCGCGAAGACGGTCGCGAGCGCGCCCGACGCGCGCAGGCTCCGGAGCAGCGCGCGCGCCGCGCCGCCCGCGCCGAGGACGGCGACGCGCGCGCCTACGAGATCGATCAAGCCTTCGAGCGGCGCGAGCGAGGCGGGCGCGTCCGTGTTGTAGCCGCGAAGCCCCGAGCCTTCGACGACCACGGTGTTGACCGCGCCGATCTCGCGCGCGGACTCTTCGACAAAATCGAGCGTTTCAATGATCGCGCCCTTGTGCGGCGCGGTGACGCTGAAGCCGCGCAGGTTCCAGTCGAGCTCGCGCGTCAGCGGGTGAGCCATGCGGCGCGCGAACTCGCGCGCGTCGCGCACCTCGAAGGGGAGGTAGACGGCGTCCACGCCGACGGCGGCGAACGCGGCGTTGTGCATGTGCGGCGAGACGGAGTGAGCGACGGGCGAGCCGACGAGCCCGGCGATCATCGTCCGCCCGCTGATCGAATCGATCCGGTAGATGGCGCGCAAGTCTTCGGCGCTGATCTGTCCGGGCGCGGTCGCGTGCTCGTCGTCGGGCGAGCCGTAGGTGAGGAACGCTCCGCGCGAGGGCGCGAGCACGCGCGTGAGGAGTCCCGCCTCGCCCATCGCGACGGCGATCATCTCCCGACCGTCGCGGCGCGCGCGTTCGAGCAGCCTGAGGGGCGGCAGGCAGTCGGTCGCGTCCGCGGCGTGGAAGGCGAGCTTCGTGACGGCGCGCGGGACGCTCGTCGCGTCCGTATAAATTTTTTCGAGGTCTGCGGGGACGCCCGCGAAGTCGTGTCGGGAGACGATGAGAGTGGTGCTGTCGAAGATTCGCAGGAGTTCTTCGCGACGGCGCGGGTCGGAGACGAGGTCGAGTTCGAGATCGACGAAGTCGGGTCGCGCCGACGCGTCGTCGAAGAGCGGGCGGAGGCGGCGCGTCCAGAAGTCCAGTCGTGTCGCCGCGTCGAGTTCGCGGCGCCCGCCCTGTCCGGCGGGGCGGAAGGTGAGGACGAAGGGGCGCGTGCGCGCGCGCAGCAGCGCCGGGAGACGGCGGAGCGCGTCGTCGAGTTGCGCGTCTGTATCGAGGCAGTCGAGTCGCAGCTCGATCACGTCGGCGAGCGGCGCGGCGCGCTCGATTGCCGCACGTAGTTCGTCGGCGCGGCGTGCGCAGACGGGGACGCAGACGCGTGCGCGCGGGTTATTGATCGCGGTCAAGGAGTTTCGTCGTGCCTTCGGTGACGCTGCCGGGCGGGTAGAACTCCGAGGTGTCGCGGCGGGTCGGGAGTTCGGCGGCGCGCGGTGGCGGCGGCGCGGGGATGCTCGCGGGCGGCGCGTAACCCGGCAGCCGCGCCTGCTTCTGATGCTCCTTCAGGCGGAGGTACTCGGAGACGCCCGCGCCGATCATGAAGAAGGCGGGGATGAACATCCAGAAGCCCCACATGTGTCCGCCGGGCAGGAGCAGCATGACGGCGAGCGCGACGAGGATGAAACCGATCCCGCCGAAGAAGGGCACGACCGCGCCGTCGATGCTCGGCGGCTTCTTGTCTTCGCGCGGGACGAGCGAGATGTTCGAGCCGCAGCCGCGGCAGAAGCTCGCCGCCTCCGCGTTCTCCGCGCCGCACCTGGGACAAAACATTTTCGACTCCTCCCGTCTCGACGCGCCCACGCGCGAGCGCTTCAACTCAATTCCGTGCGATCGCCTTCGCGCGCGGCGACGGCGGGCGCGCCGAGGTGCCGCGTCGTCCCCTCGGTGACGCTCGGCGGGGGCGCGACGATCTCGGCGGTGTCGGCGTTCGCGATCTCGTTCACGTCCATGCGCGGCAGCGCGGTCGTCTCGCTCGCGCCGACGCGCGAAGTGTTCTTAATGCCGCCGGGCAGGTGACCGGACTGCCGCCACGCGTGCTGCGAGAGCAGGCCGACGCCCGCGCTGATGTTCGAGATCGCGGGGAAGATGAACCAGAACGTCATCCAGAAGAAGTGGCGGAAGAAGATCATCATGCACAGGAAGACGATCAGGAACCCGACGCCCTGCACGAGCTTGCGCGTGCCGCGCTCGACACGCGATCTGCCGCGCTCGTCGAACTCGCCCAAATCTTCGCCGACGGGCGCGAGCTGCCCCGTCAGAGCCTGCGGCACGAGGCTGATGTCCGCCCCGCACGCGCGGCAGAACTTCGCCTCGTCGAGATTGTGCGCCGCGCATTTGGGACAGAACATTCGATCACCCCGAAATAAAATTACGACGGGCTAGCCTCCCTCGCCCGTCGTCCGATTCTGTGTATACGCAGACTCGGAGGCTGTTGTTCGCTGCCGCACGGCTTCGTATAGCACTATCCCTGCGGCGACCGAGACGTTGAGCGAGCTGATGCGACCATGCAGGGGGATTCGCACGAGCGCGTCGCAGCGTTCGCGCACGAGCCGGCGGAGCCCCGAGCCCTCGCCGCCGAGGAGGAGCGCGCAGGGCTGCGTCCAGTCCCACTCGGTGTAGTCGATGTTGGCGTCGGCGTCCGTGCCGACCGTCCAGATGCCGCGCCCCTTCAAATCTTCGACGAGCCGCGCGACGTTCGCCGCGCGCGCCACCGGCAGGTATTCGAGCGCGCCGGCGGCAGCCTTCGCCGCCGTCTCCGTCAAACCCGCCGCACGACGCTCCGGGATGAACAGCGCGTCCACGCCCGCGCACTCCGCCGTGCGCACGATCGCGCCGAGGTTGCGCGGGTCTTCCACGCCGTCGAGGATGACGGCGAGCGGAGGCTCAGCCGTGCCGACGCGCGCGGCGAGTCGCTCGATCAACTCGTCCGCGTCGCGGTAGGCGACCGCGGCGACGTTCGCGATGACCCCTTGATGGTTCGCGCCCGGCGCAGCCATGCGCTGCAACTCCGCGCGCGGCGCGCGGCGCACGGGCACGCCCGCCGCGCGCGCCAGCTCGAAGAGATCGTGCAGCCTTCCTTCGTGCGCTCCCTCGGCGATGGTCACGCGCTCGACGCGGCGGCTCCCCGCGCGCAGCGCCTCGACGACCGGCAGCAAGCCGTAGAGGTGCGCGCCGTCGGCGACGGGCGCGCGCGCCGTCTGTTCGCCGCGGGAACTCTCGCGCGTTCGTTCGTCGCGCGCGGGCTCGTCGCGCCGTCGCGCGTCGGGTCGAATGTCGCCGCGCCGGTTCGCGTCGGCGCGACCCGCGTCGCGTCGCGTCGCCTCGCCGCGCCGCTCGTCGCGCGGCGCGGGGCGCGCGTCTTCGTGTCTGCGTCGCGTTGGTTTCATCCCTGTTCGCCGCGGCGGCGCAAGGCGAAGTGGCGCAGCAGCCTTGAGTAGCGCATGAACTGCGCCTCGTTCGAGACGAGCGTCACCGCCTCGCTGCTGACGCGCCCCGGTCCCGCGCGGCGCACGCCGCCCGCCTCCCTCCGCTCGGTCGGGGGCCACGCGAACTGCAACAGGTGGCGCACGCGCCTGTAAGAATCGTCGAACGCCGCACGGGTCGCGCGCGCGCGAAGCTCCTCGCACAGACGCGCGAAGTTCTCCGACGCGAGCAGGCTCTTGCGCGCGCCGAGGCAGGAGTAGTCGAAGCCGGAAGCCGCGACGCGCCAGCCCGCCGTCGTGTCGGCGAAATGGAGATCGACGACGCCCTCGTCCTCCACCAGCTCGCGCGACGCGACGACCTCACTCGCGGCTCTGCGCTTCAGGCGCTCCTCCACCTCGATCCTCTTTTTGAAGATGCGACCCACGACGATCACCATAACGTCGCCCCACGCCGCCCGCCGCGACTCTCCGCCGACGACGCTCAAGCCGGTGACGCCGTCTTCGTCAAACTCTATTTTGCGCACGCGCCGCGGCGGCTCGGACTCGACCGCCAACTCTTCGTCGGCGACGACCTCGACTTCGAGCCCCAGCCCGGCGAGCCTGCGCTCGAGCAGTTCGATCTCGGCGCGCTCGCCCGTCCGCGCGAGCGGCAGGACGGCGCGCGCCGCGAGCATCTCGCCCAACTGCTCGGGCTTGAGCCGCGCGAGCGACGCCGCTTCCGCGAGCGCGTCGCCGCGCGGGAAAGAGTCTGCGCCGCCGCGTGGCACGAGCAGGACGTTGAAGCCGCCCTCCCACTCTTCGAGCGGCTTCAGGGCGGGGCGGCGCCGATCCTCGCCGCCCTCGACCGCGGGCAGCGTCGCGCCGCAGTAGAGGCACTTCATGCGCGTCGGCGGGCTCGCGCGCCCGCAACTCTCGCACGCGATCAGCTCGTCGCGTTTGAACGCGCGCCGGTCGACGGCGTCCGCCGCCGCCGCCGCGGCGTCGCCGCCGAACAGCTCATCCTCTTCGAATCCCAAAAAGTTTTCCCTCGGCTGATCGTGCGAACAACTCCCGGCGCGGATTATACGATGCTCTCGCCCTTTTCCATCAGGACGACGCACGGCAACGACGTAGGCGATGCGACGCTTCGGTCGGGACGAAGGGCTAGTCTCACCCTGACTCGATGGTTGCCCGCGCGCGTCGTTGAAGTATAATCGCGCCGGACTTCCCCGACTTTCTCCGGCGACAGGTTTCATGCACGGCGCACTCTCCGACAACAGCAGCCGCGCGCGACGGCGCGCGACGCGCTCCGCGCTCGCACTCTGCGCGCTCGCGCTCGCCGCGCTCTTCGGCGCGTGCGCCACCGCGCCCGGTCCCGACCCCTCGACCCCTCGCGCAGCGGACGAGCCGCCCTACCCCGTCCTGCTCTCGTCAGACAAAGCTCGGCGCGAGCGCGCCCTCAACACCTGGGCGACGCTCGCGCGCGACGCCGGCGCAGCCGCCAACCTGCCCGCGCCCGAGCTCGAGCCCGCGACGGCGACGCTGCGCGCGCTCCCGTCGGCGAACGCCGTCGCGTTGCGGCTGCCGCTCGTCGAGATCAAGGACGGCGACAAGGAGAGCGCCGATGAGGCGACGCGCGAATCACTCCGCCGCTTCATCGCGGGCGCGCGCGATCTGCTCGGCGTCACGACGGAAGACCTCTCGCTCGTCGGGATCGACTCCGACAAGCCGGGCGCGGGCGTTGCCCTCTACCAGCAGAAGCCCTTCCCCTTCCCGCTGCGCGGCGGCTACGGGCGCGTCGAAATCCGCTTCGCGTCAGACCGCACGGTGCTCGCGCTCTCGAGCACCGCCATCCCCGACACCGAACGCCTCGCGCGCGCCCTCGCCGCCGCGCGCGCCCGCGCCATCTCGTCCGACGTCGTCGTCAAGCGGCTCGCCGGTCGCGCGTTCGACGTCACTACGACCGCGGGCGCGTCGCAGACCTACACGGTCGCGGCGGGCGAGCGCGTAGAGGCGCGCGAACTGGTCGTCTACCCCGTGGCGCGCGTGAGCGATCCGAACACCCTGGAGCTGCGCCTCGCGTGGGAACACGGGCGTGGACGTGGGCGCGGAGCGGCAGCAGGGCTTCCTGCTCTGGATGCGCCGCAACGGCTTCCGCGTCATCCACAAGGAGCTGAAGACTTTCTACGACGGCACGCGCAAGGCGAACCTCGACGTCGAGATCGCGGTCGACATGCTCTCGCTCGCCGGTCGCTACGACACGGCGGTCTTAGTCTCCGGCGACGAGGACTTCGTCTACGCCGTCAACGCCGTCGCCTACAAGGGCTGCCGCGTAGAGGTCGCGGGCTTCCGCTCGAACACCGCGCCGAAGCTCATCGACGTGGCGGACTACTTCATCGATCTCGGCGAGATCGCCGAGAAGGTGCGCAAGGAGGCGAGCCACACGCCCCACCGCTACTACGAGAACCAAGCGCACGACGACGCCCACGCCAACAGCCAGCCGCGCCACAGCGCCGCCGGCACGCCCCCGAACGGCGCCGAGCAGCGACTGCCGCCCCTCCCGACTCCCGACCCGTCCCTCGACGCCGCGCTCGGAGGCGAAGACGAGGAGCGCGTGCCCCTGGATTCCGCTTCCGATTTCATCCGCGTCACGGACGAACAGTGAAAAGCAGAGGTCAGAGGTTAGAGGTCAGAGGCTAGAAATTGGCTTCATTTTTTACTGACCTCTGATCTCTAACCTCTAACCTCTGACCTCTGTAGCTATGAAACTTTTCAGCGTCGAGGAGGCGAACGAGTTGCTGCCGGAGGTGCGGCGGATCGTCGCCGCCATCTCGCGCGCCCACGTGCGCGTCGCGGCGGCGCGCGAAGGCTCGCGGCTCGCCGCCGAGGGTGCGCAGTCGGGCGGCGGCTTCATGCCGGGCGGCGCGGGTTACGTCCGCGCCCTGATGCGCCTCGCCGAGAGCGTGGGCGAGCTGGAGACTCTGGGCGTGCAGCTCAAGGACTACGAGCGCGGGCTCATCGACTTCCCCGCCATGCGCGACGGTCGCGTCGTGCTGCTCTGCTGGCAGTTGGGCGAGGGCGACCGGATCGAGTGGTGGCACGACGTTGACGCCGGCTTCGCGGGTCGGCAGCCGCTGTAAAGAAACGATGAAGTCGGAACGATGAACGATGAACTGAAGGCAGTCGCTCTCAGTTCATCGTTCATCGTTCCGACTTCATCGTTTGCCCTTCTGACCTCGCCCTATCTTGTACCCTCCCGCCGAGCAAATACAGCGGCTAGTATATTTTCTGGTTGACGAGTTAAAGTAACCTCTGATAGCATCCGCCGCGACTCCGCTAAGGGCTTGGGTTTATCGGCTACGTCCCATCTTCCCCAAGGCATCAGAATTTGAGATTTTAGATGGAGCCTTCGACTGTTATGCAGTGTGCGGCGTGCCTCGCGGTCTACGACAGCCCTACCGGGAACTGTCCGACCTGTCAGGCGCCCGCCGCCGCCGCCGACCAGAACGCCCCCCGGTCCGCCGAAGAGAGTTTTATGAATACTTCGACCTACCCCGAGACGACGACCGACGCGCCCCCGAACGAGTTCGTCGACGCGCCCGCCGCCGCCGTGACCTCGACGCTCATCGAGTTCCCCGGCGGGGGTCGCGCGAACCGCCCGCAGTGGCGCAAGGAGCTGAGCGAGCGCGTGCGCGAGATTCAGCAGCGGCGCGCGTCGGAAGCCGCGCGCGAGTTTGAAGAGTCGGGGCAGTACGCCGCGGGCACGCCGCAGCAGGCGGAAGCCGCGCCGCTCGGACTCGTCCCGCAGCTTGAGACGCCCGAGATAAACCCGCTCGTCGCCAAAGCCCTCGAACGCATCGAGCGCGCGCGGCAGCAACCGCCCGAGCCCGCGCCGCGCTCACACGCGCGAGGCGGCGGCGCGGCGACCGCGGCGGTCGTGCGGACGAACGAGGAGACCTACCACGCGCCCGCGCAGCCGCGCGCCTCTCACGCCGAAGCGCAACAGCCCGCGCCGAACGATCCGCAACTCGCCGCGAACGCACAGGTCGCAGCCGTGAGCGTCGAACCACCGGCGGAGCCCCCGCGCGCGACCACGCTCGTCGTCGTGCCGTCCCCCGCCGCCGTGCCGCCGCCCGCAAGCGACGTCAAAGAGGCTGACGCGCTGATCAAAGAGGCTCTGAGCAAGCCGCGCCCGCGCCGACACCTCGCGGAGATCGCCGACGACGCCCTGCTCGCCCGCCGCGAGGCGAAGATTCTGCCGCAGGTCGCCGCGCCCGCGCAGGAGTTAATAAAAGTCCCTTCGCTCCCGCGCCGCGCGGCGGCGGGCATCATCGATCTCCTGATCGTCGCCTTCGCCACGTCGCCCTTCGCCGCGATCATGGAGCTGACGAGCGGCAACTGGAACGACCTGCGCGTCGCGGGCTCGCTCGCGGGCGTCGTCCTCGTCATCATGTTCGTCTACCTGACCGCCTCGGTCGCGCTGACGGGGCGCACGTGGGGCATGGCGCTCGTCTCCCTGCGCGTGGCTGACGAGCGCAGCGGGCTGATCCCGACGGCGGGCCGGTGCGCGCGCCGCGCCGCCGCCTACATGCTCACGCTCGCCACGCTCGGCGTCGGGCTCCTGCCCGCGCTCTTCGGCGACGAGCGCCGCGCCGCGCACGACCGCCTCTCCGGCACGATCGTCGTCCGGGCAGACTAGCGACGCGCGAGCGTCGCTCCGAGCGCGCGACGAGATCACAAACTCCCGTGCCCCGCGTCCGACGCGCGGGGCATTTCTGTTTTTGTCCGTGGTCAGTAGTCCGTGGTCAGTAGTCCGTTGTTTGCTTTTGCCGACCGACCCTTTACCTTTAGTACGCTACTCGATAACGACGAGCGACGGACAACTGACCACGGACTACTGACCACGGACAGCCATCAATGAAAGACCGACTTCTCGCGCTGATCGTCGAAGAGCTTGCGGCGGAGCTGCGCGGGCGCTCTCTCGGCAAGGTGTGGCAGCTCTCGCGATCCGCGCTCGCCGCGGACTTCCGCGGCGGCGGGGGCGGTCACACGCTTTTCGTCTCGGTCGATCCGTTGATGCCGCGCCTGTACCTCGGCTCGCAAAAAGTGCGCGAGCTTGAGAAGCAGTCTCTCCCGCCTTCGAACTTCGTCCTCACGCTGCGCAAGCGGCTCGCGGGCGCGCCGCTGCTCTCGGTCGCGAAGGACGAGGGCGAGCGCCTCGTGCGCTTCACGTTCGAGACGTGGCACGACGAGGCGGGCGCGTCGCGCGCGGCCACGCTCGTCGCGCAGCTCACGGGCCGCTCTTCGAACCTGCTGCTGGTCGACGACGCGGGGCGCATCGTCGACGCGCTGAGGCCGCCGCGCGGCGCGGGTCAGGAGATCGGCGAGACCTACCAGCCCCCGCCGCACGGCACGACCGAGCGCAAGGGGGGCGGCGAGTCGTCCGACGAGGCGGCAGCCGCGATCCCGCGCGGTTCGTTCCCCACGCTCTCAGCCGCGGTCGAAGATCATTATCTGCGGCTCGAAGCCGAGCGCGGCTTCGACGCGCGCGTCTCGACGGCGCGCGCGCGGCTGCGTCAGGAGATCGAGCGGCGGCGCAAGCTCGAACGCAACCTCGAACGCGATTCGCTCGCGCACGGCGACGCCGAAGAGCACAGGCGCGCGGGCGATCTGCTCCTCGCCAACCTCTCGACCGCCGAGCGCGCGGGCGGGCGCGTGCGGCTCACGGACTACTTCGCCGAGGGCGCGCCCGCCGTCGAGCTGGAGATCGACGAGAACGCGACGCTCCAGGAAGAAGCCGCGCGCCGCTTCGCGCGCTACTCGCGAGCCAAGCGAGCCGCGCAGGAGATCGCGCGCCGCCGCGAGGGGCTGCGCGCGGAACTCTCCGCGCTCGAAGCCCGCCGCGACGAGCTCGAGCGAGTCGCCGCCGCGCGCGACAGCGGCGCGCTAGCGGCGTTCGAGACGAAGCAGCCCAAGGCAAAGGGCGGCGCGGCGCGGGGCGTCGCGACACGAGACGAAGGGCGCGAGAAGAAGACGAAAAGGAGGGGCGACGACGACTCGTCCGCGAGGGTGCGCCGCTACCGCTCCTCGGACGGCTACGAAATCCTCGTCGGCCGCGCCGCGCGCGACAACGACGAGCTGACCTTCCGCGTCGCGCGCTCGCACGACCTGTGGCTGCACGCCGCCGACTACCCCGGCTCGCACGTGGTGGTTCGCGCGCGCGGGCGCGACGACGAAGTGCCGCACCGCACGCTCGTCGAAGCCGCGCAGCTCGCCGCGCACTTCAGCCAGGCGAAGCGCGACGCGAAGGTCGCCGTCCACCACACGCGCCGCAAGTTCGTCTCGAAGATGAAGGGCGCCGCGCCCGGCTTGGTGCGCCTCGCGAGCTTCCGCACGATCCTCGTCGAGCCGCGCGAGGCGGTCGAGCGGATTTAGCCCGCGAACAACACTTCGCAAAAGCAGCACATTTTCGCCATCCGGGCGGGCTACGCTGTGCGTAAATCTGTCCGGAATCATTAACGATCACATGAGCACAAATTTCATCGAGCCTTTGGGGAAGCTGGCGTCGGACTTTTTCGATCTCGTCACCGACGCGGTCGTCGGCGAAGCCTCGACCCTGCGCGACGGCACGGAGCACGCGGGCGTCGAGCTGCCGCGCGACCTCTACGCGCACGCCGACGCGCAGACCGAGTGGTGGTACTACACGGGTCACTTGAAGACCGCGCGGGGTCGCCGCTTCGGCTTCGAGCTGGTCTTCTTCAAGCGGCGCACCGATCTCGACCGCTTCGGCGTCGTCCCCCTGCGGCTCATCGCGAACCCGCTCTACCTCGCGCACTTCGCCCTGACGGACGAGTCGCGCGGGGAGTTTCGCTACGACCACCGCAAGAGCGCGAACAACCCCTTCGACCTGCCCGCGGCGACGAGCGCGCGCAGATATTTTTTGAAGCTCGGCGACTGGACGGTGCGCGAGGCTGACGGCGTGCACCTGCTGCGCGCCACGCTCGGCGGCGACCTCGTCTTCGAGGCGGCGCTCAAGCCCGCGAAGCCCGCCGCGCTCAACGGTCACCAGGGAGTGGGCGTCAGCTTCAAGGACGCGGGCGAGGCTTCGCGCTACTTCTCTTACACGCGCATGGCGGCGGAGGGCGACATCACGTGGCGCGGCGAGACCGAGCGCTTCACGGGCGAGGCGTGGATGGATCGCGAGTTCGGCACGTGGCGCACGACCGAGAATCAGAAGGGCTGGGACTGGTTCAGCGTCCAGCTCTCGACGGGCGCGGAGCTGATGGTCTACCACATCCGCGACGCGCAGGGACGACCGTCGCCGTTTTCGAGCGGCACGTTCGTCGACAAGGACGGCAAGGCGACGCACCTCGCGCGCGAAGACTTTCAGCTCGAAGCGACCGCGCACTGGAAGAGCCCGCACAGCGGCGCGACGTACCCGAGCGGCTGGCGTCTGCGCGTCCCGCGCTTCGGCATCGATGTCTCCGTCACGCCCGTCATCCGGGATCAGGAACTCGACACCCGCGGCACGACGATGATCGTCTACTGGGAAGGCTCTTGCGTCGTCGCGGGTCGCCACGGCGACGCGGAGGCGGAGGGTCGCGCCTACGTCGAGCTCGTCGGCTACGACCGCTCGCACGAAAGTCCGTCGATCACCTCGTTCCTCTTCGGCTCCGCGCTCGACCGGCGCTGGCGCAGCGTCTTCGGCTAACCTCCCCCTCGTCGGCGGAACAACGACGCCGCGCGCCGCGTTTGACTAGCCGATAGCAATCACGCGAGCGGCTGCCGGAGGTGTCATGCCAGAAGTCATCAGCGACGCTCAAGAGGTAACGCCGGAGTGGCTGACTGATCTCCTCCGCCTCAAGGGCATCCTCGCGAGCGGGCGTGTCACACGCGTCTTTGCGGCTTCGACGCGCACGCTCTTCGTCTCGGTCGTCTCGCACCTCATCGTCGAATACTCGCCCGGCGCGAGTCGGGACGCGCCCGCGCGACTCTTCCTGAAACTCTCGAACCCAAATACCACGCCCGACGCGCCGCGCGCGGAGCCGCCCGAAGAGATCGCCTTCTACGAGCGTGTCGTGCCCGCCACGCCCGACGCGCCCGTGCCGCGCTGCTACGACGCAGCCTACTCGCGCGCGACTGGCCGCTCGCACCTCCTGCTCGAAGACCTCTCGGAGACGCACGGTCACCCGCCCGTCCCGCTCCCGCCGACGCTCTCCGAGTGTGAGCTGGCGGTCGATTGCCTCGCGCGCTTTCACGCACACTGGTGGGAGCACCCGCAGCTGGGCGAAGGCGTCGGTCGGCTGCTCGACGACGCCGGCGTCGCAGAGCTCGCGCGCGCCACCGCCGCGCGCTTCGCGGCGTTCGCGGACTTCGCGGGCGAGAGCCTGTCGCCCGCGCGGCGCGAGTTGATCGGGCGCGTCATCGACACGTTCCCGCGCCCGTGGGTGCGCCTGAAGAGCGCGCGCGGGCTGACGCTCACGCACGGCGACGCGCACACGTGGAACTTCCTCTTCCCCCGCGCCCCGGACGCGCAAAAGGTTTACCTCATCGACTGGCAGTTGTGGCACCCGCACATCGGCGCGCGCGATCTCGCCTTCATGATGACGATCTTCTGGTATCCTGAGCGGCGCGCGAGGATGGAGATGCCGCTGCTGCGTCGCTACCACGAAAAGTTGATCGAGGGCGGCGTGCGCGGCTACGGGTGGGACGACTGCCGGGACGACTACCGCTGGTCAGCCGTCAGAAACATCTTCATCCCGCTCATCCAGTGGTCGCGCGACATGGGCGCCTGGTACTGGTGGTCTAACTTCGAGCGCGCGGTGCTCGCCTTCGAGGACTTGCATTGCGTCGAGTTGATAGAGGGTTGAGCAAGAACATGACAGCCACACGCGACGAACACGCAGACACTTCGGCAAAGCTTTTCGCGCGCGCCGTCGAGCTGATGCCGGGCGGGGTGAATTCGCCCGTGCGCGCCTTCCGCGGCGTCGGCGGCACTCCGCGCTTCATCCGCGAGGCGAAGGGCGCGACGATGACCGACGTCGACGGCCGCACCTACATCGACTACGTCGGCTCCTGGGGGCCGATGATCCTCGGCCACACCGACCCGGAGGTGATCGACGCGCTGCACGACGCGCTCTCGCGCGGGACGAGCTACGGCGCGCCGACCGGGCTCGAGATCGAGATCGCGGAAGAGATCGTGGACGCCGTGCCGTCCATCGAGATGGTGCGGATGGTGAACAGCGGGACGGAGGCGACGATGTCGGCGCTGCGCCTCGCGCGCGGCGCGACGGGCCGGGCGAAGATCGTCAAGTTCGAGGGCTGCTACCACGGGCACGGCGACAGCCTGCTGGTGAAAGCCGGATCGGGCGTCGCCACGCTCGGCTTGCCCGACAGCCCCGGCGTCACGTCGGCGGTCGCGCTCAACACGATCACCGCGCCCTTCAACGACACCGGCGCGCTCGAACAGGTCTTCGACCGTCACGGCCGCGACATCGCGGCGGTCATCATCGAGCCCGTCGTCGGCAACATGGGCTGCGTCCCCCCGCGCGAGAATTATTTGCAGGACGTGCGCGAGATCACGCGCAGGCACCGCGCGCTGCTCATCTTCGACGAGGTGATGACCGGCTTCCGCCTCGCGCGCGGCGGCGCGCAGGAGCTCTACAAAGTCGCGCCCGACATCACGACGCTCGGCAAGATCATCGGCGGCGGTCTCCCCGTCGGGGCTTACGGCGGCTCGCGCGATCTGATGAACCTGATCGCGCCCGCCGGTCCCGTCTACCAGGCGGGCACGCTCTCCGGCAACCCGCTCGCGATGACCGCCGGACTCACCACGCTCCGCCGTCTGCGCGACAAGACGGTTTACGAGCGGCTCGAACGCGCGGGCGCGCGCCTCACCAGCGGGCTCTCGGAAGCCGCGCGCGCCGCCGGGGTCGAGACGGTGACGAACCGCGTCGGCTCGATGTTCACGGGCTTCTTCACGCGCGAGCCCGTCACCGACTGGGCGAGCGCGGCGCGCGCCGACCGCGCTCTCTACGGCAAGTTCTTCCACGCCATGCTCGAGGAGGGCGTCTACCTCGCCCCCTCGCAGTTCGAGGCGGCGTTCATCAGCATCGCACACACCGACGAGTTGTTAGACCAGACGATCGAAGCGGCACGCAAGGCTTTTAAAAAGCTGGTGAAGTGAACGGACACATCATCGGAGCGGGGTGCGGCAATTAGCGCCTCTTGTTGAGTTAGGCCGCAGGAGTGCGGTAATTCTCGGCTGCGGGGCGTGTTAGACCGCTGCGGTCTAACTATTTATTAGCCGCTGCGGTCTAATGGGCGTTAGCTGTCTTTAGGTAGCAAAGGCTATGAAAAAACAAACTTCACTTTCCGGCATGGTAGTTTTAATCGCGAGCGTTATGGCTTCTTTCCTGACTGGTTACGCTCAGGAGAGAAGGCAGGTGAATGTCATTGTTGATGCCGAGCCTGTGTCTTCTAAG
>JAIVJC010000094.1:1627-13097 GCA_020200235.1 Acidobacteriota bacterium | reverse complement strand
GGTTGGGGGTTGGGGGTTGGGGGTTGGGGGTTGGGGGTTGGGGGTTGGAGATGAAGTTTCCGTTAGGGCTAACTGTGGCGCGGCGCGAGCCCGTTCGCGTTCGCGCGAGCTGTGTGCTTACAATAGTCTCGATGAAGGACGGCGGTTGAGGTCTGGAAGCGTGCGTGTCATGGACGCTCTTTCATCCCTCATCGCTCATCCCTCATCACTTCTTTCATGCTCCGCGTCACAGAAATCTTCCGCTCCATTCAGGGCGAGTCGACGCACGCCGGGCGGCCGTGCGCGTTCGTGCGCCTGACGGGCTGCCCGATGCGCTGCACGTGGTGCGACAGCGAGTACACTTTCACGGGCGGCGTCTCGATGACGATGGAAGACGTGCTCGCGCAGGTGCGCGCGTTCGGCTGCAAGCTGGTCGAAGTCACCGGCGGCGAGCCGCTCGCGCAAAAAGGCGCGTTCGAGTTAATTGAAAAGCTGTGCGACGAGGGCTACGAAGTCCTGATCGAGACGGGCGGCTACGTCTCGACCGAACAGGTTGACGCGCGCGCGAAGATCATTCTCGACGTGAAGTGCCCCGCCTCCGGCGAGGAGGGGCGCAACCACTGGGCGAACCTCGAACGTCTGCGCGCAGACCGCGACGAGGTGAAGTTCGTCGTCGCGGACGAGAATGACTGGGAGTACGCGCGCTCTGTGATCGAGCGATACGATCTCGAACGGCGCGCGCACGCCGTCCTCGTCTCGCCGGTCTGGGGCGCGATCGACCTACAGCGACTCGCCGATTGGATCGCCGCCAGCGGCTTGGACGTGCGGATGCAGTTGCAGATGCACAAACAAATCTGGGGCGCGGAGGCGCGCGGAGTCTAAAAGCAACGATGAAATATGAACGATGAACGATGAGGTTAAACCCTTTGTCTTTACTTCATCGTTCATCGTTCCTACTTCATCGTTTAATTCTATGGGCGGCTTCGACGAGAAGGCTTTCGACGTGGCGGAGGACGAGGCGGAATCGTCCATCAACCCTCCGCCTTCATCACTCGCCGTCTGCCTCGTCTCCGGCGGGATGGACTCGTGCGTGACGGCGGCGATCGCCCGCGGAGAGAACGACGAGCTGGCTTTCCTGCACGCCTCCTACGGGCAGCGCACGCAGGCTCGCGAGCGGCGCGCGTTCGAAGAGCTGGCGGACTTCTACGGCGTGACGAGAAGGCTCGTCGCCTCGCTCGACTACCTCGCGCGCATCGGCGGATCGTCTTTGACCGATCAAAAGATTCCCGTCGCCGAAGCCGATCTCTCTTCGCGCGCGATCCCTTCGAGCTACGTCCCCTTCCGCAACGCGCACCTGCTCTCAATCGCGACGAGCTGGGCGGAAGTCCTGGGCGCGCGGCGCGTCTACATCGGCGCCGTCGCGGAAGACTCTTCGGGCTACCCCGACTGCCGCCCCGAATTCTACGAGGCTTTCGGGCGCGCCATCGAAGCGGGGACGAAGCCGGAGACGCGCGTCGAGATCGTGACGCCCGTCATCCACCTGCGCAAGTCCGAGATCGTCGGGCGCGGCTTGGAACTGGGCGCGCCGCTCGAACTCACCTGGTCTTGCTACCGCTCGGAGGGGCGCGCCTGTGGCTCGTGCGACTCGTGCGCGCTGCGCCTGCGTGCCTTCCGCGAGGCGGGCTTAAGCGACACAATCCCTTACGCCTGAGGGCCCGCCGCGTCCTCCTGCCTTATGTGCCTCCCGCCCCCGTTTCGGCGACAACCGGGGCATTCCCCGTCGCATCCTAAACAGGGCTACACGCTTGATCGTAACCCCCGACGAGATTAGACTCTCCCACGAATTCAGACGAAAAAGTTTTAAGAGGAGACTAGGGATGAACCGCTCGAAACATTTGATCCGTTTCGCCTCCGCCGCGCTGCTCGTCTTCGCGCTCGCCGCCGCCGCCTCAGCCCAAGTGGCGAGCGTGCAGGGGAAAGTCCTGCTTAAGCGGGCTGACGGCACGACCGCCCCGCTGCCGGGCGCGACGGTGAAGTTCTATCGCACGGACATCAAAGGGGAATACGAGGCGAAGAGCGACAAGAGCGGTCGCTACGCCTACGTGGGCCTCCCGCTCGTCGGCACCTACACCGTCGTCGTCAGCGGTCCGGGCGCGGCGCCGACCTACCGCGTCGGGTTCAGGGCGATCAACAACCCGGAGAACGACGCGGTGCTCGAACCGGGCGACGGCAGGACGCTCACGCTCGCCGACGTGGCGACGCTCGAGGCGATGAAGGGGAAAGCGACCCCCGGCAGCGGCGTCAACGTCGAAGAGGCGAAGAAGAAGGCCGCCGAGATCGCCGCCGAGCGCAAGCGCGTCGAGGCGGAGAACGCGAGGGCGTCTGAGATCAACGCCAAGCTCCCGGAGATCATGAAAGCCGGTAACGCGGCTTACGCCGCGAAGAACTTTGACGAAGCCGTCGCGAAGTACGAAGAGGGGCTCTCCGTCGACGCCAGGCAGCCGAACTTCCTGCGCAACAAGACGCTCGCGCTGATCGAGCGCGGCAGGGAGAGGTACAACGCCGCCCTGAAATCCAAGGACGCGGCTGGCAAGGAAGCCGGGCGCGCCGACTTCAAAGCCGCGACCGAGGCGGCGGAGCAGGCTATCGCCGTCAACCGCGAGACGAAGGGCAACGGCGCGGCGGGCGGGGTCGGGCAGGCGAACGACAACCTGCCGTTCCTGAGCGCGCGCTTCGACGCCTACCGCCTCGCGCTCCAGACCTCCGTGCAGGGGATCGATAACGACGCCGCCGCGAAGGCTATCGAGGAGTACATCAACGCCGAGCCGGATCAGGCTAAGAAAGACAAGGCGCAGTCGAGCCTCGGCGACGCGCTCTTCTTCGCGGGCAAGGTCGATGAGTCCGTCGCCAAGTTCCGCGAAGTACTCGCCAAGAACCCGAATAACGCCGACGCCATGTACGGCTTAGGCATTTCCCTCGCCGCGAAGATCAGGTCTGATCAGAACGGGCTGATCCTGGAAGAAGACATGCCGGTGATTACAGAGGCGCGGGACATGCTCAAGAAGTACGTCAGCAAAGTGCCCGACACCGAAGCTAAGAAGGAGATGGCGGTGCAATCCGTCATCGACCTGGACAAGACGATTGCCGCCCAAGCCGGCATGAAGGAACAGGTGCAAAAGGAGAAGAGCAAAACTACTCGCCGCAAGCCCTGAACCTTTCAACTTTCCGACCCCGTGAAGCCGCGCCCGATTCGATCGGGCGCGGCTTTCGTTTTTCAGTCAAAAAACCTGCCTCATAATCATCTTGACAGCCCCGTAGCGGAAACAGTAACATCCTCTTGCCAACGCTGTTTGGCACCTTTGGCATTAGCCCAACAGCAGACAGTCCCCGGCATGTTCCCTTCTCGCGGGAATGCTGCCCCGCCCGCCAGTCTCTTCCTAGAGCATCCTGACCCTTTGAGACAACCCCTAGCATGTCGGCAAAACTAGGCGAAATCCTCGTCCGCGAAAATCTTTTGACGCCGCAGCAGTTGCGCGAGGCGCTCGATTACCAGCGCGAGCACGGCGGTCGTCTCGGCTTCAACCTCGTCAAGTTGGGTCTCGTCTCTGACGACATGGTGACCGCCGTCCTCTCGCGGCAGTACGGCGTGCCTTCGGTCAACCTCGATCTCTTCGAGGTCGATCAGGCGGTCTTGCGCCTGATCCCGCGCGAGGTGGCTGAGAAGTATTCGGTGCTGCCGCTCTCGCGCGTCGGGGCGACCTTGACGCTGGCGATGGTCGATCCCACCAACGTCTTCGCGATGGACGACATCAAGTTCATGACGGGCTTGAACATCGAGCCGGTCGTCGTCTCCGAGGCGGGCGTGCAGGAGGCTATCGAGCACTACTACGTGCAGTCGCGCGAGATCGAGCTGGCGGCGGCCGTCGACATCGCGCTCGCCGGCTCGAACGGCAACGGGAACGGCAACGGCTTCAACATGTCGATGGACTCGGTCTCGCTCGCCCAGCTCGACTTCGACGACGAGGCTGCCGAAGGCGTCCAGGTCATCGACGAGGACGACGAGATCGACGTGACGAGCCTCGCGCGCATGAGCGAGGACGCGCCCGTCGTCCGCCTCGTCAACGTCTTGCTCGTCGACGCGCTCGGGCGCGGGGCTTCCGACATCCACATCGAGCCCTACGAGAAAGACCTCCGCATCCGCTTCCGCATCGACGGCGTGCTCTACGACGTGATGCACCCGCCGATGCGCCTGCGCGACGCCCTCATCTCGCGCATCAAGATCATGTCGAAGCTCGACATCTCCGAGAAGCGCCTGCCGCAGGACGGTCGCATCAAGATCAAGCTCAAGGCGGACGGCAAGTCGCGCGAGCTGGACTTCCGCGTCTCCACGCTTCCGACGCTCTTCGGCGAGAAGGTCGTCATGCGCCTCCTCGACAAAGAGAAGCTCATGCTCGACATGACGAAGCTCGGCTTCGAGGAGGAGTCGCTCGTCAAGTTCAAGCGCAACATCTCGAAGCCCTACGGCATGGTGCTCGTCACGGGTCCCACGGGCGGCTTGAACTTCGCCGCCGCCCTGCGCTCGTTTCTGCGGCAGGACCCGAACATCATCCTCGTCGGCGAAATCCGCGACTTCGAGACTGCCGAGATCGCCATCAAAGCCGCGCTCACGGGTCACCTCGTCCTCTCCACCCTCCACACGAACGACGCGCCCTCCACCATCTCCCGCCTGATGAACATGGGCATCGAGCCCTTCCTCGTCGCCACCAGCGTCAACCTCATCCAGGCGCAGCGGCTCATCCGCCGCGTCTGCTCCGAGTGCAAGGCGGAGCACCCCACGCCCCACGAGGCTCTGGTCGAAGTCGGCTTCACGCCTGACGAAGCCAAGTCGATGAAGATTTACAAGGGCAGGGGCTGCGCCAAGTGCAACAACACCGGCTACAAGGGGCGCGTCGGCCTCTACGAGGTGATGGAGATTACCGACGACATCCGCGAGCTGATCCTGATCGGCGCCTCCGCGCTGGAACTGCGCAAGCGCGCCGTCGAACAGGGGATGCTGACGCTCCGCCAGTCCGGCCTCATCAAGATCAAAAGCGGCATCACGACCATCGAAGAGGTCGTGCGCGAGACGGTCGCCTAGAAGGAAACACTCATGCTCCGCGCCCTGACCTTAACACTGATCATTCTCTCCACCGTCGCGGCGACGCTGCCGGTCGGCGACGCGGTCGTCGAAGCCGCGCGCCGCGCCTCCGCGACGCGCTCGCAGAATGCCCGCCAGCACCGCCGACGCGCGCGCGCGTGGCGCCGCAGGCAGCGCGCACGACTGCGCCGGCAGCGCGCGCTCGCCGCCGAGAGGCGTCGCCGTCGCTGGTCGCTCCGCAATCGCCCCGCCGTCGCCGCGCGCCGCAGCAAGTCGCCGCGCGTGACGCTGCCCGAGATGCTCAAGCCGATGGAGCTGGCGAGCGCGTCGCCTTCGAGCCTTGCCTCCGCCTCCGTCATCTTCGACGAAGTCCTCGCGCCGCGGCTCGTCGCGCCGGCGAAGGTCGCGCCTACCGCCCCGCCGGTCGCCGCGCCCGCGCAGGCACAAGCCGCCGCCACCCCGCAGCTCGCGCACGCGCCGCAGCCCGCCGCGCTGACGCAAGTCGCGCCGAGAGTGAGCCCCGCGCCGAAAATTAACGCCGCGCCTAACGCCGCCGCCGCGCCAACCGCGTCCGCCGCGCCCGTGCCGCCGCTCTCGTTCACGCGGACGCCCGCGCCCAAACTCGCGCCGACCACCTCCGCGCCGACCGCCGTGCCGGTCGCGCGACCTGCCGCCGCCCCTTTGGCGAAGTGCCGCAGAACTGGCAGAACGTCTCTTCGTCGCTCGGCGGCGAGTTCAAGTTCTCCGTGCGCGCTTCGGACGGTCGCCCCTCGGGCGTCGCCGTCTGGTCGCGCGTCAACCTCGCCGCCGCCGCCACCATCGACCGCCGCAACCGCGCGCTCGCCGGCGTCTCGCACGCCTCCCTGCGCCGCACCGTGATCGACCGGATGCTCTTGGAAGGCGGATGGGTCGTCAACGACTTCGAGCGCGAGGTCGCGGGGCAGAAGGTTTTCGTCGTCGTCGCGCAGAGCGAGCAGGGCGGCGCGCGCCGCTCGTGGGCTTACTACTTCGTCGAGGTCAACGGTCAGATCTTCAGCCTCGCGACGACCGCGCCCTCGGAGTTCGCCGCCGCGGTCGCCGCGGACGCGGAGCAGACGCTCGTCGCCATCGCCTCGCGCCAGAAGCCCGCGCCGGCCGCCGCGCAGAACTGATCGCGTCACCTTCACCTCACCCTTCCCGTTCACCCAGGTAAACACTTGCCATGTCAACGAACGAAGCCACCTACGAGCACCAACTCTCGCTCTCCGATCTGCTGAAGAAGCTGATCGAGATGGGCGGCTCCGACCTCCACCTGACGACGAACACGCCGCCGCAGGTGCGAGTCCACGGCGAACTGCGCCCGCTCGAAGGCTACAAGGCGCTCACCTCCGCCGACACCAAGCAGCTCGCCTACAGCGTCTTAACCGACGCGCAGAAGCACCGCTTCGAGGAGTCGCTCGAACTCGACTTCTCCTTCGGCGTCCGCGGCCTCTCGCGCTTCCGCGCCAACCTCTTCAACCAGCGCGGCGCGGTCGGCGCGGTCTTCCGCGCGATCCCCTACGAGATCAAGTCGTTCGAGACGCTCGGTCTCCCGGCGGTCGTCTCCAAACTCTGCGACAAGCCGCGCGGTCTCATCCTCGTCACGGGTCCGACGGGCTCCGGCAAGTCGACGACGCTCGCCGCCATGCTCGACAAGGTCAACCGCGAGCGGCACGAGCACATCGTCACCATCGAAGACCCCATCGAGTTTTTGCACAACCACAAGTCGTGCATCGTCAACCAGCGCGAGGTCGGCTCCGACACTAAAGGCTTCGCAGAGGCGCTGCGCACCGCTCTCAGACAGGACCCCGACGTGGTGCTCGTCGGCGAGATGCGCGACCTCGAGACCATCGAGAGTGCCCTGCGCATCGCCGAGACCGGGCACCTGACGTTCGCCACGCTGCACACGAACTCGGCGGCTTCGACCATCAACCGCATCATCGACGTCTTCCCCTCGACGCAGCAGGCGCAGATTCGCGCGCAGCTCTCGCTCGTCCTCGAAGGCATCATGTGCCAGTCGCTTCTGCCGCGCGCCGACGGCCGGGGTAGAGCCGCCGCGCTCGAAATCCTCGTCCCCAACAACGCCATCCGCAACCTCATCCGCGAGGACAAGGTGCACCAGATTTACTCGATGATGCAGACGGGGCAGGACAAGTACGGGATGCAGACCTTCAACCAGTCGCTCGCCACGCTCTACCACAAGCGGCTCATCACGCACGACGTGGCGATGCAGCGCTCGTCGAACTCGGACGAGCTGCGCGATCTGATCGAGCACGGCGCCGGCATCAACACCGGCGGCAGCGGCGGCGGCGGCAACGGCGCGAAGCCCGGCGCGCACCCCTCGCCTTACGCGCAGGCGCGCCCCGTCGGCGCGCGACCCACGAGGTAATTGCGGAATGCGGAATGCGGAATGCGGATTGAAGAGAGGTTAAAGCCTCCGACAGTCTTTAGTCTTCTAATCCGCAATCCGCAATCCGCAATCCGAAATCAGGAGTTCCGACAGATGCCCACTTACGTTTTCAAGGGACGCAACCGCGTCGGCGAGATGATGGTCGGCGAGCGCGCGGCGGAGAGCCGCGAGATGCTGCGCCAGATTCTGCGCCGCGAGCAGGTGATGCTCACCTCCGTCAAGGAGAAGGGGCGCGAGATCGCCGTGCCGAAGATCGGCAAGCGCGGCAAGGTCAAGGCGAAGGAGCTGTCGATCTTCACGCGCCAGTTCTCCGTCATGATCGACGCGGGGCTGCCGCTCGTGCAGTGCCTCGAAATCCTCGCCTCGCAGCAGGAGAACAAGTACTTCCAGCACACGCTGACGCAAACCCGGCAGGACGTGGAAGAGGGATCGACTCTCGCCGCCGCGATGGCGCGACACCCGAAGGTCTTCGATCAACTCTTCACCAACATGGTCGAGGCGGGCGAGACGGGCGGCATCCTCGATCTGATCCTGCAGCGCCTGTCGACCTTCATCGAAAAGATCGTCAAGCTGCGCCGCGACGTCGTGTCGGCGCTCATCTACCCCTCGGCGGTCATCGCCATCGCGGTGCTCGTCGTGGCGGCGATCATGCTACACGCTCGACGGCTTGACGCTGAAGATGCCCGTCATCGGGCAGGTGCTGAGCAAGATCGGCATCGCGAGATTTTCGCGCACGCTCTCGACGCTGCTCGCCTCGGGCGTGCCGATCCTCCAGTCGCTGGAGATCACGGCGAAGACCGCCGGCAACACGCGCATCGAGGAGGCGGTGTTGAAGATTCGCACGGGCGTCGAGCGCGGCGAGAGCTTCGTCGATCCGCTGAAGGCGACGGACATCTTCCCGAACATGGTGGCGCAGATGGTGGGCATCGGCGAGCAGACCGGCGCGCTCGACTCGATGCTCGGCAAGATCGCTGACTTCTACGAGCAGGAAGTCGACTCGGCGATCGCCAACCTGCTGACCCTGATGGAGCCCCTGATGATCGGATTCCTCGGCGTGACCATCGGCGGCATCGTCATCGCCATGTACATGCCGCTCTTCACGCTCATCGGCAAGCTCTCGGCAGCGCACTGAGCCCCTTAGAGGGATTTGAAAATTCCACTTTCAGGGATTTGATCTTTCCCATTGCGGGATTTGATTTTTCCCGTAGAAAAAGCCCGCAAATCGCGGGCTTTTTCTACAACACGATACTTCAACAAGTTGCGCCGGGTATGCAGCAAATGTGTCTCAACAAGATTTTCTATATGTAGGGAGCGATAACTAGAGAGCCGGATTTTAGTTGTATACAGGTTAATACATCTAGGTAGCCGTTCCGCGATTAGCTCCGGCGAGTAGATGTAATCGTAGACGCGGCAGCAGAAGCCCTGGCTGTCTGGGGCATTGAGGCCGCGCTTGATTTATCATTCAGTAGCTTGGCAGTAGGCACATCGGCTAATGCGACCCTTATGCATTAGCTACTAACTCATTCCTCCTCAGACAAGTATTGAAAAAAATGGTGGCAGTAGCTATGATCACCTGCGAAAGTGTTGAGTTTTAGAAGATGCTAAGTTTGGGGCAGCATCTTTAGTTGTCGACTACAGGACTTTAGCGATCCTTACACCATGCTGTATCCTGTCAGTCTGAGAGACTGAATCAAATATCGCATCTGTTCTCACACTTACCCGAAGCAGATTTCAACCTGAAGCCAAGCCTATATTCATATAGGCTTACACTGGCTAATTGTTTAAAACAAAATTAGTAAGCGGAAAGCCGATAGGTTAGACTTTCAAGAAAGTCGTTGCCCACTCGGAAGTGGCGCACTGTTTGTTATCATACTTTCTTTAGGGGATAACAAGCAGTATTTCTCTTCTGAGAAAATAGTGTAATGAGTCAATTGGATTCAGCGCGTGAGCATCTCAGCAAGCTTCAGGCTCAGGTTGATTTGACTCCCTATCAACCATTAGCCGATTCTCCAAGCTGGCTAAACTCTCTTGCCAATAGTGCATCTCATCAACTAGGTGCGTTGGCTCTTCTTGGCCCCCCTGGAATTAATGTAAGCACCACAGGCGGTTTACGACTCAGAGCATTGTTAGACTCGGCAGGGCTCTTCCTCGCTGGTTTATCTTGCCAAATTCGCGCATCTGGGAGGAATCTTGCTATCGGATTACCTCCAGCTAGCCGCCATCTCCCACTCTTAATCGCCGGTTCAGCAGTCTTGGACGACGTGCTCCTCCGCTGTGCTAATCAAAATACCGAGGTTGGGGGTAAAGTTTTAGTCATCAGTCCTGATCTGGACGTGCGCAGTCGGTACTGTGATTTATATGTTCAGTCGAATCCCCTAGATAACGCTTATCCTGGCAGCCGCATGCTGCCAACCGGAGACATTATTTCATTGCAGCGTGATAGAGATATTACTCATAGTAATGGTGTGTGCTTTTTCCTTCCCGGACTACAATTACCAAAAAAAATTTACTTTACTCCGTCAATGATTCTTCTAGACCTCCGTTATGCGCGCTGGTCGAAACGCTCCTTAGACTTGGTTAGTTGGGCAACAAAAATAAAAGGAAAGGCTGGATTGCTGGCCCTATACTCGATAGGAGATCGAGACACATATTCAGCTCTGAATAAGAATAATTTTATAGACCTTCCTTTCGACCATGCTGCTATTGCCACTTGCATTGAGCGCGTCCAAAGACACTCGAGTCCTCAGAAAGAGTTGTCAGTCGATTGGCGGATAGGAGATGCTCCCGCTTATCTCAAGCGTAAGCATGAGATAATAAAGATTCAAAACGGCGACTCGGTGTCAGAGCTAGTTTCCAAGCTCGGTGGTTTACTTGATGAACATTCCCGAGTTGAGAGTCCAGACCTAAACCGTGCCCGATGGCTTCTGGCCATGTTTAGCCAAATACCTGTCCCGCTCGTTTGGTATGAGCAAGCTGCACGCTCTTTAGGTCGTTCAACCCTTCGACGAATGATCTCCTACCTTGGGATTAAAAGCCGCCATCTCCAAGGCTTAGGTGCAGTCATGCAAACTCTCAGGATGCAGCTTGAGAATCTGCATCAACTGCTGGAGCGGTCTAACCCGCGGGCTGAAGCATTGAAGAGCCTGCTCGCGAATGTGGTTAGCAAAGAGGCGCAGCATGAACGGGTGCTCCTTTTAGTCCGTGACCGAGTGATGGAACGCGCCCTCGGGAGTTGGTTAGAAGTAGAAGCTTTCCCAGATGCCGAATGGTTGGAGAACGTCGATGTAAAGTCTTGTTCTGAATATGCTCGAGTTTCAACGTCTAAGTATGCCATGTCACTTATCAATGGCAGTTTCCCTCGGCGTTATAGATGGATTGCTGGAGCTTCTTTAGGGGATAACGTTACTTTCCTCGCCTATCCTCATGAAGTAGAAGTGATTGAGTACCAATTACAGGATTTTTATAGCGAGAAAGCGTTGTCATTTCGTCGGCGTAAGCGCGCACAAGCTATTAACCAAATATGTTTAAGCTCAGGTAATTACCCAGATGGTAAAGAAGCGCCAATCTCGCCTTTAGAGTTAAAAAAACCGAGCGGCCATGTCACCAAGCCAACCGCTTCTAAAAAGAGCGCACAGGCATCTACTACTGACCTTTCTCAGCTAAAACAGATACTCAACACTGCACGTCAAGCCTCTGAACGAATTCAGGAGGAGGCCATCAATTTCCAACCGCCCGCGTGGAAGGAAGATGCAGGTGACGATGAGGCGCTGTTCGATGAACTAGAGACTACAGGTATTGAGCCCCATGCTGACGATGTAGTCTGTTTATCTGTGCAAGTGAGCTCTCGCGCACACGGTGTAGGTCTAATCTGGCTCGCTACAGACGTAGTGGTCGAATGTGTTCGGGCGAATCGTCCCAATGACATC
>JAIVJC010000094.1:0-1597 GCA_020200235.1 Acidobacteriota bacterium | reverse complement strand
CCACACGAACTTCTCCTCGGCGATGTATTACTGCGGATGGATGAAGGAGGACGAACTAGCCTCTTTGATCGAATAGTTGAACTGGCAGAAGATCAGCCGGAGATGCAATATCTCGCTACCTTCCGTCATGTGTGGCGCAGAGCAGTCCAGCGCCTCGTTGCTCGATTTGGAGGGCAGTGGGGACCGAATTACGTTGGCATGTTGCTATCCTTACAAAGTTATGGAGCTACTATCCAAAGCGACCAAACTGTGCGGTCATGGGTGCAAGATTATGTAATTGGGCCGGATGAGGTTTCATCAATCATTGCTGTTGGGCGTGCCAGTGGGTCGGAGGCATTAGTTCGCCAAGCGAAACAATTTGATGCGGCCTTTCGCCGTATACGCGGGATTCGCCAAGGTATTGGTCGGAGGTTAAATAGCACTATCCGTAAATCATTCAGACACTTTACTGAAGGGACAGTTGAGCCGGGAGCTTACCAACTGGATGAGCGGTTAGGAATTCCACTAGACGAACTTCTGGAAACAATTGATCTGGCGGAAATAATATCTGTAAACAAGCAAGAGAAGAGAATCGCCCTTCACCATGTTGGAAGATTCCGGCACATAGATTAGGAGAGAAGTATGAGTGAATCGGTCAAGGGTACGACGGCGAAGCCTATTGAGGAAAAAGATAAGCAGCGCCTAACCGATTACCTAATGGAGCGTGTTCTAAAGGGAATAAGCGGGCGCGACGGTGGAGACTTGGTTGATGTCGAGCCAATTAGAACCATCTTCTCCGGGGTATTGCAGCCACCTCGAAATACAGCGATTCAAGCTGCAAAAAGCGGTGCCGTTGATAGCGCCACGCCGACTAGCGCCGCATTAGGGCTGGATTTTCGCATTAAGCCTAAAAATGCGGAAGGCGTCATTCGACTTCATCTTAGTCCTCGTTGGAGCCATTACTACGCCGTTTTTCCGACATGGCAACAAGCCTTACGTGCAAATGAGGCATCTCTCAGTACAACAGCATCTCCTTCACCTACGGTCACTTCGGCCCAGACTGGTTCCGATTCGCCATCTATTGAGCCAACGGAAACGAATGAGGGTACCTCTGAGAACACTGTAGATGACGCTGATGAGTTAGAGAATGAAGCGCAGCCACCTCAAACTGGGCGTGTAATACTCCCAAAAGTATTCCGGCGATACGAAGTGGCTCCTAAGACAATTACGTATGAGTTCGACCCGAAGCACCTTGAAAGCGTTCAATTAGGGCTCGAAGAGCTTGCCATTAGTATTCGTGAAGCCCGATCTGTTATGGCTGCCGATAAGGATGCTTGGCATTATTTGGGAGACCCTGAAAAGCGTGACCGTTCTCTTGGTGATGCTTCTGTAATAGGGAGCGCAGAAGCTTATGAAAAGACGCTTGAGGCAATGAAAGGTGAGGCAGTGCCTTTACCGCCCTGGGCAGTCTCCCTCCAAGTGGATATTAATCCAGATCCTATTGAGCCTGAGGTGCTACGCGTTCGGGTGTTGCTTTCGAATAGAACACCAGAGCGTGATGAAACCGTGGCAGATCCTAAGCTGGAAGAGCGAACTCTCTTTGACGCTGGACTCATTG
>JAIVJC010000093.1 GCA_020200235.1 Acidobacteriota bacterium | reverse complement strand
GCAGGTGGACGAGGGGAAGTTGAAGCTCGATCAGCTCGTGCGCGTCGAGAAGGAGGATTTCGTCCGTCAGGGTCAACACAGCCCGATCCGTGATGAGAATCCGAAGGGCGTCGAGCTGAGCGTCGCGGAGCTGCTGCGCTACGCGGTCGCGGAGAGCGACGGCACGGCTTCGGACGTGCTGCTCAAACTCGTCGGCGGGGCTGAGGCGGTCGGCAAGTACCTCGGCGAGATCAAAGTCGGCGAGGTGATCGTCGCCAACTCGGAGAAGGAGATCGGGCGCGACTGGGAGACGCAGTATCGCAACTGGGCTTCGCCCGAAGGCGCCGCGGCGCTCCTGCGCGCGCTCCACGAGCGGCGCGGGCTCTCGGAGCAGAGTCAGGCGCTGATGCTGAAAGTCCTGACCGAATCGGTGCCGGGACCGAAGCGCCTGAAAGGACTCCTGCCCAAAGGCACCGCCGTCGCGCACAAGACCGGGACTTCCGGCACGCGGGGCGGCACGACCGCCGCGACCAACGACATCGGACTCCTGACGCTGCCGAACGGAAAGCACGTCGCCATCGCGGTCTTCGTCTCGGACTCGCCCACAGACCTGTCGACGCGCGAGGCGGTGATCGCGAAAGTCGCCAGAGCCGTCTGGGACGCGTGGGGCAATTAGGAGTTACGCGGCGCTCGAGGCGGGCGCGAGACGAACGAGCAAGGGGAAGGTTGTTTTGCGGTTCAGCACGATCTACGGCGTGGATTTCAGCGGGGCGCGCCTCGCGGGCAGAAACACCTGGGTGGCGCGCATCGAGCGCGGGCGTCGCGTCGCGGGTCAGCCTCCTTACAAACTCGCGGAACTATCGAGCCTCGAAGACCTCTGCGGGACGGCGGAGCGCGCCGCGTCGCTCGCCCACCTCGTCGCGCTGATCGCACGCTCGGATCGCGCGCTGTGGGCGTTGGACTTCCCGTTCGGGCTGCCCGTCGAAGTCGTCGAAGAGGGCGCGCGCTGGTCGCACCAGTTCGACTTCCTGCGCGCCTGGGGCGAAGACAATTACGGAGTCGGGCTCGAATGCATCGCGCGCGCCGAACGGCTGGGGCGCGAGAAGCACATCCGGCGTCTGACGGACATCGAGGAGCGGGCGCCCTTCGACCCTTACCACTACCGCATCATCTACCAGACCTTCTACGGGATGCGCGACGTGCTAAACCACTTGCGCCGCCGGAGAGAGACAGCCATCCTCCCTTTCCAGTACCGCCGGCTCGCGGGCGCGCGCCGCGTCCTCGTCGAAGCCTGCCCCGCCTCGACCCTGAAGCGCCTCGCGCTCCCGCACCAGAACTACAAGCAGCCCGAGGGCGGCGCGCTCACGCGCAAGCGACTCCGCACGCGCCGCGCGATCCTCGCAGGTCTCTCCGCGCACGTCCTCGTTGGCGACACTCAGCGCCGACGCATCATGCGCAACGGCGGCGGCGACGCGCTCGACGCCGTGCTCGCCGCCCTCGGGGGCGCGCTCTCCTGGCGCTCCTCCGATCACGCTTTCATAGCGCGCCACCACCGCTACCCGCGCGAGGGTCGCCTCTACGTCTGAGCCGCGCTGAATCGAGCGTGTCAACGATCCGGCAAGACGGGTATAATTCAGACATGGACACGGAGCTTTTACCGCCGAGCTTCAAGGGGCGACAGTACGAGATTCGCGCGATGGGGTTGCGCGACTTCGCGGGGCTCCGCCGCGACGACGAGCCGTTAGACCCGTTCGCGCTGGCGCACTACGCGAAGCTCCTCGTCGTCGATTTCGATCAGATCGAGGGTCTGTCGGAAGAGGCGCGCGAGCACCTGCTGGGCCTCGGCACGAACTCCTGGTCGGGCGGCGCCTGCTCGCGCCCCCTGCCGAACGGTTGGCGCGTCGTCATCCTGAACCCGCGCCACGGGCAGGCGCGCAACAACGCGACGCTGATGGAGGAGGTCTGCCACGTCTTCCTCGGTCACAAGGCGAACCGCCTCTCGATCGTCGCGCAGAACAAGCAGGGCAAGACGGTCGCGCGCGACTACAACGAGGCGGACGAGGAGGCGGCTTACTCGGTGGGTGCCGCCGCGCTCGTCCCCTTCGCGGGTCTGCGCCGGCTCGCGCGGGCGGGCAAGAGCTCCGCCGAGATCGCGCGCCACTTCAACGTCAGCCGAGAGCTCGTCGAGTACCGTCTGAAAGTCTCGCGCCTGTGGTCGGAGTACCGCGAGCGTCAGGAGGAGATCATCGCCGCGCGCTACGCCGCCGGCGTCGCGGCGCGCGCGAAGGCTGACGACAACAGGGCGAACGACGCGGACGTATCTGGCAACGGCGCAGCCGCGCGCACGCCGAAGACTCCCGCCCCGACGCCGCGCGCACGCGGCAACGGCAGACATGACAGAGCCCGCTGACACGCGCCCCAAGCGCGAGGGCGGGCTCGAACGCCTGCTCGCCCTGCGCGACGAGATCAAGCGCGCCATCGACTACCGCTCTTTCTTCCTGCGCTACTGCCCCAACCCCGTCCGCCCCTCCGGCACACGATTCCACGCGCTCTGCCCCATCCCCTCGCACGCCCACACGGGGAAGGGCAGCCCGAGTCTTTCGGTCGACACCTCGCGCGGCCTCTTCCAGTGCTTCTCGCGGGGCGAGGGCGGCGACGCCTTCAAGTTCTACGAGCTGATGCACGACGTCTCTTTCGCCGAAGCCGTGCGCGGGATGGCGCGCGAGCTGGGGCTCGGCGCGGCGCGGCGCAAGCCACCGCTCGCGCAGCGCGCCGCGCCCGACGAGGTCGAAGAGATTGTCGCGGGCTTTGAGCCGCTCGCGCAGGAGCGCGTCGAGGCGATCTGCGAAAAGTTTCTGGCGGTCTGCCGCGCGGAGGAGCAGACCGAGGGCTTGAGCTACCTCGCGCGCCGCGGCATCGACGCGCGCACCGTCCGCCGCGCTTGTGCCACCTACTTCCCGCGCCGCGCCTACCGCCGCGTGATGCGGCGGATGCTCGACGCCTTCCCCGTGCAAGAGCTCCAGCGCAGCGGCCTCTTCAACCGCCGCGCGCACCTCACGTTCTACCGCCACCGGCTGCTCTTCCCCTTCATCATCGAGGGTCGCGCCGTCTATGTGCAGGCGCGCACGACCGCCGCGGGCGTGGAGCCGCGCTGGCACAACATGCGTGGGAGCGTGCCCGCGCTCTACAACGCCGACTCCCTGGCAGAACTTCCGAGCGGCGCGGTCGTCTATTTGGTCGAGGGCTTCACCGACACGCTCACACTCTTAACGCACGAGTTCGCGGCGGTGGGCTTGGTGGGCGCGGGCGGGCTCAAGGCCGAATGGCTCGCGCCGCTCGCGCGCTTCCGCGTCGTCGCCGCGCTCGATCCGGACGGCGCGGGCGTGCGCGCCGCCGAGCGTTACGAGGAGATGTTCGCCGCGCGCGGGATGCGCCTCGCGCGCCTCGCACTCCCCTCGGACGTGAACGAGTTTTTCCGGCACCACCCCGCGGCGTCGGTCGAGTTCACGCTGCTGACCGAGGCGGCGCTGGAATAAAAACTGTCCGTTGTCCGTCGTCCGTCGTCAGTTGTTCTCACCATCTTCGGCGGCTAGTTACCCAACCACGTGCAACTGACAACTGACAACGGACAACGGACAACGGACAATTGACGGTTTTCGGTTATAATCACTGCTCGGATTCGTTATGAGTGAGAACGTCAAAATCGCGAAGCCCTCGGCTCGACTGACCGTCGTCGACAAGCTCCGGCTGCTGCTCGACATCACGAAGAAGATCAGCCGCTCGCTCGACGTGGAAGAGGTCGTCAACCTCGTCATGGACAAGCTCGACCAGCTCCTGCCCTACGACGCGGCGGGCATCTACGTCGTCGAGTGCGAGCCGGGCGTGGACGGCAACTGCGCGCCGACGGCGCTGAAAAGATTCAGCAAGACCGCCGTGCGCGGCTACGACATCGAGGAGATGGGCGAGCTGCACCTGAAGGTCGGCGAGGGCTTGATCGGTCACGTCGCGAAGACGGGCGAGCCTTTGATCGTCTCGGACGTGCTCCAGGACGCGCGCTACTTCAACGCGCGCTCGGAGACGCGCTCCGAGATGGTCGCGCCGATCATCTCGAACGAGGAGGTGCTCGGGGTCTTCGATCTCGAGTCCGACGAGGTGGACGCCTACGACGAGGGCGATCTGGAAGTCCTCATGATGCTCGCCTCGCAGGTCGCGATCATTCTGGAGAAGGCGATGCTCTACGAGCACTCGATGGAGCGCAAGCGGCTCCAGGCGCAGCTCGAAGTCGCGCGCCACGTCCAGCTCGAACTCCTGCCCGCAAGCGATCCGCAGCTCGAAGGCTTCGACATCAGCGCCTACAACTTCTCGACCGAGGAGGTCTCCGGCGACTACTACGACTTCGTCCAGATTTACGACGACCACCTCGGCCTGGTCATCGCCGACGTGTCGGGCAAGGGCGTGCCCGCCGCGCTGCTGATGGCGTTCCTGCGCGCGAGCCTTCGCGCGGCGATCCACATCGGCTACGCGCCGAACATCTCGATGGCGAAGGTCAACTACCTGCTCTGGGAGTCCATCGAGAGCAACCAGTTCGTGACCGCCTTCTACGGCGCGCTCGACGCGACGAACAAGACTCTGGCTTACGCCAACGCCGGCCACAACCCGCCGC
>JAIVJC010000020.1 GCA_020200235.1 Acidobacteriota bacterium | reverse complement strand
CCTCGAGGTAGACCTGAACCCCGTCGGCGTTGGTGATCGGCTCGTTGTGTTCGTCGTCGAGGCTGATGGCGACGAGGCGGTCGCCCGGCAGGACGCCGAGCAGACCGGCGCGACCGGCTGAGGAGTTCGGATCGACCGACTGCGCGACGATCGTGCCCTGCGCCGTCTGCTTCCAGGTGACGCCGTCCGTGAGCGGGGGCGTGCGCGTGTGGCGCTGGTAGAAGTTGAGACCGCCCGCCACGGCGAGCAGCGCCGCCACCATCAGCAGCACCCACGCCCGCGTTGTCAGAAGCGATCTCTTCACGGCTTAGGGAGTCCTCGAATCAGCGCGACCCGCCTTGATAAATCGGCTATTTAGAAGCAACTAACGTTCCAGCACGAAAACCACGACCCGCGCCCGCAGCGGCGCGGCGCGGCGCGACTCCGCGCCCGGTGCATCGCGCTCAGGCGGCGCGGCTTGGGAGCGGTGCGCGCGACTGAAATAAAGTCCGAATCGGCGGGCGGGACCGAAAGCCCCCATCCGAGTTTTCGTATTTCGTCCGAGAATTTGAAGAAGGCGAAAGAGAAAGGGCGGAAGAGACGCCTCAACGTCTCTCTTCCGCCCGCCCTTCACTTCTACTTTTTAACTCGCGACCGGCTCAGAACCTGACCGAGATTCCGCCGCGGACGCTGCGCCGGTTCGTGCCGGCGACCAGGATCGTCTCGCCGTCGTCGGAGCAGGTGAGCGCGTCGAGGAGGTTGCGCGCGTCGAGCATCGCCTCGGCGCGCAGGGGCAGCCCGAAGGTCGGCAGGTCCTGCGTGACGAGGATGCTCAAGCTGGGGTCGAAGACGGCGAGGCGGCCGGCGAACGGGTCGATGGCGAAGACGGCGGCGCGCGGGCTGAAGCGCAAGACCGTGCGCACGCGCGTGCCCGTGTCGAAGGAAGAGTCCACCTGCGCGGCGACCGTCTGGAAGAAGCCGTTGCGGAAGACGTCGCCCGGCTTGGTCGAGAGCGTCACGGGCGCGAGCTGCTGACCGCGCCCGGCGGAGTAGCCCGCCGAGGTCTGCAAGTAGGGGCTGACGCGGCGCGTGTAGACGACGCGCAGTCCCCTCGCCGCGCCCTGCTGGTTGGCGACCTGCAACAGCTCCGCGCCGCTGGCGTCCGCCAAACCGTTGACCGGCAGGTTCATGAGCCCCACGCCGCGCCCGTCCGTCGTGTCGAAGAACATCGACGCCTCGACGCTCGACGAGTTGTCGATCACGCGCTCGACGCCGAACTCGAGGCGGTGGCTGCGCTCCATCACGGCGCGACCGTCGACGAGGGCGACCGCCTGCTCGTTCGCCTCGGGGAAGAAGACCTGGCCCGTTTCGAGCGTCGCAGAGGACTGCGCGCGCGCGCCGTCGGTCGCGGGCGAGTACGCCGCGCGGAAGCGCGTGCGCGCGTTCGCGTCGATGGCGAAGCCGACGCGCGGGCTCAACGACGAGGCGCCGCGCGAGTTGAGGAAGCGCGAGTAGTCGAGACCGAGCACGACGACGACGCCGTCCCTGACGATCCACTCGTCCACCGCGCGCACGGAGAGCTGGCTCAGGGAGCCTCCGGCGGCGGAAGCCTTCGACGCGGCGAGCGGCAGCCGCGCGCCGCCGAGCATGAGCCGCACGTTGTGGCGCGCGTTGACGCGGAAGACTCCCGTCGTCTCGAACCGCGCGAGCCCGTTCGACGCGAACTGCCCGGCGAAGATGAGATTCAGTTGCTCGGTCGCGGGCGTCGAGACGGCGAAATTGGTGCCGACGTAAGCGGACGCGGTCGGGGTTGAAGAGAAGCCGGTGTAGGTTTCGATGACGCCGTGCGCGGTCGCGCGCCCCGCGACGTTCGCGGAGACGTCCGCGGGCTCGGCGTCGGACTGATCGGCGCCCGCCGGATCGTCGGAGTCCTTCGAGCCCTGACCCGTGGCGTCGGCGATGGCTTCCTCGGCGATCTCGGCGGTCGCGTCGCCGCGCTCGTTCTGGTGGAAGATCGATCCGCCGCTGCGGGCGGCGCGCAGGCGCCACTTCGGATCGTTGCGGTCGGCGCGTCTTTCGGGCGCGGTGCGGCCCTGACCGAGCGGCTCTAAATTGAAGCGGTAGCTGATCTCGTCGGAGGGGTTAACTTGAACGGAGTTGAAGGAGACGCTGTTGAAGCCTTCGGCGATGGCGGTGAGGAGGTACTTGCCCGGCAGCACACGCGCCGTGAAGCTCCCGTCCGGCGAAGTCTTCGTCTGCTTCGAGACGACGTCTGCCCCGTCGCGCACGAAGCGGATGATCGCGCCCGCGAGCGGCTGCCCCTTGTGGTCGCGCACGAGTCCCGTGACCGTCCCCAGGCGGCGGCTCGACCCGCCCTTGGCGTAAGACGCGGGCGCGGCGGCAGCCGCGACGACGAGCGCCGCGGCGAGAATTGTGGGAAAGAATCTGACCGTCACGCGCAAAGAGCTTTTACCCATCGCACCAGAACCTCCCGACGCGCCGCTTGTCGCCGACCGGACGACGCTTCGACGCGCACCCTCTCCGAAGTGCATTCCCTTCTGTTCTCGAGGATCGAAACGGGACGCGGGAGACTGCTCAGTCGCGGGCGACACATGAGCCGCCCTTTCGCGCGCCGCGAGAGTTTCCGAGTCAGGCCGAAAACTTCCACCCGCGGCGCGTAGGCGGACATTTTCGCCGAGGCTCCCCAGCCTGTCAAGCAAGCCTTTCGAGCCCGGAAACCCGCGGCGGGGCGCGGGGTCGTCCCCGCGGGGCTCCCGCGCGCTGAGACGCCGAAAAACGTCCCCGCGTTTCCTCTGACCGCCCGTTTGCCGCCGGATTTCCTGCGTGCTACGATGCCACTTGCCGCGAGAACGCCCGCCCGTGGGTCAAAAAAAATATTTTTTCACGCATCAAAGTTTCAGACAGGGAATGACTGATCAAGTTCGCACGACGAAACTCCCGAACGGCGCGACCGTCCTGACGGAGTACATGCCCAACCTGCGCTCGGCGACCGTCGGCACGTGGGTGCGGCGCGGCTCGCGCCACGAGCGCGCCGAGTGGAACGGCATCTGCCACTTCATCGAGCACGCCGTCTTCAAGGGCACGCGCCGGCGCACCGCGCTCGACATCGCCGTCGAATCCGACCGCCTCGGCGGCAACTTCGACGCCTACACGACGCACGAGTCCACGGGCTTCTCGCTCAAAGTGGTTGATACGGCGGTCCCGCAGTCGTTCGACCTGCTCGCCGACATGCTGCTCGCGCCGCGCTTCGACGCCGAGGATCTGGAGCGCGAGGCGAAGGTCATCATCGAAGAGATGAAGATGGTGGAGGACACGCCGGAAGAGCTGCTGACCGAACTCTTCAACGCCGCCTACTTCCCCGACCACTCGCTGGGTCGCCCCATCGAGGGCACGCCCGAGACGGTTCTCTCGTTCGACCGCGCGCGCACGGCGCGCTTCCACTCGTCCGCCTACTCGCCGCGCAACCTCGTCATCGCCGCCGCGGGCAACGTCCGGCACGAGGAGATCGTCGCGCTCGCCGAACGCGCCTTCGCCGCCAACGGCAATTCCGATCAGCACGTCTCTCAAGATTCGAACGGCGAGGACGACGAGGGCGCGCCGCGCCACGCCGCGCCCATCTTCGTCCAGCGCAAGAAGGAGTTGGAGCAGGCGCACCTGCTGCTCGCCACGCCGTGGTCTGCGGCGCGCGACGAAGACCGCTACGCGGCGAGCCTTCTGGGCTCCGTCATCGGCGGCGGAACCTCCAGCCGGCTCTGGCAGTCGATCCGCGAGGAGCGGGGCCTGGCATACTCGGTCGGCGCGGCGTCGAGCACCTTCACGGACGCAGGGATTTTTCACGTCTACGCGGGCACGTCGCCCGAACAGGCTGACGAGGTCCTAGACCTCGCGCTCGCGGAGCTGCGCCGCGCAGTCCGTGAGCCCGTGGGCGACGACGAGTTGCAGCTCGCGAAGGATCAGATGGTCGCCTCGATCCTGCTCGGTCTGGAATCGACGAGCGCGCGCGCGGGCACGCTCGCCCGCCAGGAGATCGTCCACGGTCGCCGGCTCGAGCCCGAAGAGATCATCCGCCGCATCGAAGCCGTCACGGCGCAGGACATGCTCGCGGTCGCGCGCGCGAGATTTACGACCGAGCAGATCGCCTTCGGCGCGCTCGGCGATCTCGGCTCCTTCAAGGTCGACCGCGCGCGCCTGGAGATTTGAAGAGCCGTGACGTGTGACGGGTGACAGGTGACAGGTGACAGGATTTAAACAGAGCATGAGAAAAACTCCTCCGATCATTTTCGCCGCCCTGCTGACGTTCGTCGCCGTCGTCACCCTCACGCGCGACTCCTCTTCCGTGTCGTCGGCGCAGCAGGTCGCCTTGAAGGCGCAGCCCGCGCCGCCGGTCGAGGAGCGCATCAGTCGCGTCGCGGCGGGGCTCGTCCCGGCGGTCGTCATCAAGGGCACGCCCTTGCCCCTGACGCCGCTCGCCGAGCGGATGAAGTTCTACCGCGTGCCGGGCGTGAGCGTCGCCGTCGTCAACGGCGGCCGTGTCGAGTGGGCGCGCGGCTTCGGCGTGAAAGACGCTTCGACGAGCGAGCCCGTCACGACCGAGACGCTTTTTCAGGCGGGCTCGATCAGCAAGCCCGTCGCCGCGCTCGCCGCACTCCGCCTCGTGCAGGAAGGGAAACTCTCGCTCGACCAGGACGTGAACGCGTGTCTCGTCTCGTGGAAACTTCCCGACAGCGAGTTCACCAAAGAGAAGAAGGTCACGCTGCGGCGGCTGCTGACGCACAGCGCGGGGCTCACCGTCCACGGCTTCCCCGGCTACGCCGCGGACGCGAGTGTGCCGACGCTCGCCCAGGTCTTGAACGGCGAGAAGCCCGCCAACACCGCCGCCATCCGCGTGGACACCGTGCCCGGCACGCTCTGGCGCTACTCCGGCGGCGGCTACACGATCATGCAGCAGATGCTCGTCGACGTGACGAAGAAGCCTTTCCCCGACCTCGTCAAACAACTCGTGCTCGACCCGGCGGGGATGAAGCACAGCACCTACGAGCAGCCGCTCGCGCCCGCGCGCGCGAAGGAGGCCGCGACGGCGCACGTGGGCGGTCAGCCCGTCAAGGGTCGCTTCCACACCTACCCGGAGATGGCCGCGGCGGGACTGTGGACGACGCCGACCGATCTCGCTTTGCTCGCCGTCGAGCTTCAGAATTCGCTCGCCGGCAGGTCGAACAAGATCATCTCGAAGGAGATGGCGGCGCAGATGTTGTCGCGCCAGTTTCAGAACTGGGGCTTGGGTCCCGCGGTCGAGGTGAGGGGGCAGACCGTCGAGTTCTCGCACGGCGGCTCGGACGAGGGCTTCGAGGCTTTCTGGGCGGGCTTCAGCGACGGGCGCGGCGTCGTCGTGATGACGAACGGCGACCGCGGCAGCGCCCTCGCGATGGAGGTCGTCAGATCGGTCGCGCGCGAATACGGTTGGGCTGAGCACGCGCCGCGCGAGCGCGAGCTGGCGAAAGTCGATCCCAAAATTTACGAGGCTTACGTCGGCGACTACGAGTTCAAGATCAACCCGCAGTTGACCATCACCCTCGGCGTCTCGACCGAGGGCAGCAAACTCCTCGTCCAGCAGAACGGCGGCGCGAAGCGCGAGTGGCTGCCCGCGTCCGAGACCGAGTTCTTCTCGCTCGCTTCGGGCAACTCGCTCTTCTTCGTCAAAGACGCGCAAGGGGCAGTCAACGAACTCATGATCAAGCAGGGCGGCGAGACTTACACGGGCAAGAGGATCAAGTAACCGGGGATGCGACTCACCGTCCTGGGAAGCGGCTCGACCGGCAACGCCCTGCTCATCTGCGCGGGGGGCACGAGCGTGCTCGTCGATGCCGGCTTGAGCGCGAAGGAGACCGTGCGCCGCCTCGCGCTCGTCGGGTGCGACGCGGCGAAGCTCGACGGCGTCATCGTCACGCACGAGCACAGCGATCACGCCGGGGGCTTGCGCGTGCTCCTGAAATCCTTGAGCTGCCCCGTCTACGTCTCCGGCGAGACGCTCGAAGCTTACGTCGGCGAGCGCTACGAGGACGGATCGGACGAGTTCCGCAAGCGCTACGAGGCGGTGCGCGACCGCACGGTCGAGATTTCGTCGAGCAAGGACTTCCGCATCGGCGAGATCGACTTCCACCCGTTCACCATCCCGCACGACGCCGCCGACAACTTCGGCTTCACCGCCGCGCACGACGGCGTGAAGGTCGCGACCTTGATGGACTTCGGTCACATCACGACTCTCATCAAGGAACGCCTGAAGGGCTGCGCGGCGATCGTCATCGAGTCGAACCACAGCCGCGACATGCTGAAGGCTTGCTCGGTCTACCCCTGGGAGTTGAAGCAGCGGATACTCTCGCGCACCGGACACCTCTCGAACGAGGACGTGGCGGAGTGGCTGCGCGAAGACTTCGACGGCACAGCCTCTCACATCATCCTCGCGCACCTCTCGCAGCGCGCGAACAACCCATACGTGGCGCAGATCAACGCCGAGTCGGCACTCCGCGAGCGCGGCTCGCTCTTCCAGTGCACGACCAGGATCACGCTCACGCACCCCAAAGAGCCGACGCCGTGGGTCGAGCTATGAGAGAAAGCGCGAAGGGCGAAATGCGTGGGGAGAGAGGGCGGCGGCGCAGCGCCCCGGCTTTCGCCTGCTGCGCGCTCGCGCTCGCGCTCCTCTCAGCCTGCGCCGCGGACGGTCGCCGGAGCGGGTTGCCGCCGGGCGCGCAGGAAGCGATCGACGCTTTGACGCAGGACGTCGCCGACGGCCGTTTCGACGAAGTCTACGCGGCGGCGGCGGACGAGTGGCGCGCGACGGCGAGCGCGGAGGAGAGCCGCAACGTCCTCGCGCGCGTGCGCGACCGGCTCGGTCGCGTGCAGAGCCGCGTGCCGGTGAGCGCGACGGAGCAGCCGAACGCCGCCGCCGGTCGCACGCTCTCGGTCAGCTACAACACGAAGTTCGAGCGCGCCGACGCCATCGAGTCCGTCACGCTCGTCGAGCGCGGTGGGCGCTGGCGGCTCGCGCGCTACTCGGTCAACTCGGACGCACTGAAATGATGAAGTATGAACGATGAATGATGAAGTAGGAGTTCCGTCCCTTTACTTCATCGTTCATCGTTCATCGTTCATACTTTGCCCATGATTCCACGCTACACACTGCCCGAGATGGGCGCGCTCTGGTCGGAGGAGAACCGCTTCCGGAAGTGGCTGGACGTGGAGATCGCCGTGTGCGAAGTCCACGCCGGGATGGGGACGATCCCGCGCGGGGCGCTCGAAGAGATCAAGTCGAAAGCCTCGTTCACGGTCGAGCGCATCAACGAAATCGAGAAGACGACCGACCACGACGTGATCGCGTTCACGACCGCGCTCGCCGAATCGATCGGCGGTGCCGCGCGCTTCGTCCACTACGGGCTCACGTCTTCGGACGTGGTGGACACGGCGAACGCGCTGCTTTTGCGCGACTCGTGCGACCTGCTGCTCGCGAAAGTTGACGCGCTGCTGGAAGTCCTGAGGCGGCGCGCCTTCGAGTTCAAGGACACGCCGCAGGTGGGCAGGACGCATGGCGTCCACGCCGAGCCGACCTCGTTCGGTCTCACCTTCGCGCTCTGGTTCGACGAGACGCGCCGCAACCGCGTGCGTCTCGAGAGGGCGCGCGCGGGCGTAGCCGTGGGGAAGATCAGCGGCGCGGTCGGCGCGTTCGCGCACCTCGATCCGGAGGTGGAAGAGAAAGTCTGCGCGCTACTGGGCTTGACGCCCGCGCCGGTCTCGACGCAGGTCATCCAGCGCGACGTTTACGCCGAGTACCTGTGCGCGCTCGCCGTCGTCGCCTCGTCGCTCGACAAGTTCGCCTTGCAGATCCGCCACTGGCAGCGCACCGAGGTGCGCGAGGCGCAGGAGCATTTCCGCGCCGGGCAAAAAGGTTCTTCGTCGATGCCGCACAAGCGCAACCCGATTTTGTCGGAGCGCATCTGCGGCATGGCGCGGCTGGTGCGCGGCTACGCGGTCGCGGGGCTGGAGAACGTGGCACTCTGGCACGAGCGCGACATCTCGCACTCCTCCGCCGAGCGCGTCATCCTCCCCGACGCTTCCGCCGCGCTCGACTACATGCTCGCCAAGGCGACCTCGCTCGTCGATAACCTCGTCGTCTACCCCGAGCGGATGCTGGAGAACCTGGACGCCACGCGCGGGCTCGTCTTCAGCGGTCAACTCCTGCTCGCCTTGACGCAAGCGGGCGTCTCCCGCGAAGAGGCTTACGAGTGGGTGCAGCGCAACGCGATGAAGACCTGGGACGAGGGCGGCGATTTCCGCGAGCGCGTCCTCACCGACACCGACATCGCCTCGCATCTTTCGCGCGAACAGATCGAGCGGGTCTTCGCGCCCGCGCATTACCTGCGCAACGTCGATAAAATTTTCGCGCGGGTTTTTGGCGATAGTGAAGCGGTGTAAATCTTCTGGAAGATTCACTTTCAAGCTAGTGAAGTATAAAATTGCGCCATGAAGGTTTTCCTGAGTTATGCCGTGGGACAGCTAGATGCCACTATCGCCGCGCGCTTGCGGGCAGTGGCAGCCGCGTATGACATCTCAATTATTCTTCCTGACCGGACTACAGCGCTTGGTCAGAATATCGCCGCAGAGATACAAAAACAGATTAAGCAGTCAGACGCCTTTATCGCCTTAGTAACAAGAACCGCCCAAGTCGCGTCATTAAATCAAGTCAATCTTGAGTTACAGACCGCTGCACGAGCGGGCAAACCGATCATTGCGTTGGTCGAACAGGGTGTTCCCCTTCAGGGCGCGCCTTACCAAGTGGTTTACTTCGACCGATCTGACCCGACCGCCCATGAGGCGGCTCTGGTGAATGCGCTCGCTCAGATGCGACAGCAGCAGCAGCAATGGAAGAATGATCTCATTACCCTCGGATGGATAGCTGGCATTACCCTGGGTTTAGTCGCGTTAAGTGACATGGTTAGCGACGAAAAGTAATGGTTCGGCGCCACAAGCAGCGAGGCTCACCAATCGCTGTCATCGATAATACGCTGCTCACCCGCTTGGTCAGGTTAGACATCGCGAAGTTTTTACCCCTCTTGTTCAAGCAGATACTGATTCCGCCCGAAGTAAAACGTGAAGCGTACAAAGCACCGCATAAAGGAAAGCGCGCTTTGCGAAAACTCATCAAGGAGATGTCAGGATTCTTTGTCGATTGCTATGAAGATGATGAAGGTGTCAAACTTATCTTAAAGGCAGATTTGGATGAGGGTGAAGCGGCTGCTATTGCGCAAGCTGATTACACCGGATCGGTATTATTGTTAGATGAGAAAGCTGGGTTCAAGCGTGCGAGCGTTATGCAGCTTAGGGTTATGAGAACCACCAATCTTTTGAATGAGCTTAAGAAGGCGGGCGCGATTGCAGAGGTTAAGCCCTATTACCAAAAACTAGCCAAGACAGGTTTCTATCTAAAGGGCTCAGTGCTTCAGCATCTGCTTGCTGAAGTTGGCGAAGAATAGCTCGTCGCGCGACCCGGCAAAGATACCTAGAATCTTAGAAGGCAGGGGAAATTGAAGGCAAAAGTTTACGTCACACTCAAACCCAGCGTGCTCGACCCGCAGGGCAAGGCGATTCAGCACTCGGTCGAGCAACTCGGCTTCGGCGGCATCGAGGACATCAGGCAGGGCAAGTATTTCGAGATCGCCCTGGACGAGTCCGTCAGCGACGGGGACGCGCGCGCCGCCGCCGAGCGGATGGCGCGCGAGGTCTTGTCGAACCCCGTCATCGAAGACTTTCGCGTGGAGGTCGAGAGGTAAGCCGCCGCTAGTCAGTTGATTTTAATTCGGGACGGATTCAACCCTCACCATGAATCTCGATTTCGAGATCGTCGGCGACATCGCCGAGGTCGAAACCATCGCCGTCGGTCGCAGGATTCGTGAATTGCCCGCGCTGCAAAGGCGGTTCGGGCGTGGTCGGTGGCGGAAGCGCAAAGGCGTTACCACGGTCAGCCTGTCGGATGGTACGATCCGTCTGGCCGAGGTGCATTGGTATGAGGCGCACGGCATCGGCAAGGTCAGGATGAAGATCAAAAGATATTTGGACTGAGCTTTATGGAAGGTCAAGAGACAGAGTCGCGATTCGTCGTCTGCATCAACGACGGCGGCTACCCTGACGACTTGAAGGTCAGAACCATCTATCAAGTTCTGCCCGACGAGGCGGCGGCGCGCAGTAGCTATCTGAGGATCGTGGACGAGACGGGCGAGGACTACCTGTACCCCGCCGCGCTCTTCGTGCCGATCGATCTGCCGCGCGAGGCGCAGGAGGCGTTGCTACCAGTGGAGGTGGAGCGGTGAAATTCGGCGTCATCATCTTCCCCGGCTCGAACTGCGACCACGACGCTTACCACGTCATCTCGAAGCACGTCGGGCAGCCCGTCTCCTTCGTCTGGCACAAGGAGACCGATCTCTCCGCCTACGACGCCGTGATCCTGCCCGGCGGCTTCTCCTACGGCGACTACCTCCGCGCGGGTGCGCTCGCGAGGTTTTCGCCCGTGATGCGCTCGGTCAAGGAGTTCGCCGCCCGCGGCGGTCTCGTCTTAGGCATCTGCAACGGCTTCCAGATTCTGTGCGAGGCGGGGCTCTTGCCCGGCGCGCTCATGCGCAACCGCGACCTGCACTTCCGCTGCGAGCACGTCCGCGTCCGCGTCGAGTCAGTCGACACGCCCTTCACGAACGAGCTCTCGCGCGGCGACCTGCTGAGCCTCCCCATCGCCCACGCCGAGGGCAACTACACCTGCGACGACGCGACGCTCGCCGAGATGCAACGCGAAGACCGCATCATCTTCCGCTACTGCGACGCGGCGGGCGACGTGACCGACGAGTCGAACCCGAACGGCTCGCGCGATTCCGTCGCCGGCGTCTGCAACCGCGCGCGCAACGTGATGGGGTTCGCCGCTATCTCCCCCCGCAAATGCCTCTCCGTCGCCGCCCGCGCCAGCGAGCGCTCGCGCCCGCCCCTGCCGAACTCATAGACTTCCCTCTCGCCGGCCGCCCAGACCTGTTTGAGGATGTACTGGTCGCCGTACCGGTGGAAGACCAGCGCCGGGCGTCGCTTGGCTTTGCCCCCTTCGACGCGTTCGGTCGTGCCGATCGTCGCCTTCTTGGCCTCGGAGTCGCGCAGCACGAGCACGCGGTTCGAGTCGTCCAGCAGGCGCGTCAGCGTGTAAGTGCCGGCAGGCAATTTCTTGTCGCCGAGATAGAAATCGAAAGGGATGTCGGCGCGCAGGCTGACGGGCGACTGAGCCCGCGCCTCTCGAACCGCGCACGAGAGTGCCAACGCCGCGACGACTCCGATAACCCTGGACGCTCTGAGAATCTGTTTTTTCATCATCTTCTTCCTCCTTCGGATGTTGGGCGGGACAGGTCGGGCGAGATGTTCGCGCCGCCCCGCGCCCCTCTGAGCTCTCCAACCGTTAACGCGCAGGAGTCCGGCGAATCCCCTCAGCCGCCCGCCGGAAAGGTGCTAAGATTGCCGCCGCCCCGATCCCGGGCGGACGCGTGCCGCTTCGGCGATTCGAAAGTGCCCACCGAGTAGGGATAAGTGAATGACTGACGAGGGCGGATCGCCGCAGGGCGTGACCCAACTGCTGGAACGCTGGCGCGGGGGCGACGAGGCGGCGCTCGGCGAGTTGCTGCCGCTCGTCGAGCAGGAGCTGCGGCGGCTCGCGCGCGCTTACATGCGGCGCGAGCGCGCCGACCACACCTTGCAGCCGACGGCGCTCGTCAACGAGGCTTACCTGCGCATGATCGATCAGCGCGGCGCGCGCTGGCAGAACCGCGCGCAGTTCTTCGGCGTCGCGGCACAACTCATGCGCCGCGTCCTCGTCGATCACGCACGCGCGCGGCGCGCGCAGAAGCGCGGTGGCACGCAGTTCTCCGTCTCCCTCTGTCACGCGGACGGCGTGGGCTTACAGCCGGACGCCGATCTCCTCGCCGTCCACGAAGCCCTCGAAGAGCTGGCGAAGATCGATCCGCAGCAGGAGCGCGTCGTCGAGCTTCGATTCTTCGGCGGGCTCTCCATCGAGGAGACGGCCGAAGCGCTCGGCGTCGGGCACGCGACGGTCGAACGAGAATGGAAGATGGCGCGCGCGTGGCTGCGCGGCAGGCTGACCTGAACGATCACGCGCCGCGCCCCCTGAGGGGCGCGGCGCACGGAACGCGCGTTAACAGTCGTGAAGATCGCGCGCGTACAACTTCAGAAGGCGAGGCTGCTCTCGATGGACGTCGGGCGGTGGCAAAAGACCAAGTCGCTCTTCCACGACGCGCTCGAGCGCGAGGGGGCGGCGCGCGCGGCATTTCTCGACGCGGCGTGCGCCGGCGACGCTGGGCTGCGCCGCGAGGTCGAGGCTCTGATCGCGGCGCACGAGGAGTCGGGCGAGTTCCTCGACGCCCCGGCTTACGAAGCCGCCACCGCGATCCTCGCGGACGAGCGCGTGCCGGCGCTGACCGAGGGGCGGCGGCTCGGCCATTACCGCATCGTCGGCGTCGTCGGCGAGGGCGGCATGGGTAAGGTCTACCGCGCGCTCGACGAACGGCTCGGGCGCGAGGTCGCACTCAAACTCCTTGCGGACTCCTTCGTGCGCGACGCGGATCGCCTCCGCCGCTTCAAGCAGGAGGCGCGCGCCGCGTCGTCTCTCAACCACCCGAACATCCTCACCATCCACGAGATCGGGGAGGAAGGCGAGCGCAACTACATCGCGACCGAGCTGATCGAAGGCGAGACGCTCCGCCGCCGCATCGCGCGCGGGCGACTGCCCGTCGGCGAAGCCCTCGACCTCTCGATCCAGGTGGCGTCGGCGCTCGCGGCGGCGCACGGCGCGGGCGTCGTCCACCGCGACATCAAGCCGGAGAACGTGATGGTGCGCGCCGACGGCTATGTCAAAGTCGTCGACTTCGGTCTCGCCAAGTTGACGGAGCGCGGCGCGGGCGCCCGCGCCGCCGCACGGGAAGCCGGCGGGTGGTCTCTCGTCAGTACGAGCCCCGGCGTCGTGATGGGGACGGTCGCCTACATGTCGCCGGAGCAGGCGCGCGGCGCGGACGTGGACGAGCGCACGGACGTGTGGAGCCTCGGCGCGCTGCTCTACGAGATGATCGCGGGCTGCGCGCCGTTCCACGGCGGCAGCGCGAATGACGTGCTCACCTCGATCCTCTCGACAGAGCCGGCCGCGCCGCTCGCGCGCTACGCTCCAGGGGTGCCGGAGCGTCTGGAGGAGATCGTCTCGAAGACGCTGGCGAAGGAGCGCGAGGAGCGCTACCAGTCGGCGAAGGACCTGCTCGTTGATCTGAAGCGACTCCGTCAGAAGCTCGAAGTCCGGGCGGAGATCGAGCGCAGCGCGCCGCCCGAACCTGCGGAGGTTTCCGCGGCCGTTCACGCCCGGCCGGCCGCACTCACGGACGAAACGGTGGCTCGGACGACGGACGGGGGCGCGAGCGACGCGGCGACGCGGCCGGCGCCCGCCGTAGTAGCGGCGCGCGGCGGTAAGAGGGCGCTGCTCGTCGCCACGTCGCTCGCCGTCGCCCTGGCGGTCGTCGGCTTCGGCCTGTACAAACTGCGCGGCACGGGCGGCTCCAAGCCTCCGGCGGCCGCCTGGAAGATCACCCCGCTCACGAGCTTCGCCGGCGGCAAAGCTGATCCCGCCCTATCCCCCGACGGACAGCAGATCGCCTTCGCCTGGACGGGCGTCGGCAACGACACCCTCGACATTTACGTCAAGCTCATCGGCGAAGGGACGCCGCTGCGCCTCACGACGAATCCGGCGCGCGACATGAGCCCCGCCTGGTCGCCCGACGGGCGCCACGTCGCCTTCATTCGTTACGCCCCGGAGGGCAACAGCCTGATGACGGTCCCGTCCCTCGGCGGATCGGAGCGCAAGCTCGTGAGTCTGACGAGCACCGGCGCGTTCTATTTGTCTGCCGCATGGTCGCCGGACGGTAAGGAGATGGCGATCACGGACTCCGACCTGCCGAGCGGTCCGACCTCTATCTTCCTCATCTCTTTAGAGACGGGCGAAAGGCGCAGGCTGACAACGTCTCTCCCGCAGTCAGGAGGCGACCTCGTGCCGCGCTTCTCCCCGGACGGGCGGTGGGTGGCGTTCACCCGATCCCGCAGTACCGCCGTGGACGACATCTACGTCGTGCCCGCGGCCGGGGGCGAGCCCCGCGCGGTGACCACCGACGGGCGCGAGATCAGCGCGAGCGGGCTCGACTGGACGGCGGACGGGCGCGAGATCATCTTCTCGTCGCGGCGCGGCGGACTTTTCGGCTTGTGGAGGGTCTCGGTCGCCGGGGGCACGCCGGAGCCGATGCCGGGGATCGGGGAGAACACTTTCGCGCCGACCATCTCCCGCCGGGGAGATCACCTGGCGTACCTTTATCGAAAACTGGATTACAACATCTGGCGCGCACCGGGTCCGAACGCGGCAAACAGAGACGCCCCGCCGACACGACACGTCGCATCGACGCGGGGCGAGGGGTCACCCCGCTACTCGCCTGACGGTCAGCGCATCGCCTTCGCCTCCGACCGTTCCGGCAACCTCGAAATCTGGACCTGCGACGCCGAAGGCGGGAGCCCCGCCCAGTTAACCCGCTTCGACAACGGGCAGACCGGCTCGCCGCGCTGGTCGCCCGATGGTCAGCGGATCGCCTTCGACGCGCGACCGACCGACAACAGCGACGTCTACGTCGTCGGCGCGGACGGCGGCGCGGTGCGCCGCCTCACGTCGGAGAAGGCCGCCGACATCATGCCCGTCTGGTCTACGGACGGGCAATGGCTCTACTTCGGCTCGGATCGCGGCGGCGACTGGCAGATATGGAAGATGCCCGCCGGGGGCGGGGAGCCGGTGCAGGTAACGAAGGGCGGCGGCTTCGGGACGCTGTCGGCGACGGACGAGTTTCTTTATTACAGCCGGCGCAACGCGCTGCCCACGAACAAAAGCAGCGCGACCGGCGCGTGGAGGCTCCCCCTCGCGGGCGGCGAGGAGGAGCGCGTCTTCGATCAGGGGACGACGGGCACGATGTTCATCACCCCCGGAGGCGTCTGCTTTTTCGACCCCGCATTCCCGACCGCGCCCACCATAAAATTCTATAACTTCGCCAGCCGCCAGGTGACCACCCTCGTCACGCTCGACCCGGCGAAATCCGGCGCGGCGCTCGGCTCCAGGTTAGCCGTCTCGCCCGACGGGCTGTGGGTGCTCTACTCGCAAATGGATCAGAACGACTACGAGATCATGCTCGTGGAAAATTTCAGATGACTGGCGGGGGCTCCCCGCGCGGCGGACGCGCCGGGCGCCGACGTGCATCCCGAGAGTTCGAGGGAGCCTCCGATCGGCACGACGCCCAACCCGCCCCGCGCCGAGACGGCGGCGTACTCACCTGGGCCGAGGTGCAGCGCACGCACAAGATTCGCAACGGCGTCTATCAGCGGGAGGGTCGTTTGATTTCTCTCCTCACGGACTTCGGCCGCATCAACCCCTGCTACCCCGACCGGCGAGACGACGCGGACGCCGACACCGTCCACTACACCGGCGCGGGACGCCGAGGCGATCAGCACCTCACCCCCGCGAACCGCGCCCTGCTCGCCGCCATCGAGAGCGGTCACAGCGTCCCACTCTTCAACAAGCTCGCCGCGGGCCGCTGGCAGCACGCCGGCTTCTGGCGCGTCGCGGCAGCCCGCCACGAGTTCGACCCGGCGGAGAAGCGCATGCTCTGGCGGTTCACGCTCAAGAGAGTGATGAGTGATGGGTGATGAGTGATGAGTAAAGCAGCAATTAGCTATTAGCTATTAGCTGCTAGCTAAACTAAAGAACAGAAAATGCTTCTTATCTCAGTACTCAGTACTCAGTACTCAGTACTTTTTTGTGCTAATCTTTCGTCCTCCCCGCGAAGATCGAATAAGGAGTGATGTGATGAAAAAGTTTTACGCGCTCGCCGCCTTGATTGCCCTCGCGCTCGCCGCTTACGCCGCGCCCGCGCGCGCCGACGTGAAAGTCGTGACCCCCGCCGCCATCGGCACTGCGGTCGGAGACTTCAAGCTCGCGGACGCCGAGGGGCGCGAGCACGCCCTCTCTTCGCTCAAGGGCAAGAACGGGACGGTGCTGATCTTCGTCTCCACGCGCTGCCCCGTCTCGAACGCCTACAACGAGCGGATGCAGAAGCTGTCCGAGGACTACCGCGGGCGCGGCGTCTCGGTCGTCGGCATCAACGCGAACGCGACCGAGTCTGCGGACGACATCCGGGCGCACGCTAAGGAGAAGGGGCTCGCCTTCGTCATCCTCAAGGACAAGGACAACAGAATCGCCGACCGGCTCGGCGCGGGGCACACGCCCGAAGCCTTCCTGCTCGACGCCTCCGGCAGGCTCGTCTACCACGGCGCGATCGACAACGCGCAGAACCCCTTGATGGTCAACGCCAACCACCTGCGCAACGCCATCGACGCCGTCCTCGGGGGCAAGCCGGTCGAGCGCGCCGACGTGAAAGCCTTCGGCTGCGCGATCAAGCGCGTCGGCGCGATGTGATGAGACGACTCCCGACACTCGCGCTCGCGTTGAGCCTCTGCCTCTTCGCCGCCGTCCCGGCGCCGGCGGCGCGGCGCGCTCCGTCCCAGTACGCACGCGCCGCGCACGCCGACGGCGTTAACACACGACCGCGCGCGAGGTCGGCGCGTCGCAAACCCCGCAGGGAAAATAAACGACGCTCGCACAGGGTCTATTCGACCGGCCCCAGTCCGGTGGGTTATGGCACCGACTCAGTCCCGCCCGGCGTCTCGCTGCCCGCCGTCGCCGAAATCGATCTCGAAGGGTTGAAGAAAGTCCTCGCGCGCGGCGACGATCCGGCGAAGGCGCGCCCGCTGCTCGTCAACTTCTGGGCGACGTGGTGCGACCCGTGCCGCGAGGAATTTCCCGATCTCGTCAAAGTCAATAACGACTACAAAGATCGCGGGCTCGACATCGTCGTCATCTCCGGCGACGAGGTCTCAGAGATTAAGACGGGCGTGCCGAAGTTTTTGAGCCGGATGAAGGCGACGATGCCCGCCTACCTCCTGAACGTGCCCGACATGGAAGTAGTCATCAACACGGTCGACACGACGTGGGGCGGCGACATGCCCGCCACGTTCCTCTTCGACCGCGCCGGCAGGATCGTCTTCAAACACTTCGGCCGCGTCGATCCGAAAGAGCTGCGCGCCGAGCTCGACAAAGTTCTCGCCAACTGAAAACGATGAAGTAGGAACGACGAACGATGAAGTGAAGACAAAGGTTTTAACTTCATCGTTCATCGTTCCTACTTCATCGTTTCCTCAGCGGGTGACAAAGGGGTGCGGAAGGCTTATTCTTTCCCGTTCTTTCGCAACTCTCGCCGCACGCTTTATTGCATGGAACTGATCACACCCGAACAGGTCGCCGCACACAACCTCACGCCGCAAGAGTACGAACGCATCAAGTCGCTGATGGGCAGGGAGCCCACGCTCGTCGAGCTGGGCGTCTTCTCCGTGATGTGGTCGGAGCACTGCTCCTACAAGTCTTCGCGCACGCACCTCAAGCGACTCCCGACGAGGAACGCGCGCGTCGTCGTGCCCCCCGGCGAGAACGCAGGGGTGGTGGACGTGGGCGACGGCTGGTGCGCGGCGTTCAAGGTCGAGTCGCACAACCACCCCTCGTTCATCGAGCCGTTCCAGGGCGCGGCGACCGGCGTGGGCGGCATCCTGCGCGACATCTTCACGATGGGCGCGCGCCCCGTCGCCTCGATGAACTCTCTGCGTTTCGGCTCGCTCGATCACCGGAAGCACGGCGCGCGCAACCGCTCGCTCGTCCACGGCGTGGTCGCGGGGATCGCGCACTACGGCAATGCCTTCGGCGTCGCGACCGTCGGCGGCGAGGTCGCCTTCGACGACGCCTACGCGCTGAACCCGCTCGTCAACGCCTTCGCGCTCGGCTTGGTGCGCCGCGATCAAATCTTCTTCGGTCGCGCGTCGGGAGTCGGCAACCCCGTCCTCTACGTCGGCGCGAAGACCGGCAGGGACGGCATCCACGGCGCGACGATGGCGTCCGCCGAGTTCGACGAAGAGGCTCTGGAGAAACGCCCGACCGTGCAGGTCGGCGATCCGTTCCTCGAAAAACTTCTGCTCGAAGCCTGCCTCGAAGCGATGCGCTCGGGCGCGGTCGCGGGGATTCAGGACATGGGCGCGGCGGGGCTCACCTCTTCGTCGTGCGAGATGGCTGCGCGCGCGGGCACTGGTGTAGAACTCGATCTCACGCTCGTGCCGCAGCGCGAGACCGCGATGACGGCTTACGAGATCATGCTCTCGGAGTCGCAGGAGCGGATGCTCATCGTCGCGCACAAGGGGCAGGAGCGGCAGGTCGTGGACATCTTCAAGAACTGGGACCTCGACGCCGTCGTCATCGGTCGCGTCACGGACACCTCGCGCGTGCAGCTCGTCTGCCACGAGGGCACGGTCGCCGACATCCCCGTCGGTTACTTGACGGACGAAGCGCCCCTCTACGAGCGACCGATGCGCGCGCCGAAACGGCGAGACGCAGGCGAAGCTTCGGAGGATAAGGACGTGGCGGTCGGCGGCGGCATCGACATCGTCTCGCCCGCGCCGCCCACCGCGCCCGTCTTCGACGACGACGAGCAGCGCACCCAAACGTCGGACGACGGACGACGGACAACTGACAACGGACTGCGCGATCACGCCGACTCGTTGCGCCTTCTGCTCGCCTCGCCCAACGTCGCTTCAAAGGAGTGGGCCTACCGCCAGTACGATCACATGGTGAGGACGAACACGGCGGTGCTGCCGGGCGCGGACGCGGCGGTCGTGCGCATCAAGGAGACGCGGCGCGCGCTCGCGATGTGTCTCGACGGCAACGGTCGCTACTGCGCCGCCGACCCGCGCGAGGGCGCGAAGCTCGTCGTCGCGGAGGCGGCGCGCAACGTCGTCTGCGTCGGCGCGCGACCCCTCGCCGTGACGAACTGCCTGAACTTCGCCTCGCCCGAAAGACCCGAAGTGATGTGGGCGTTCTCCGAAGTGATCGACGGGATGGCGGAGGCGTGTCTTGCCTTCGACACGCCGGTCATCTCCGGCAACGTCTCCTTCTACAACGAGACCGAGGGGCGCGGCATTTTGCCGACGCCCGTCATCGGCATGGTGGGTCTGATCGAAGAGGTGAGCCGCATCGTCCAGCCGGGCTTCAAGGCGGAAGGCGACACGGTCGTGCTGCTCGGCGAGACGCGAGACGATCTCTCGATCAGCGAGTACGCGGCGACGGTCGAGGGGCGAACGACCGACGAGATGATCGCACGGGGGCGCGTGCCCGCGCTCTCGCTCGAACTCGAAAAGCGCGTGCAGGAGGCTTGCCTGAGGCTCGCCGCGGAAGGATTGCTGCGCTCGGCGCACGACTGCTCGGACGGCGGGCTCGCCGTCGCCGTCGCCGAGAGCTGCTTCTCCACGCTCAACCGCCCCTCGGTCGGCGTCGATCTCGCGCTCTGCTCCGGGACGCTCCCCGTCGCGACCTACCTCTTCGCCGAGTCGCCGTCGCGCATCGTCGTCAGCTTCGACCCGGAAGCGGGCGACCGCGTGCATGAGATCGCCGAGGAGCTAAACTGCCCCGTCACGCTGCTCGGCACGGTCGGCGGCGAACGCCTGGCGGTCAAGGTCAACGGCGCGGAAGAGATCGATGCCGGAGTCAACGAGCTCGAACAGGTTTGGCGCGGCTCGCTCTCGTCGCGACTGCGCGCCGAAGCGTCGGCTGCGTCCTCCGCCGACTGAAGCCCGCGACGCGATGGCGAAGAAACGTGACCGCGCAGAAGTGAAGTCCCGCGCCGCGCGCGCGGACGACCCGCGCGCCCGGCGACCTCAAGGCGACGGCGCGCCGACCCCTCCGGCGCACGAAGAGTCCGCGCAAAATTCTCAGACGCAAAACGACCGCGCGGAAAACTCCGCGCGCGGACGTGTAAAACTCACGCCGCGCCGCCGCCTGCTCTACCTCTCGCTGCCCTACCTCGCCGTCGCGCTGCTGCTCGCGCTCGTGGAAGTCGGCGTGCGCCTCGTGCTGCCCCGCGTCTCGCCGCTCGAAGCCTTGGTCGAGGCGCAGCGCACGCAGTCGAACTTCACAGATCGCGAGCGTGTGACGATCTTCGAGGGCGACCCCCTGCTCTACTGGCGTGTGAAGCCGAACCTGCGTCGCGCCGTCTGGGACTTCACGCTCGTCTCGACCAACGCCGAAGGGTTGCGCCACGAGGGCGACGTGGGGCGCAAAGAGCCGGGCACGTTCCGCGTCGTCTGCGTCGGCGACTCCGTCACGTTCGGCTACCGCGTCCCCGTCGTCTGGGCTGACAAGCCGGACGCGTACAACCCCGACTGGCTCCCCTACCCGATGCTTTTGGAGAAGGCTCTGCGCGCCGCGAACCCCGGGCGAAAGATCGAGGTCATCGCGCTCGCCGTCCCCGGCTACACGAGCTACCAGGGGCTCGCGTGGCTGCGTCGTGATATTGATTGGCTGGAGCCCGACGTGGTGACGGCGTGCTTCGGCTGGAACGACATCGGCTTGCGCTCGCTCCCCGACCGCGAGCTGATGCCGGACGACTGGAAGCACCTCACCTACCGCCGCGCCCTCTCGCACAGCCAGACGCTCGCGCACCTCTCGCTCTGGATGCAGCGCCGCCGCTCTTCGAAAGAGCCGCCTAGGCCTGCGACCACGCCGCGCGTGCCGCAGGACGAGTTCGCGTCGAACATGATCGAGATCGCGCGGCTCGCCGCAGGTAGAGGCGCGCGCGTCGTCCTCCTCGGCACGGTCTACCGCGACGCCGCGACGAACCCCGGCGAAGCCGCGCGCGTCAAGTCGCACCGAGACGCCTTGCGCGCCGCCGCCAACTCGCAGGGCATCCCGTACCTCGAAATCCCCGAGCTGACGGAGGCGGCGAACTCGCAGAAACTCTTCGGCGAGCTGATCCACCCCAACCACGAGGGGCACCGCCTGATGGCTCTCTCGCTCCTCAAGTTCTTCGCCGCCTACAACACCCTCAAAGGTCTCAACGTCCCGCAGGGTCTCTGATTCTGCGGTTCGCGCCGGCTCCCGCCCGTCCGCGCCGTGCGTCCCGGAGTGCGACTCAAAACCCCGCGCCGTCCTGTGATATAATTCCCGCCAGAAACTCGTCCGCACGCATTTTTCGCAGCACGTTTTGGCTCGTTCCGCTATATCACAGGAGGATTCAAGGCTCATGGCTACCGAACTCAAGCGCGAGGACGCCACGACGACGACGGCGGCGCGCGTCGAAGAGTTGTTAGGCGCGGACGCGCGCACGCTGCTCGACTACACGGCGCGCGGCATCCCTAAAGATCAGATTCAGGTCCCGGGTCCCGACTTCGTCGACCGCGTCTGGGCTCACTCGGATCGCAACCCGCGCGTGATGCGCTCGCTCCAGACGCTCTTCAGCAACGGGCGGCTCGCGGGCACGGGGTATCTTTCGATCCTGCCCGTCGATCAGGGCATCGAGCACTCGGCGGGCGCGTCGTTCGCGCCGAACCCGCAGTACTTCGATCCGGAAAACATCGTGCGGCTCGCCGTCGAGGGCGGCTGCAACGCCGTGGCTTCGACCTTCGGCGTCCTCGGCGTCGTCGCGCGCCGCTGGGCGCACAGGATTCCCTTCATCGTCAAGATCAACCACAACGAACTCCTGACCTACCCGAACAAGTTCGATCAGGTCCTCTTCGGCACGGTCGATCAGGCTTACGACATGGGCGCCACAGCCATCGGCGCGACCGTCTACTTCGGCTCGGACGAGTCGACGCGCCAGATCACGGAGATCAGCGAGTCGTTCGCCTACGCGCACGAGCTTGGGCTAGCGACCATCCTCTGGTGCTACCTGCGCAACCCGAAGTTCAAGACCGGCGACGGCGACATGCACACGGCGGCCGATCTGACGGGTCAGGCGAACCACCTCGGCGTCACCATCCAGGCGGACATCATCAAGCAGAAGCTGCCCGAGCGGAACGGCGGCTACAACGCGCTCACGAAGGAAGGCGCTTACGGCAAGACGCACAAGCGGATCTACGAGGAGCTGACGGGCGACAACCCGATCGATCTCGTGCGCTACCAGGTCGCCAACTGCTACATGGGTCGCTGCGGCTTGATCAATTCGGGCGGCGAGTCCAAAGGTCAGAGCGACATGGCGGAGGCGGTGCGCACCGCCGTCATCAACAAGCGCGGCGGCGGCATGGGCCTCATCTCCGGGCGCAAGGCTTTCCAGCGCCCGATGGACGAGGGCGTCGCGCTCCTGAACGCGATCCAGGACGTTTACCTCTCGCCCGAAATCACGGTCGCGTAAACTTCCGCGCGCGGCGACCGTGCTGCGGCGCTCACGCGACACGACATCCATTAGACGCGCGCCCGGTCACGCTCGACCGCGGCGCGCGGCGGCTTATGGCTGGGAAGCGCCGGGGCACGATAAGGATTTGACCGCCCGACCCGAACGAGACACTTCCGACGCTGGATTGCTGCGCGCCGTCGCGCGCGGCGACGAGGCGGCGCTCGCGTCCGTTTATGATCGTTACGCGCCCATCCTTCTGGGTCTCGTGATGCGTATATTGCACAGCCGCGGCGAGGCGGAGGACGTTTTGCAGGAGGTCTTCCTGCAAGTCTGGCGGCGGGCTGGGGATTTCGACGAGGGTCGCGGGCGACCCTTCACCTGGCTCGTCACGCTCGCGCGCAGCCGCGCCATCGACCGCCTGCGCGCTCTCGACTCGCGCTCTCGCGCCGCGCTCGCCTCCCAGCGCGAGCCGACCGAGGAGGTGAGCGACGCGGGGGCCGACGCCTTCCGCTCCGAGCAGGGCGAGATCGTCCGCGCCGCCCTCTCGCAACTCTCGGAGGAGCAGCGCACCGCGCTCCTGCTCGCCTACCACGAAGGGCTGACGCAGTCGGAGATCGCCGAGAGGCTCAAGCAGCCGCTCGGAACCGTCAAGACGCGCACGCGCGCCGGGCTGATAAGGATGCGCGAGCTTTTGCGCGACAAGTTCGAGGGCGCGGACGCGCTCTTCTAAGATCGGGATTTTTTGAAGGGACTCGGGCTGCTCAAGAGAATAAAGAAGAGACTCAAGACAGCCTGCGAAGTTTTGAAGGGACACGACGAGTACAGGGACATCCTCGCGCTCGCCGCGCTGGACGCGGCGGACGGGGCGGAGCTGCGCGATCTGGAAGCGCACCTCGCCTCCTGCGCCGAGTGCCGCGCGGAGCTGCGAGAGCTCCGCGGCGCCTCGTCCGCGCTCGCCTTCGCCGCCGCGCCCGCCGCGCCCTCGCCGGAGCTGCGCACGCGCCTGCTCGCCTCGCTCAAATCGACGCCGCAGGAACCTGCGCGCGCCGCGTCAACCGGATCGGACGCGGGGCGCGCGTCGAACCGCGCGTCGAGCCCCGCGGCGAGCGTGGTCTCGCTCGAAGACGCGCGCCGCGCGACGCGCCGTGCATACGTTAGTCGCCGCGCGTTCAACTTCACGGCGGTTGCGGCGTCGCTCTTAGTCGTCTCGCTCGCCGCCGTCTCGCTCGTGCTGTGGCGGCGCAACGCGGCTCTTAACTCCGCGGTGGCGAGTCTTTCCAACGCGCTCGAACGGGCGCGCGGCGATCTGGGGCAGACGCGCAACGAGCTGGCGAGCGCGCGGCGCGAGCGCGAGTTGTTCGCCTCGCCCGAGATGCGCACGGCTCAGCTCGCGGGCACGAAGATGGCTGAGTCGGCGCGCGCGCGCCTCGTCTACGACGAGCGCACCGGCGAGGCGATGTTCACCGCCGCGAAGCTCCCGCCCGCGCCCGCGGGGAAAGCCTACCAGCTCTGGTACATCGCCGACGGCAAGCCGATGCCCGGCTCCGTCTTCACCACCGACGCCGAGGGTCGCGCCGAGATGCGCGCCTCGATCCCGCGCGAGGGCTTGCGCGCCCAGGTCTTCGCCGTCACGCTCGAGCCCGCGGGCGGGCTCCCCGCCCCCTCCGGCGAGGTGTACCTCAAGGGCGCCTCCTGACGCGCCGCGCGCAGGCGCACGAACCACGCCGATCTTTCGCCCGCCGCGCTCGTGCATCCGTCTAATTCTTCTCATCCCCCGCGCCCCGCCTCGACAAGTCGTCACGTTAATTTGCTAAACTGTCTCCCGTAATCTACGAACGATTGAGGGAAGTGTGCGAAGGAGGGCGGCGCGTGGCAAGTGATGACGGTCAGAAGGGCACTAATAAAGTTTCCGACCAGATTGTGAACGACGACGACAAGAAGGTCACCAACAAAATCTCCGATCAGACGGGGCAGTTCGACGCCCGCTTTCTGCTCTGGCGCAAGTTCTGCTCCGACAACAACGTGCCCGTCGACACACTCCCCAGCCAGCTCACCGGCACGGCGAAAGAGAACTGGGACAAGCTCAAGGCTGACGAGCTGAAGAACCGTAAACAGTGACAAGTGACAGGTGACAGGTGACGAGCAAGATCAAAAAACTCGATTCTTGCTCGTCACCTGTCACTGTTGACTTGTCACTAGCGGAACGCGCGCGATCCGCTGAAGCGCCGGGACGACGATCCCTCCGGCGATCGTCCCGCGCCCCTCACCCAAGGCAAAAATCGAACGCCCGCCCGCATCCAAAAGGATGACGGCGGTACCCCCCGTCCGCCGACACTCTAATTTTCACCGAAGGGTTTTAAGTTTCGTGGCACTCGGGAAGAAATCGCAGTCGCTCGCCGCCGCGCTCGACCGCATGACGGCGGAGGGCGCGGCGGAGCTGACCGAGCGCGTGGGCGACGGCGGCGCGCTGCGCTGCTACGCCTGCGGTCATCGCTGCCTCATAGGTGAGGGCAAGCGCGGCATCTGCAAGGTGCGCTTCAACGAGCGCGGTCGCCTGCTCGTGCCCTCGAACTACGTCGCCGCCCTCGCCTGCGACCCGACCGAGAAGAAGCCCTTCTTCCACGCCCTCCCCGGCTCCGACACCCTCACCTTCGGCATGCTCGGCTGCGATCTGCACTGCGGCTACTGCTTCACGGGCGACACCGTCGTCGTCACTGATCGCGGGACGATGACGTTCGCGGAGGCTTTCGCCTCCGCCGCGCGCGTCGAGCATCAGCCCGACGCCGAGATCGCGTATCACGAGAGCCTCCGCGCGGTCGCCGCCTCGGGCAAACTCCGCCGCGTGCGTGGGGTCTTCAAACACACATTTCGCGGGCGGCTCGCCGTCGTCAAACCTTATTACCTGCCCGAACTGCGCTGCACCCCCGACCACCGTGTCTACGCCACCGACGACATCACGAAGGAACCGCAGCCCATTCAGGCGCAGACGTTGACCGACAGCCATTACCTTGCAGTCCCGCGTGACTACGCTTTCTCCTCCGCGCGGGTGATCGACGCGGCGAAGGAGTTGAGCGGGCACGAGATTACTTACCGCGTGCCCTGGGAGTTGAACGGGGACGCGCGGAGAGATATCGCGGAGGCGAGTGCGCGCGGCGAGACTTCGCGCGAGATCGGCGCGCGGCTCGGCAGAAACGCTTCGTACATTCGCCACGTTCGCAGCAAGATGGCGCGCGGGCGGGCGCAGGACGAACGCAAAAGTGGCGCGCTGGTCGAAGAAGGACGCCTCCGTTTCCCGAACGAGCATCGACCCGGCATCCCCGCTTTCACCCCGCTCGACGAAGACCTCGCGCGGCTGCTCGGCTACTACTCTGCAGAGGGCTCGGTGTGCGGCGACAAGAAACGCCCGAACAGCCACGCCCTCAACTTCAGCTTCTCGCACGACGAAGCCCGGTTGGTCGAGGAAGTGCGCGGCTTGCTGCACAAATGTTTCGGCGTGAGGGCGGCGCGGGTCGAGCGCGCGACGACGCTCGCCGTGGCGGCGAACAAGTCTTCAGCGGCGCTCCTGTTTAAATACCTCGCGGGCGCAATGTCGCGCGAGAAGCGCGTGCCCGCCGCCGTCTTCGACGCGCACCGCCCCGTCGCGCGCGCCTTCCTCGACGCCTACGTCGCGGGCGACGGGCACCGTTACGCGAACGGTAAGGTAAGCATCACGACGGTCTCGCGGCAGTTGGCTTACGGCGTTGCTTACCTCGCGTTGAAGCTCGGTCACCTGCCTTCGATCTACGATGCGGCGATCCCGGAGGACGGTTTCGTCGAAGGTCGCGCCGTGAAGCGCGCGCCGCACCAGTACACGGTCGTCTGGTACGAGGGCGGCGCGGTCAAGCGCCGTGTAGTCGAGACGGAGAAGTTCTACCTCGTGCCGCTGCGCGGCGTCTCCTTCGTGGATTTCGAGGGCGACGTTTACAACATGGAGGTCGAGGAGGAGCACAACTACCTCGCCGGTCTCTTCCTCGTTAGCAACTGCCAGAACTGGCTTACAAGCCAAGCCCTGCGCGACGAGGCGGCGGGGACGCGCCCGCAGGTCGTTTCGTCGGATCGCCTCGTCGCGCTCGCGAAGGCTTACGGGGCGTCGATGGTGGGGTCGAGTTACAACGAGCCGCTGATCACGGCGGAGTGGGCGGTCGAGGTTTTTCGGAAGGCGAAGGCTGAGGGGTTCAAGACCGCCTTCATCTCGAACGGCAACGCGACGCCGCAGGTGCTGGACTACCTGCGCCCCGTGACGGACTGCTACAAGATCGATCTCAAGTCGATGTCGGATAGAAACTACCGGCAGCTCGGCGGCGTGGTCGAAAATATTTTAGAGACCGTGCGGATGGTGCACGAGCGCGGCTTCTGGGAGGAGATCGTCACGCTCGTCATCCCGGGCTTCAACGACTCGGAGGACGAGCTCAAGCGCGCGGCGGACTTCATCGCGTCCGTCTCGCCCGACATCCCCTGGCACGTGACGGCGTTCCACCAGGACTACCAGATGACGCGTCGGTCGCTGGGAGAACACGCACTGCCCCGCGTGCGACGAGCTTTTGATCGAGCGCCACGGCTACGTCATCCGCAGGATGCGCGTGACGCCGGAGGGCGCGTGCCCGGAGTGCGCGGCGCGCATCCCCGGCGTGTGGTCTTGAGTCGCGGTGCGTAAGAAGAGAAGCAGGTGGCGAACGCGGAGAGGGCGAGATCAGTTTGATCTCGCCCTCTCCCTTATGCCGCGTATCGCTCGGACGGGGTCGAATTACATCGCGGGCTTCGCGACCGTCGTGCCCTGGTGGAAGGCAGCCATCCACTTGCCGCCGCGGTTGACCCAGATGGTCGTGGCGCGCTCGGTGAAGGGCTTTTTGTTGGGATCCATGCCTTTGACGGTGCACGTGTTGATCTTCGCGCCCCCGTCGATGACGGTCGCCTTGCAGTCGCTCAGCGACGTGGAGGTGAAGTCGAACGCCTTGACGGAACTCAGCGTCCCGGCTTTGTCGTAGACGCCGCGGCCCTCGACCTCCAACGAATCTTCGGCGAGGAAGCTCGCGAAGGCGTCCCAGTCCTTCCGCTTGAGCGCGTCCCAGACGGCCTTCTCGTTCGCCTCGACGTCGGCGGTCATCATCGCGGGGCTGGCTGCGGTCGCCGCGCCGTTGCTGTTCGCGGCGTTCGCGTTCGCCCGGTTCGCGTTCGCGGCGTTCGCGTTCGCGGTGTTGGCGTTCGCCTTCCTGTCGCCCGCGATCACGTCGTCGTCCGTCCACGACGCGGCGGACATCATGTTGGAGTTCGCGGCGTTCATGTTCGACATGTTCGCGTTCGAGTTGGCGTTGTCGGTCGGCGCGGGGGCGCACGCAGCCGCGCAGAGCAGGAGCGCGGCACACAGGTAGATTCGCTTCATTGGCAGGGTCGACTCCTTGGGGCGAGGGTGAATAGGTAATGCGCGGAGTTTCTACGCCAAAAGCGTTGGCAAGTCAAGACAGCCGTGAAAGCCGTGAACTGTAAACCGTGACAAGTGACAAATGACAAGTGATGAGTGATGAGTGATGAGTGATGAGTGGTGAGTAAAAGACGATCTGTTTTAACTCATCACTCATCACTCATCACTTCTTCCCCGTCACCCGTCACGGTTGACGGCTTTCATGATTCGCGGGTTTTGAGCGCGGAGAGGGCGGCGGCGCATTCGTCGCAGAGCCAGACGACGATCTGATCCGCGTCAGACCAGTAGAAGGACGTGACGCGGGTGGCGAACTCGGCGGCGGCTCGCGCGCGCAGGCGCTGGAGCGACTGCACGTAGCTTTTGCCTTCGTAGAGGCCGCCGCGCGCCCCCCGCTTGCGGTGGACGCACTCGCGCTGGCGGTGGCTCTGTTCGTTCAAGACTGGGGCGGACATCGTCTCTCCCCTCCTCGCCGTTCGACGGGTTGTCAGGCTGCGTGGCGCGTGCGCGCGGGCGCGGCGGCGCTCGTCATGCGGCAGCCGCCCTCGAAGATCGCGCCCTCCTCGACGACGAGCGCGGGCGTCTGCAAATTCCCGCTGACGCGCGCCGTGCGCCCCAGCTCGATGCGCTCCGTGGCGGTGATGTCGCCCTCGACCGTGCCGTTAATTTTCGCGACGGCGACCGCGATCTGCGCCTCGACCTTCCCGCCGGAGCTGACGATGAGCGTGCCGTCCGAAGAGTTGACGCGCCCCGACAGCCGACCGTCCACGCGCATCATCCCCTTGAAGTTGATCTCGCCGGAGAGCGTGCTCGTGCCGCCGACGAAGCCCCCGACGCCGCCGTCCTTCATGCCGCGCGCCAGCGCGTCCGTCTCGCTGACGGCTCGCGCGGGCTGCGACTGCTGCTGCTGCGGCGGCGGCGGCGCGACCGCGGCGGCGGGCACGCCCCGCGGCGCGGGCTGGGCGTCGCGGCTCTGCGCGGGCGGCGCGCTCTGTTGTGGAGTCGGCTGCGCGCCCGGCGGCGCGGTCGGTTGTGTCGTCGGCTGCGCGACGGGTTGCGCGCCCGCCGCCGGCTCGTTCCTGTTACCCCTACCCATCCTTAACATCTCTGTGGACTCCTTCCTTGCTCGAACCTGAAAATTATTCCCCTCGCGCTTTGGCGAGACTCCCGTCCCCGGCACCTGTCCCGCAGATACACGAAGACCGTGCGGGGCGGGAGAGAATCTTTAGTTTCGTGAGCGTTTATGTGGAGTGAGGGTTGCCGGCTCCGGCGCTCGCGGGGGCGATTCGCATCTTACGCGAGTCGCGGCGCGTTGTTTATTACGGAGTCGTTACGTTGTGGTTATCTTACGGGTGCGGCGCGCAAAAATTCGCCCGTCAGAAGTTTGAAGAGCTGCGCTCCGTGCCGCCGGGCGTGCCGTAGCGCGGCGCGTACTCCTCGTCGCACTCGGCGGCTTTCAGCTCCGCCTTCAATTCTCTCATGCGGCGCGAGACGGCTGCGAACTCCGTGGCGTCGAAGGGCTCGTACTCGCCCGCGCTGTCGAGCGCGCGGTCGATGCGCGCGTTCGCCGCGTCGAGGAGCGCCGCCTGGACGCGGCCCTCTTCGACCGCCTCGACGATGCGGTCGCGCGCCTCGACGAAGTTCGCCGCGCTCTCGCAGATCAGGATCATGTCCGAGCCCGCCTCGACCGCCCTGAGCGACGCCTCCGCGACCGAGAGCGTCTGCACGACCGCGCCCATCTCCATGTCGTCCGTGATGATCAGGCCTTTGAACTTGAGGGCGAGGCGCAGGAGCCTCATCACGACGTTGCCGCTGACGGTCGCGGGCAGTTGATGAATCTCGTCGAGCGCGGGCAGGTCCGCCGTGCGGCGGAACCACGCCTGCAAAAATTCCGAGACCTCTGGGAACGCCGCGTGGCTCACCATCACCGAGTGCAGGCGCTCGCCCGGCCGGTGGAACATCAGGTCGAGGAAGGGCACGAGGTCGCGCTGCAAAATCTCTTCCCACGTGTGCGTGATGACGGGCAAACGCCGGTGCGAATCGACGACCGAGCCGCCGAGGCCCGGAAAGTGTTTGCCGCAGCCGACGACGCCGTGCGACTGCAACCCGTCGAGGTACGCCCCCGCCAGGCGCGAGACCTCTTCCGGCGTCGCGCCGAAGGTGCGCGCCCGCAAGCCGTTCTCCTCGTTGCCGCCCTTGAGATCGAGCACGGGCGCGAAGTTGATGTTGAAGCCGAGCTGGCGGAGCGTGCGCGCCGAGAGCTCGCCGAACTTGCGCGCCAGCTCCGTGCGACCGGCGAGGCGCACGTCCTTCGCCGAGGGCATCGGCTCGCCCACCTCCCGGAAGCGGTCGACGAGCCCGCCCTCCTGATCGACGCCGACGAGCGCGCGCCCGGCGAGCGCGTCGCGCACCTGCGTGGTGAGCACCGAGACCTGCTCCGCCGACTCGATGTTGCGCCCGAAGAGGATCACGCCCCCGGGCCGCACCTCGCGCAGCATCTCGCGCAAGTTCCTGTCGAGGCGCGTCGAGGGCAAGCCGACGAAGAGGAGTCGTCCCGCCTTGCGCCGCAGCTCTTCGCGTCCCGTCTTGTTACCCTGCTGGTCAGTCATCCCCGTAGAAGTTCCTTGCAGATCAGCTTAGAGACGCGCGCCCGAAGTTTCAAGACGCGCGACCGAGGCACCGCGCTTTGTTATACTCAGTGCGCGTTTCAAAACTGTCTGTTTTTGCGTCCTGCCTGGCGCCCTGGCGCCTCCGGCGTGAAAATAATTCTCACGCTGGAGGCACAGGAGACGACAGGAGGAGCGCGCGAGTTTCGTTCGATGACTGAGGCGAAGAACATTTCCCAGACGCCCGCCGGGCTGACCGCGCTCGTCAAAACGCTCGCGCTCGCCGAGGGCTTCCACGCGGTCGGCGTCGCGCGCGCCGAGCCGCTCCGCGAAGAGAGAGAGCGCCTCGAAGAGTGGCTGCGCCGCGGGCTTCACGCCGGGATGCGCTGGATGGAGCGCGACACGGCGCAGCGCACGGACCCGCGCCTCGTCTTCGCGGGCGCGCGCTCCGTCGTCGTCTGCGCGCTCAACTACTTCACCCCGCACGAGCATTCCGCCGATCCCGCGACCGGCAAAATCTCGCGCTACGCGTGGGGCGACGACTATCACGACGTCGTGGGCGGCAAACTCAAGAGCCTCCTCGCGCGGATCAAGGAGCGCGTGCCCGCCGCCGAAGGCAAGGCGTGCGTGGACATCCAGCCGATGATGGACAAGGCTTGGGCTGTGCGCGCCGGGCTCGGCTGGATCGGCAAGCACACGAACCTCATCACGCGCGAGCGAGGCTCCTGGGTCTTCGTCGGAGAGCTCCTCGTCAATCTAGAACTCGACTACGACGCCGAGCCTACGGAAGATCACTGCGGCACGTGCACGCTCTGCCTCGAAGCCTGCCCGACGCAGGCGATCGCCGCCCCTTACGTCGTCGATTCCAACCGCTGCATCTCCCACGCGACCATCGAGCTGCGCGACGAGGAGCTGCCTCCGGAAGTCGCCGATCGTCTGGAGGGCTGGCTCTACGGCTGCGACATCTGCCAGGAGGTCTGCCCCTGGAACCGCTTCGAGCGCCCCACGGACGAGCGGCGCTTCGAGCCGCGCGCAGGCAACGTCTCGCCCGCGCTCGCGGGAATCCTCGAACTCACGCCCGACGCTTACGCCGCGCGCTTCCGCCGCTCCGCCGTCAAACGCGCCAAGCTCGCGGGTCTCCAGCGCAACGCCCGCGCGCTGCGAGGGCGCGGCGGGAGGGGCGGGTCGTGAGCCGTTAGATTTCCGTTGACTTGCCCGCGCAACGGGTTTACGCTCTGCCCGCTGCTTTTTCATCCGCCGTGCGCCGCCCCCTCGCGGCAGCGCACTGTTACAGCCGCCAAACTCACCGTAGGCTGCCGAGCGAAACCCTCTCCCTCCGCCGCCTCGATACGCGCCGCGCCTCATCAAGATCATGCTCGCGTCTCTTCCGCCCATCATTCATCAGAACCCGCTCTACTCCGGAAGGTGGACACTCCCGACCTTCGCCGTCCGTCCCGACTAAGGACGTTGCCGGGCGGAGACCGCGCGCGCGCAAGCCTACCGTGCTCGATCTCCGATCAAACAGGTGCGAACAACCGGTAACCGGGACGGAACCTCCCGCGCGTCTCGCCGCGCCTTCCCCGTGGGGTTTTAAGCGCCGCCCTCACGATCCCTCATCACCCAAGGAGACGAAGCGATGAACGAACAGAACAGAATCAACGCCGCTCAAGGCGACCCGGTGCGGCAGCAGCCCGACGGCAGGGTCGGGGTGCGCGGCTGCTGGGAACTACTCATCAAGATCATCATCCTGATCATCTTGATCCTCATCCTGCTCGCCCTCTGGTTCGGGCAGATCGGGCCGTTCGGTCCGCGCGGCGAGTACAACCCCTGGGCGTGGCTCACCCTGCTGCTCATGATCCTGCTGCTCATCTACCTGATCTGGCGGCAGAAGCACCTCGTCATGCTCAACTGCGCGCTGACGCAGCCCGCCGGCTGCAAGCACGGCACGAACATCGCGGGTCAGCTGCTCGAACCCATCAAGGGCACGGCTTCGGGCGTCGGCTTCAGCCGCTACGAGCTGGAGCTGGTCTACGACGGCACGACCTTCATCCCCGCGGCGATCATCTACGCCGACGGCGGCGGCAACCCCGATCCGTCGCTCACCTTCGGCAACCACCAGGTCACGAGCGGGACGCTCGGCTTCGTCAACGTGCAGCAGGCGATCATGGGCGCGGGCGCGGGCTTCCTCACCTCGACCAACTACGAGGTGCGCCTCCACGTCGTCGGCATCGACGGCAGCCGCCGCCACTGCCAGATCGGCTTCCAGCTCGCCTCCGCTCGCGCCTTCATCAAGAAGGTCGGCGCGGCGTGGGCGCACAACTACGTCAACCCGAACGAGTCGCTGTGCCGCGTCGCGCCCCCGGTCGGGCACCCTCTCGACGAGGCGTCCGTCGGCGGCAGCATCTTCGTCAAGGGCTCGGCTAAAATCTACGGCTGCGCGGCGGAGAAGATCGCGGAAGTCCACATGTGGGCCGTCCCCGACGACACCTTCTCCTTCCCGCAACCCGTCCCCGGCGACCCGATCGTCGCGCCCCCGGGCAGCCAGAAAATCTCCGAGGTGTTCTACACAGACGACGCGCAGCGCAACAACAACGTCCTCGACGCCACGACCGACGAGGGCGTGACGCTCACCTTCAACCCCGGCTGGACGACGCGCATGGAGTGCGCCTTCTTCCCGTTCCCGCCGTGGGTCATCTGCTGGAACGTGCCCGACATCGTCGAGCGGTACTGGATCGACAACACCGGCAAGTACACGCTGCTGCTCGCCGTCAAGGACACCGCCGGGCACACCTACTTCGACACCCAGCGCGTCTGGGTCGATAACGACAACGTGAAGTGCCAGATCACGTTCATCGGCGGTCTGAACGGCTGCCTCGATC
>JAIVJC010000218.1 GCA_020200235.1 Acidobacteriota bacterium | reverse complement strand
TCAGCCGCGAAGACCTCGCCGGCGCGTTCGACCACATCGCCGACTTCGCCGACCGGCGCGTCAGGCGCCTGCTCGTCGTCGAGGACGACGACACGCAGCGCATGGCGATCGTCGAGCTGATCGGCAACGGCGACGTGCAGACGACCGCGGTCGCGACCGGCGAGGAGGCGCTCGCCTTACTCGCCTCCGAGCGCTTCGACTGCATGGTCGTCGATCTCAAGCTGCCCGACATGTCCGGCTTCGATCTCATCGAGAAGGTGCAGAAGGAGCTGAACCGCCCGGACCTGCCGATCATCGTCTACACGGGCAAGGATCTGAGCGCGAAGGAGGAGACGCAGCTCCGCAAAGTCTCCGACGCGATCATCGTCAAGGAGGCGAGCTCGCCCGAGCGCCTGCTCGCCGAGACCGCGCTCTTCCTGCACCGCGTCGAGGCGAACCTGCCGGAGCCGAAGCGGCGCATCCTCGAACAGCTCCACCGGCGCGACCCCGTCCTCGCCGGGCGCAGGGTCTTGATCGTGGACGACGACGTGCGCAACATCTTCGCCCTCACGAGCGCGCTCGAGAGCCACAACATGTCGGTCGTCCACGCCGAGAACGGCAGGGAGGGGATCGAGCTGTTGAAGGAGTCGCCGGAGGTCGAGGTCGTCCTGATGGACATCATGATGCCGGGCATGGACGGCTACGAGGCGATCCGCGAGATACGCCAGATCAGCCGCTTCAAGGAGCTGCCGATCATCGCCCTGACCGCCAAGGCGATGAAGGCTGACAGGGATCGCTGCATCGAGGCGGGCGCCTCCGACTACATCTCGAAGCCGCTCGATCTCGATCAACTGCTGTCGCTCCTGAGGGTCTGGCTCTACCGGCAGATCGAGGCACAAGGGTGACGGCGGCGGCGCGCGCCGGGGGGGAGCAGCTCGAAGACATCGAGATCGCGCTGCTCCTCGAAGGTCTCTACCGCTTCTACGGGTTCGACTTCCGCGACTACTCGCCGGCTTCCCTCAAGCGGCGCATCGTCGAGCGGATGCGCGCCGAGAAGATCGAGACCATCTCCGCCTTCCAGGATCGCGTCCTGCACGACGCGGCGTGCATGGAGCGGCTGCTGCTGGGCCTCTCCGTCCACGTCACCTCGATGTTCCGCGATCCGTCGTTCTACCTGACCTTCCGCCGGAAGGTCGTGCCTGTTTTGAAAACCTACCCGACCGTGCGCGTCTGGCACGCGGGCTGCTCGACGGGCGAGGAGGTCTACTCGATGGCGATCCTCCTGCAGGAGGAGGGGCTCTACCGCAAGTGCGTCATCTACGCCACCGACATCAGCCGCGAGGTGCTGCGGCGCGCGCGCGAGGGCATCTTCCCGCTCGCGTCGATGCAGGAGTACACGACCAACTACGTGAAGGCGGGCGGCAAGCACGAGTTCTCGGACTACTACACCGCCGACTACGACAACGTGATCTTCCACCCGGCGCTGAAGACCAACGTCGTCTTCGCCGAGCACAACCTCGCGACCGACGGATCGTTCAACGAGTTCCACGTCATCCTCTGCCGCAACGTCATGATCTACTTCAACCGCGCGCTGCAGGATCGCGTCCACGAGTTGATCTACGAGAGCCTGAGCACCTTCGGCGTGCTCGGGCTCGGCAATAAAGAGACTTTGAAGACGATGTCGCGCGAGCCGTTCTACGAGAAGCTCGACGCGCGCGACAAGCTGTACCGGAAGGTGGGCTAGCGCGTGAGACCGGAGATCGTCGTCATCGGCACCTCCTACGGCGGGCTCGCGGCGCTGCAGTCGCTGCTGCCCGCGCTCGCGCCCGCCTTCCCCGCCTCGGTCGTCATCGCGCAGCACCGCGGCAAGGACGTGGACGACGGGCTCTGCGAGTTCCTGCGCCGCCACTGCGCGCTCCCGCTCTCGGAGCCGAACGACAAGGAGCGGATCGAGAGCGGGCGCGCCTACCTCGCGCCGCGCGACTACCACCTGCTCGTCGAGCGCGGGCGCTTCGCGCTCTCGACCGAGTCGCCCGTCGCCTTCGCGCGCCCCTCCATCGACGTGCTCTTCGAGTCGGCGGCGGACGCCTACCGCGACCTCGTCGTCGGCGTCGTCCTGACGGGCGCGAACCGCGACGGCGCGCGCGGGCTCGCGCGCATCAAGTCTCACGGCGGGCTCGCCGTCGTGCAGGAGCCGCAGGGGGCGGAGTCGCGCGCGATGCCGGAGGCGGCGATCGCCGCGACGGAAGTTGATCGCGTGCTGCCGCTCGTCGGGATCGCAGCGTACATGAACGAGTTGTGCGGGTTGCCGGCGAAGGAGTCGTATGCTGTCTGACGGCGAGAAGATCAACATCCTGATGGTGGACGACAACGCGGCGAACCTGCTCGCGCTCGAAGCGATCCTGCAGGCGCCCGACCGCAACCTCGTCAGCGCGTCCTCCGGCGACGAGGCGCTGCGCTACCTGCTCGGCACGGACGTGGCGGTCATCCTCCTGGACGTGTACATGCCCGGCATCGACGGGCTGGAGACCGCCGCCATGATCCGCGGCCGCGAGAAGTCGCGCGACATCCCCATCATCTTCCTCACCGCCGACTCCACGGGCCACCGGCACATCTCGCGCGGCTACTCGCTCGGCGCGGTCGACTACATTCTGAAACCCGTCGAGCCGGACATCCTGCGCTCGAAGGTCGCCGTCTTCGTCGAGCTGTTCAAGAAGACGGAGGAGATCAAGCGGCAGGCGGCGCTCCTCCACGAGAAGAACATCGAGCTCGAGGAGGCGAACCTCCAGCGGCTCGGCAGGCTGATCGAGCTGGGGCAGCAGCTCGCGGCGGAGCGCGACCCCGCGCGCGTGCTCGAAAAGTTCTGCCACGCGGCGCGCGACATCGTCAGAGCCGAGCACGCCGCCGTCGGCGTCGTCGAAGGGGACGATCCGGGGTCGCAATACTTCTGCCGCAGCGACACGGACGGGACGGGGGTCGAGTGCGACGCGCGGGCGCCGTCCCCCGACGAAGGCGTGATCGCGACGCTGTTCAGAGAGTGCCGCACGCTGCGCCTCGGCGGGGACGGCGAGCCGCTCGCGGGCGAGCACCTGCCGCCGACCAGGCGGTCGGCGCGCTCCCTGCTCGGCACGCCGATCACGTACTCGGGGCGCTCTCTCGGCTGGCTCTACCTGACGGACAAGATCGGCGCGGACGCGTTCAGCGAGGCGGACGAGCGGCTCGCGGGCACGCTCGCCACGCAGGTCGCCGTCGCCTACGAGAGCGCGCGCCTCTACGCCGAGGCGCAGCGGCAGGCGGCGGCGCTCAAACTGGAAGTGGCGGAGCGCAAGCAGGCGGAGGAGGAGCGCGCCCGCATGCTCGTGCGCGAGCAGGCGGCGCGCGCCGACGCCGAGCTCGCCAACCGCACGAAGGACGAGTTCCTCGCCACGCTCTCGCACGAGCTGCGCACGCCTTTGACGGCGATCCTCGGCTGGAGCCGTCTGCTGCGCACGAGCAAGTTCGAGGGCGAGCAACTCGCGCGCGCGCTCGAAACCATCGAGCGCAACGCGCGCTCGCAGTCGCAGCTCATCGACGATCTGCTCGACGTGTCGCGCATCATCACGGGCAAGCTCAGGATCGACGCGCAGCCCATCGAGCTGGTGCCCATCGTCGAAGCCGCCATCGACTCGATCCGACCGGCGGCGGAAGCCAAGTCGATCCGTTTCGAGGTCGCGCTCGACCCCGCGGCGGGTCGCGTCTCCGGCGACGCCGACCGGATGCAGCAGGTGGTCTGGAACCTGTTCTCCAACGCGGTGAAGTTCACGCCCGAGGGCGGGCGCGTCGCGGTCAGGCTCGAACGCACGGGCTCACACACGCGGATCAGCGTCGCCGACACGGGCGCCGGCATCGACGCGAAGTTCCTGCCCTACATCTTCGACCGCTTCCGCCAGGCGGACGGCTCCACGACGCGCAAGCACGGCGGGCTCGGACTCGGACTCGCCATCGTGCGCCACCTCGTCGAGCTGCACGGCGGCGAGGTCAGCGTCCGGAGCGAGGGCGCCGAGCGCGGCTCGACCTTCCAGGTAGTGCTGCCGCTGCTCGAAGGCGGCGCGAACGGCAGCTCGTCAACTTCTTCCGACGCCGCGCCGACTCCGGCAGAAGTTGAAGGCACAGCCGCCGCGGTCGCGTCGCCGCTCGGGGGACTGTGCGTGCTGGTGGTGGACGACGAAGCCGACACGCGCGACTGGATCGCGGCTGTGCTGAGGCGCAACGGCGCGGCTGTCAGGAGCTGCGCCTCGGCGGCGGAGGCTCTGCGCCTGCTCGAAGCGTGGGAGCCGGACGCCCTCGTGAGCGACATCGGGATGCCGCGCGAGGACGGCTACTCGCTGATCAAAAAAGTGCGGAAGTCGGGCGCGGGCAGCCGCGTCCCGGCGGTCGCGCTCACGGCTTACGCGAGCGGCGAGGATCGCGAGCGAGCCCTCGCCGCGGGCTTCCAGGAGCACCTGGTCAAGCCGGTGTCGAGACCTAAGCGCGGCGAGTCAGGAAGAGAACGGTTCGATCAAACGTCTAGATCAAACGTCGCGTGGCGGCGATAAAAAAACTTGAAGTTAAAAAAACTCGGAGGGGCGATCACTTGATCGCCCCTCCGGGTTTTTCCGATGGAGCCGAGGGGGATCGAACCCCTGACCTCTGCAATGCCATTGCAGCGCTCTCCCAGCTGAGCTACGGCCCCTCTGCCTGTCGTCTTCACCCCGCGCGGGATGAGGTGTGAGATTAGCGTAGCGCGCGAAAGTGCGTCAAGCAGCCCTCACGCGCGCCCCCTGCGCGCGGCGAAGAAGGCGAGACCGGCGCCCGCGACGAGCAGCAGGACGCCGAGCGCGACGCGCCAGACGTTGTGGACTTCGCGGACGCTGCCCGAAGCCTCGTTGACGATGAACGCCGACGGCACGTCGCCGAACGCCGCACGGTAGGCGACCGCGCCGCCCACGGCGGCGAGCAGGATGCCGATGGTGACGAGTAGTGCGCGCAAACGCCGACCGCCTTTCGCGCCGCCTGTCGCGGGCACGTTACCTGCCGCTGAACTCCGCCTTGCGCTTCTCCAGGAACGCGCGGACGCCCTCGTCCTTGTCCTCGCTCGAAAAGCAGAGCGCGAAGAGATCGATCTCGCGCCGCAAACCCTCGTCGAGCGTCGAGCGCGCGGCGGTCTTCACCGCCTCCTTCGCCATGCGCAGCGCGACGGGGCTCTTCTCGGCGATCTTCTCGGCGAGCTTCATCGTCTCCGCCTCCAGCTCCGCGTGCGCGACGACGCGGTTGACCAGACCGATCTGCCGGGCGGTCTCGGCGTCGATCATCTCGCCCGTCAGGATCATCTCCATCGCTTTCGATTCGCCGACGAGGTGCGTCAGGCGCTGCGTCCCGCCGCCGCCGGGGATGATGCCGAGGTTGATCTCCGGCTGGGCGAAGCGGGCCTTGTCGCTCGCGATGCGGAGATCGCACGCCATCGCCAGCTCGCAGCCGCCGCCGAGGCAGAAGCCGTTGATCATGGCGATGACGGGCTTCGTGAAGGCGTCGAAGGCGGTGAAGAGCGAGCGCCCCGTCATCACGTCGCGCTGCGTGAGGGCGGTGCGCCCCTCGAACTCCGCGATGTCCGCGCCGGCGACGAAAGATTTTTCCCCGGCGCCCGTGATGACGACGACGCGCACGCCTTCGTCCGCCTGCAACTCTTCGAGCGCCTGCGCGCCCTCCTGTCGGGTCTTGATGTTGAGCGCGTTCAGCTTCTCCGGTCGGTTGATCGTCAGCAGCGCGACGCGCCCGCGCCTTTCGAGCAAGAGTGTTTCGTAAGATGCCATTCTTGAGTGTCCCGCCTGATCCGGAAGATTCGGAAAACAGAATTCAGGAGTCAGAAGATGGCACGTCACCCTTCTGACTCCTGAATTCCGACTACCGAACTACTGATTCGACGGCTCGCCTTCGGGCGTCGTCGCGGCGCTCTGCTCGTCGGCGACCCACGAGACGAAGAGGCGGAGCCAGTTCTCGGTCGGCTCGAGGATGGCGACGCCGACGCGCGCCGTGCCGTAGATCGCCGAGGCGGTTCTGACGACGCGAGCCGTCACCTCGATGGGCGAGCCGTCGGGGCGGTGCGCCCGCAGGTAGAGCTGCTCGCCGCGCGCGACCTTCTGGTTGAGGTGGAAGAGCGTGCCCGTCGTCGAGATGTCGTCCGTCTCGGTCGGCTCGCTCCACGCCGCGCCGTCCTCCGCGCGACCCGACACGACGATGGGCAGCCGCAGCGCCATCCTCAGCGCGAAACGTCTCTCTTCGTTCGGGGGCGTCGTCATAACAAAGCTGTTAGCCTTTAGCTATTAGCTGTTAGCTCTGAACCGTCCGTAAAACCGTTCGACGTGATCTGACCTCCGGCCGCTCGGCTAAAAGCTAACAGCTAAAAGCTAACAGCTAATCGCTCCACTCGTAAAAGCCCTCGCCCGACTTCCGACCGAGCTTGCCGTCGGCGACCATGCGCCGCAGGATGTCGGGCGGGCGGAAGGTCTCACTCCCCAGCGCGCCGTGCAGGTACTCGGCGATCGCCAGTCGCACGTCGAGCCCGACCAGATCGGTCAACCGCAGCGGACCCATGGGGTGATTGTAGCCGAGTTCCATCGCCGTATCTATATCTTTCGCGCCCGCCACGCCCTGCTCCAGCATCCGCATCGCCTCGAGCCCCAGCGCGACGCCCAAACGCGACGACGCGAAGCCCGGCACGTCCCGCACCGTGATCGGCTCCTTGCGCATCCTCCGACCGACCGCGCGGACTGTTTCGACCGTCTCGTCGCTCGTCTCACGCCCGACGACGACTTCGAGCAGCCGCATGATGTGGACGGGGTTGAAGAAGTGCATCCCGACGACGCGCCGAGGGTTCTTCGCCGCGCGGGCGATCTCCGTGATCGAGAGCGAAGAGGTGTTGGTCGCGAAGACGAAGTCGCGCCGGGCGACGCGCTCCACCTCGCCGAGAGCCTCGCGCTTCAGCTCCATCAGTTCGGGCACGGCTTCGATGAAGAGGTCTGCGTCGGCGGCTTCGTCGAGCGAGGTCGCGCCGCGCACGCGCTGCAAAGCCATGTCGCGCTCGTCCTCGGCGAGCTTGCCGAGCTTCATCCCCTTCTCGAGGTTCGCCTCGATGGCGCGCACGCCGCGCTCTATCGCCTCGCGCGACACGTCGCGCATGACGACGCGGTAGCCCGCGAGCGCGGCGACCTGCGCGATGCCGTGCCCCATCGTGCCCGCGCCGAGCACGGCGACGAACTCCACGGGGCGCGCCCGCGCCTGACTGTTGTCGGGTGAGTCCAAACTGTTACGAGGTCAGGGAAATGCGGCGCCGGCGGCGCGCCGCGACGCCTGCGACCGGACTGATTCGACTGCGACGAACTCACAGAGTTATACTACACGCGAAAGCGAAAAGGCTACACGCGGAAAAGTGCGCCGCACAGCCGCGCGCACGCCGCGCCAGACGCGGAAGGAGACCGCCACTCTACCCATGCCCAAAGACACTCTGCACAGGGAAGTCGTCATCGTCGGATCGGGTCCCGCCGGACTGACCGCCGCCATCTACGCCGCGCGCGCCGGCATGAATCCGCTCGTCATCGAGGGTCCGCAGCCCGGCGGGCAGCTCACCATCACGACCGAGGTCGACAACTACCCCGGCTTCGCCGAAGGCATACAGGGTCCCGAGCTGATGGATCAGTTCCGCAAGCAGGCGGAGCGCTTCGGCACGGAGTTTTTGACCGCCTGGATCGACACGGTCGATCTCTCCGAGCGACCCTTCACGCTCCACACCGAAGAGCACGAGATCAAGGCGGAGACGCTGATCGTCGCCTCGGGCGCGTCAGCCAAGTGGCTCGGCATTCCGGGCGAAGAGCCCGCGCCGAAGGGTCTCGGCGGGCTCGGAGTCTCGGCGTGCGCGACGTGCGACGGCTTCTTCTTCAAGGGCAAGAAGATCATCGTCGTCGGCGGCGGAGACACCGCCATGGAGGAGGCGACTTTTCTGACGCGCTACGCCTCGCGCGTGACGGTCGTCCACCGGCGCGATCACCTGCGCGCGTCGAAGATCATGCAGGACAAGGCGTTCAAGAACGAGAAGATCGACTTCAAGTGGAACTCGGAGGTCATCGAGATCATCGGCGAGCCGGAGACGGGCGTGGTGGGCGTGCGCCTGCGCGAGACGGAGACGGGCGAGGAGTCGATCTTCGACTGCGAGGGCGTCTTCATCGCCATCGGGCACCAGCCGAACACCGGGATGTTCAAGGGCGTGCTCGACATGGACGAGGTCGGCTACATCAAAACGTCGGGGCGCTCGATGGCGACCAATGTCCCCGGCGTCTTCGCCTGCGGCGACGCGCAGGACTCCTCCTACCGCCAGGCGATCACCGCCGCCGGGACGGGCTGCATGGCTGCCATCGACGCCGAGCGTTTTCTGGATAACCTGCCCGTCCCCGCACCCACCGGCGAAGAGATCACCATCGAGGGCGAACGCGTCTCCGCCGATCACGAGACGATCACCATGCCCGGCGGCGAGACCATCTCCAACCACCCGGAAGCCGACGCCGAAGGCGCGCAAGCCAGCGGCGACTGGCACAAGCCGTCTCAGCCCCGAAGGGGCGCAATTGAATAGCTTGGGGCAACGCCCCAAGTTAGAGAGCCGGATGGAACGTCGAGCCCCGAAGGGGCGGAATAATCTCACGCTGATTATTCCGCCCCTTCGGGGCTCTTCAATTATTAACTACCTTTTTCTTGGGGCGTTGCCCCAAGCTATTTCATCAATCGGATTGCGCGGCTCAGCAACTGTAGCACTTCACGCGGGGCCAGATTTCTCTGAGCGGTGCTGTCGGCTGGCGGCAGACGAAGACGGGCAGGTCGTTCTCGTGCGGCAACACGTAGGGGTGCGTGAACGTCGCCGCCAGCTCGATCTGATTAAAAGATTTCTGCACGCCTTCAAGCTTCTCGCCGACGGTGATGACGCACTCGCCCGTGTAGCGACCGTCTCGGTCATCTCCTCCCAGCCGAACATGTCCGCGTAGTGCTGCGGCAGCTCGGCGAGCCGCAGCTTCTCCGTGCGCGGGGCTTCGAGCCCGAGCGCGCGCTGGTAGCGGATGAAAGTTTCGACGGGCAGGACGGGCAGCGCGAGCGGCGCTGTCGTCGCGCCGCCGACTAAAAGAACTGTAATGGTCGCGGGCTCGAGCCAGCGCCAAGCGCGGCGGCGCCCGGCGAGTCGCGCGAAGAAGTCTCCCCACCAGACCCCGCCCGCGGCGAAGAGGAATGGGTAGGCGGGCAGCAGGTAGTAAATCTTCGCGCGCAAGACGACCATCAGCACGAACATCACGGCGTAAGTCCAACCCAGCGCGCGGTAGGGCTTGCCAGCCTTCGAGCCCGAATAAAACCAGAGCCCCGCCGCCCACACGGGAAACGTCAAGGGGTGGACGAGCTGCAACTGCCCCTTGAAGAAGTCGAGCGGCGAGACGGGGAGGTTCTGATTCCTGTCGGCGTTGCGCAGGACTTCGACCGTGGGGAAGTCGTGCGCGATCTGCCAGATGATGTTCGGCAGGAAGATCAGGAGCGCGACCGCGCCGCCGAGCCAGAGCCACTTCGAGAGGAAAAACTTTCGCGCGGGCGCGAGGAGCAGCGCGACGACGACGGCGAAGCCGAAGACGAGCGTCGAGTGCTTGTTCATCAGCCCTAAGCCGGCGACCGCGCCGAACCACAGCCAGAGTTTTGCGTCGCCGGTCTTCAGAATCCTCACGAGCAGGTACGCGCAGAGAGCCCAGAAGAGCGGCTCGAAGGCGTTCATCGTGAGGATCGTGTTGAGCGCGAGGTAGCCGGGGGCGACGATGACGGCGACCGAGGCGAGGACGACGGCGAAGCGTCTGCCGCCGAGCTCGCGCGCGATCAAGCCGGTGACGAAGACGAGCGCGGCGCCCGCGACGGCGGGGAAGAAGCGGATCGCGAAGAGCGAGTCGCCGAAGAGGGCGCGCGACGAGCGCGCGACGAGCGCGATCATCGGTGCTTGATCGACGTAGCCCCACGCGAGTCTCTCGCCGCAGGCGAGGTAGTAGAGCTCGTCGCGGAAGTAGCCGTACGAGTGGTTGGTCAGGAAGTGGAGGACGAGCTTGAAGAGCGACAGGTAGGAGAGGACGGCGAGCTCGCCCGTCGCGTTCAGCACGGTGGGGGTTTGTCGGCGCACGCTTCTTCCGTTCCGGCTGTCTCGATTGCCGCACGGCGCGGGCTTGAGGTTCGCTTAGAGCAGCACGATGGAGTCGTCGAGCTCGCGCCGGCGCGCGCGGGGCGGCGTCGGGGGCGGCGCCTCGCGGCGCGGGCAGGCGTCGCAGTATTCGCCGCGCTCCGCGAGACGATCCTCGCAGTCGTTGCAGCCGAGCGCCGTGCCCAGCTCGCGCAGCGCGTCGAGGAGCGGGAGCAGGAGTTGACCGCGCTCCGTCAGCGCGTACTCGACGCGCGGGGGGCTGCCGCCGAAATCTCTCCGCTCGACGAGCCCGTCGCGCTCCATGTCGCGCGCGCGCGAGACGAGCGTGCGGCTGCTGATCGGGTGGAGGCGCTCGATCAGATCGGAGGTGCGGCGCGGCCCGCGCGCGAGCTCACGCACGACCATCAGCGTCCACTTGTCCCCGAGCAGTTGCAGCGCGCCCGCCACCGGGCAGCCGTCGCCTTCGCGTCGTAACATCTCTCCCTGCGCCCCCGCCTCGCCGTCGTCGAGCCGTACCGCCCGAAGAATCTTCCGCCTCTTTGCGTCTCGGCGCGGGAAGATTATCACAAAGGCGAGGCTTCGCGCCCGCACTGTTGCTAGAATGGCGCGACCGGCACACAGAAGACGTGCGCGAGACATCCAGGGAGGGGTGGCGACGGACGCACGGCTGTCAGGGAGAGAATCTGACGGGAGGATGATTCTAATGATTACGTATCGCGGGACTGAAATCTACGCTCTGATACTCGCCGCGGCGTTCGCCGGCGTCAGCTGCCGCGCGGGCGCCGACTCGGGGGCGGGCGCAAACACTTCGACGACGCAGCAGCAGCCGACGACACAGCAGCAGCAGCAGGCGGCGCAGCCGAAGCGCCTCTCGGCGGACGATCTCAAGAAGCTGCGCTGGATCGAGGGCGCGTGGCGGACGACGCTCGCGGTCGAGGGCTTCAAGGATCAGACCTTAAGCAAAGTGGACGACGTGACCAGGTTTGAACTGAAAGACAGCGTGTTCGGCAACGGGGGCGACGACTCGCGCTGGGCTGCGACCGCGTTGGACGACGACTCCGTGACCTTCTCGCCGGTCGCGAAAGCGCGCAACACCTTCCGCTGGCAGCGCGAGTCGGCTGACGTGTGGAAAGCCACGCTCGACTACCCCGCGAACGGCGACAAACCCGCGAGTCAGCGCGTCTACCGCATGGAGCGCCTGCCCCAGCCCAAACACTTACGCACAGCGGGTGGTAATCTATAATTTTTGTAAGTTTGTACCGCGACTTTATCCTATCAATGATGCCGTAAACGGAATGCCGACATAATGAATGTGTTGTGAATAGCAATACCATGCCATTATTATCTGAAGGTAGGTAAATTAAATATGCCCGATATTCAAATCCTCATTTCCCAGAAAGAATCCGAGTGGCTTGACTTCAAACAAACCTTTCATGAAAACAATGCTAAGTTACTTCATGACATTTTGTGTCTGAGTAATTCCTTCTACGAAGGCGACAGATTCATCGTGTTCGGTATAGCAAATGATAAACATATTCATGGCGTGGAGAATGATCCTAATAAGAAAACAAACGCCGACTTACACGACTTCCTCAGACAAGTACACCTCAATAAAATTCCACAGGTGGAACTTACACTTCATAAAGTTGAAGGTCATGAAATAGAGTTGCTTTACATAAAGAATGCTCCGAAAAAACCTTATTTCCTTCGAAAGGATTTTCAAGTTGGGAGGGTTCTTATTCGAGCTGGGGTAATTTATACGAGGCTGGATGATACCAATATTCCTGTAAAAGAAACCGCGCCCGAAGATCACATTGAACTAATGTGGAAGGAACGCTTTGGTTTATTGAAACCTAGAGTTGTAAGTCTTGAGGAGAATTTTCCAGTAAAACTTGGCGATGCAAGAGAGCGTGTCTTTGAGATACTTGGTGAACCTGATGTTACAGGTTGGCAGGTTGTACAGTATTACTCGGAGGGAATAGAAATCTCCTACGATCAGCACTTCGATACTGTGGATGGACTAATTGTTTACCCATTACCTGCTGGCACCGCGTTCGAGGGCACTGTATTCGGAATTAAATTGGGTGATTCATTCGCCAGAGTAAAAGAAATCGTTGGGCGACCTTCGCATTGGGGGCTTGCCTACGAAAATAGTTCTATAGCTGTATGGGAAATTGATGACAAACTTTTAGTCGTTGAGTTTTGGAGAAGCAGTAATGATAAAAAGACCTTACTATCTTCACAACAATTAGGGACTGTAAAATCTATTTCTTATTGTAACCGAAAATCATTTGTTGGATACAATGCACTCGTTGCAATTACTATTGAGCAAATTAAGCGGGGCATAACTCCACCCTTATTCGAAACGGAAAATATTGTGCTGATGAATGTCGAGCTTGATAGCCCGATATTCGACGAGGACTACGAAATGTTAGGAGCGCGAGCTGCCCTTGCAGGGGGGGCAGAAGTGCTTGTCGCCTTTATAGAATCGAAAGTTGTACTCGCATTTTGGGTATACCCATTGCAGTGGCAGTATCCTGTGATTCGTGCCATCTATAAGCTGGGAGGCGAACCCGACACAACAAATGTAGAATCCAGTATTAAAATTGAGAATTGAGTTTAACTGTACAATACAATTACACAAAATAGATTTCACACTTGGTCATACGGATGGTACTTGCGGATCGCCGCGTTGACCTCCGCGGCCGTGACGGCCTCGATGAGCCGCGGGTAGCGATCGACGAAGTCCGCGCCGAGCCGGTAGAACTCCGCGTTCCACAGCGCCTCGGCGATCCCGGCGTTCGTCGCGAGCGAGACTTTGAAGGAGCCGACGGCAGCGCTCTTCTCATCAGCCAACTCCTCCTCGCGGATGCCGTGCTCGACGTAGTCGCGCAGCACTGCGAGCGACGAAGAGATCGCGCGCTCGACGTTCGAGGGGTTGACCGAGACGGCGATGTACCACGGACCGGCGGCGAGCGAGGGCGCGCGGAAGCGCGAGGCGATGCCGTAGGTCAGCCCCTCGCGGTCGCGCACCTGGAGCCCCAGCCGCGAAGAGAGCGTGGATTCGCCGAGCGCGCTGTTGGCGATTGACGCGGCGTAGTAGTCCGCGGCGTCGCGCCGCAGGGGCGCGGCTGCGCCGAGCAGCACGTCCACGTTCGCCTTCTCCTTGACGACGACGATCTCGCGCCGCGTCGCTTCCGGCTGCGCCGGGTCTGCGACCTCGACCTCGACCGACTCGGGCCCGGCGAACCCGCCGAAAGACTCGCGGAACTGTCGCCGCACCTCGTCCGCACGGACGTCGCCCACGACCGCGAGGACGAGCGAGCGGCCGCCGTAGCGCCCCTCGTAAAACTCGCGCACGTCCGCGACCTCGATCGAGTTGATGCTCTCGACGAGCCGGTCGCCCGGGTGCGTGTGGAAGGGGTTCGCCGGATCGAAGGTCAACTGCGAGAAGCGTTCGTAGGCGCGGTGGCGCGTGCTCGACTGCTGCTCCCTGATCGCCGCGATCTGCTGCTGCTTCAGCTTCTCCAACTCTCCGGCGGGGAACGCGGGCTCGCGCAAGGATTCGGCGAGCGTGGACAGGAGCGCGGGCAAGTCTTCGCTCAGGCAGCGGCCGGCGACGTTGACGGCGAACGGGTCGGTCGAGAACTCGAGCTCCGCGCCGAGGCGTTCGAGGTCTCCGGCGAACTCGATCTTCGTGCGCCGCCGCGTGCCGCGCGAGAGCATCTCGGCGGCGAGGCGCGCGAGCCCCGGCTTGTCGCGCGGCTCGAAGTAGGAGCCGGCGTGCAGACTCCCGCGCAGAGAGACCGTGGGCGTCGCGCGGTTCTCCAGCACGAGCAGCGTCGCGCCCGTCTCGAGCTCTTCGCGCGCGACGCGCGACGCGAAGTCAGTGCGCCCGACGCTCGCGGGCGTCAGCGCCCCGGCCGCGTCCGAGGACTTGCTCCCGTGCGCGGCTTCGATCTTCAGCCCCGCGCCGCGCGGCGTCTCGTTCGCGACAGCCGCGCCCTGCTCTGCGTCGTCTCTCGTCGTCATTGTTCGCCGGCGACATCGCCGCCTTGCCCTGTCTCGCCGCCCGTTTTCGGGACGAAGCGCCCGACCGTGCGCGCGTCCTCGGTGAAATATCTCAGCGCGACGCGGCGCACGTCTTCCGCCGCGACGCGCGCGACGCGCGTCGCGTAGGTCTCGTAGAAGCGCCAGTCGGCGACCGCCTCGGCTTCGGAAATCTGCGAGGCGATGTTGTGCGTCCCGTCGCGGTCGTAGGCGACGCGCGCCACGATCTGCCGCTTCGCCTTCTCCGTCTCCTCCTCGCTCAACCCTTCGCTGCCGACGCGGGCGAGCTCCGAGAGGATCACGCGCTCGACCTCGGCGGGCTCGACGCCGGGTCGCACGGTCGCGTAGACGTTGAAGAGCCCTGGGTCGCGGAACTGATCGCAGTTGGCCTGCGCGCTGACGGCCAGCTCCGTCTCGACGAGAGCCTGATAGAGCCGGCTCGTGACGCCGTGCGACATCGCGGCGGCGAGGACGACGAGCGGGTAGATGTCGTTCTCTTCGGGCGGCGCGACAGCGCGCGCCGACAGCTCCGCGTTCGAGAGCACGCGCGTCTCGCCGAGCACCGAGGGCGTGCGCCACGCGATCTGCACGAGCGCGAGCTCGCCAGCGCGTCGGATCGTGAGCCGGCGCTCGCCCTCCTGCGCGGGCTCGTCGGTGTACACTTCGGGGATGGGCGCGGGCGCGGGCTGGAGCGCGCCGAAATATTTTTCGACGAGGGCGAGGCAGTCGCGCTCGTCGAAGTCGCCCGCGACGACGAGCGTCGCGTTGTCCGGGTGGTAGAAGGTGTCGTAGAACTCTTTGAGGCGCGCGGTCGGCACGTTCTCCACGTCGGCGCGCCAGCCGATGGTCGGGTGGTGGTAGGGGTGCTCGCGGAACGCCGCGGCGTACACCGCCTCGTCGAGCACCATCATCGGCTCATTCTGCCCGCGCTCCAGCTCGTTCCGGACGACCGTCATCTCGGACTGTCGATCCTCCTCGGCGATGAAGGAGTTGCGCATCCGGTCGGCTTCGAGGCGCAGCGCGAGTTCGAGTCTGTCGGACGGCACGGTCTCGAAGTAGTTCGTGCGGTCGTACCAGGTGGTGGCGTTGAAGTCCGCGCCGATCTTCTGGAGCGTGGCGGCGATCTGCGTGTTCTTGCCCTTGTTGAACTCGGGCGTGCCCTTGAACATCATGTGTTCGAGCAGGTGCGTCGCGCCCGTGTGCCCGACCGCCTCGTTGCGCGACCCCACGCGGTAGAGCACGCACACGGTCGCGACCGGCGCGACGCGGTTCGCGACGAGCAGGACTTTCAGACCGTTCGCCAGAAGGAACTCTCTAATCCGGTCGCCCGCGGCGACGAAAGCCGCGCCCGATCCGGACGCTTCGTTGGTCGTAGTCGTCAACAACTCAAGTCCCCGTTCTGCTCGTTCTCGTGAGGCTCGCGGCGATCCGAACTCCCAGAAGTCGTCAGTTAAATTTCCCGCCCGCCGCCCGCCCGAACCCCGTCTTAGAACCAGCGGTTCTAATAAGCTGCGGGTGAGCGGGGCTGGAGGGGGGTCGCGAGTCCCATGCTAACAAACATCGCGCGCGGAAGGGAATCGGCGCCCCTTGGAATTTTTGTCACGAAAACAGCGGGCGCGCCGCGCCGTGACGGCGGGATGGCTTTGTAGTATAAAGAACTTGACAAAGCCGTGCGGCGGGAGTATCGTCCGCCACTGATGACAGCCTTGCGAACCATCCGCCCGCGACCGACCGTGGAGGGGGAGCCGCCCGCGCTCCACGCCAGGGCGATGGACAACCTGCGCTTCATCCGCGAGACGATGGAGGGCGCGTCGTCCTTCACGGCGGTCTCGGGGTGGGGTCACGTTTTGATCGGGGTGACGGCGTTCGCCGCCGCGTGGCTCGCCTACCGGCAGCCGACGGCGCGCCGCTGGCTCCTCGTGTGGCTCGCCGAGGCGCTGCTCTCGGCGGCGATCGCGGG
>JAIVJC010000092.1 GCA_020200235.1 Acidobacteriota bacterium | reverse complement strand
CGATCAGCTCGACGATCGCCATGCGCTGCGTGTCGTCGTCCTCGACGACGAGCAGGCGCCTGACGCGCCGGTCGGCGAAGTCGGCGATGTGGTCGAACGCGCCGGCGAGGTCTTCGCGGCTGATCGAGAGACCGAGCCCCGTGCCGCCGTACTGGCGCGAGGTCGTGCCGTCAGCCTGCTGGAACGCCTCGAAGATGATCCGCTGCTTGTCGGGCGCGATGCCGATGCCGGTGTCGATGACCGAGAAGGCGATCACCTCGTCGGCGCGGTTCAGCGCCTCCTGCTGGAAGCGACCGTGCTCCTTCGCGGGCTCGACCCGCAGCGTGACCTGGCCCTGCTCCGTGAACTTGAAGGCGTTCGAGAGCAGGTTCTTCAAGACCTGCTGGAGGCGCTTCTCGTCGGTTCTGACCGTCGAGCCCAGGCCCTCGCCCTGCTCGATGACGAATTCGAGGTTCTTGTCCACCGCGACCTGCCGGAAGCTGCGGTCGAGCCGCTCGACCACGTCGTCGAACGGCACGTCGCCGACGTCTATCGCCATCATGCCCGACTCGATCTTGGTGAGGTCGAGGATGTCGTTGATGAGCGCGAGCAGGTCGGCGCCCGAAGAGTGGATGGTCTCGGCGAACTGCACCTGCTTCGGCGTCAGGTTCTCCTCCGCGTTCTCCGAGAGCTGCCGCGAGAGGATGAGGATCGAGTTGAGGGGCGTGCGCAGCTCGTGCGACATGTTCGCCAGGAACTCCGACTTGTACTTGGAGGTGAGCGCGAGCTGCTCCGCCTTCTCCTCCATCGCCCAGCGGGCGACCTCGACCTCGCGGTTCTTCGCCTCGACCTCCGCCTTCTGCTTGGCGAGCAAGGTCGCCTTCTCCTGCAGCTCCTCGTTCGTCTGCTGCAGCTCCTCCTGCTGGTTCTTCAGCAGTTCCTCGGACTGGCGCAGAGATTCCGCCTGCTGTTCGAGCTGCACGTTCTTCGTCTTCAGCTCGTCCTGCTGGCTCTGCAGCTCCGTGGCGAGCGCCTGCGACTGCTGGAGCAGCTGCTCGGTGCGCGTGTTCGCCTCGATGGTGTTCAGGACGATGCCGATGGACTCGGTGAGCTGATCGAGGAAGGTGACGTGCGTGTCGCTGAAGCGGTTGAAGGACGACAACTCGATGACCGCCTTGACCTCGTCCTCGAAGAGGACGGGCAGCACGATGATGTTGAGCGGCGCAGCCTGACCCAGCCCCGACTTGATGTGGACGTAGTCGGGCGGCACGTTCGTCAGAAGAATCTTCTGCCCTTCGAGGACGCACTGCCCGACGAGACCCTGACCGGGCTTGAACTGGTTGGCGAGGTTCTTGCGCTCCGCGAAGGCGTAGCTGCCGAGCAGCTTCATCACCGGCGCGCCGCCCCCCCCGTTGTTCGAGCCGTTGACGTAGAAGACGCCCTGCTGCGCGTCGACGAGCGGCGCGAGTTCCGACAAGACCATCTGCGAGACGGTCGTCATGTCGCGCTGCCCCTGGAGCATGCGCGTGAAGCGCGCGAGGTTGGTCTTGAGCCAGTCCTGCTCGGTGTTCTTCTGCGTCGTCTCGCGCAGGTTCGAGATCATCTCGTTGAGGTTGTCCTTGAGCGAGGCGACCTCGCCCTGCGCCTCGACGGCGATGGAGCGCGTGAGGTCGCCCTTCGTCACCGCGGTCGAGACCTCGGCGATGGCGCGCACCTGCGTCGTCAGGTTGGCGGCGAGGCCGTTGACGTTGTCGGTCAGGTCGCGCCACGTGCCCGAGGCGCCGGGGACGCTCGCCTGACCGCCGAGCTTGCCCTCCACGCCCACCTCGCGCGCCACGGTCGTCACCTGATCGGCGAAGGTGGCGAGCGTGTCGGTCATGCTGTTGATGGTGTCGGCGAGCTCGGCGATCTCGCCCTTGGCTTCGACCGTCAGCTTGCGCTTGAGGTCGCCGTTGGCGACCGCCGTCACGACCTTCGCGATGCCGCGCACCTGCCCCGTCAGGTTGCTCGCCATCGAGTTGACGTTGTCGGTCAAATCCTTCCACGTCCCCGCCACGCCCTTGACCTCAGCCTGACCGCCGAGCTTGCCTTCCGTCCCCACCTCTCTCGCCACGCGCGTCACTTCCGACGCGAACGAGTTCAACTGATCCACCATCGTGTTGATGGTGTTCTTGAGTTCTAAAATCTCGCCCTTCACGTCCACCGTGATCTTGCGCGAGAGGTCGCCGTTCGCCACGGCGGTCGTCACCTCGGCGATGTTTCGCACCTGGCTCGTCAGGTTGCCACCCATGTAGTTGACGTTGTCGGTCAGGTCCTTCCAAGTGCCCGCGACGCCGGGGACCTCAGCCTGCCCGCCGAGCTTCCCTTCGGTACCGACCTCTCTCGCCACGCGCGTCACTTCCGAGGCGAAGCCGTTGAGCTGATCGACCATCGTGTTGATCGTGTTCTTCAGCTCGAGAATCTCGCCGCGCACGTCCACGGTGATCTTCTTGGAGAGATCGCCGTTCGCCACGGCGGTCGTCACGTCCGCGATGTTGCGCACCTGCCCCGTCAGGTTGCCCGCCATCGAGTTGACGTTATCGGTGAGGTCTTTCCAGGTCCCAGCCACCCCCGTGACCTGCGCCTGACCGCCGAGCTTGCCCTCGGTTCCGACCTCGCGCGCCACGCGCGTCACCTCGGAGGCGAACGAACTCAGTTGATCCACCATCGTGTTGATGGTGTTCTTCAGCTCAAGAATCTCGCCCTTCACGTCCACGGTGATCTTCTTCGAGAGGTCGCCGTTGGCGACCGCCGTCGTCACCTCTGCGATGTTCCTCACCTGTCCGGTAAGGTTGCCCGCCATCGAGTTCACGCTGTCCGTCAAATCCTTCCACGTACCGGCGACCCCGCGCACGTCCGCCTGCCCGCCGAGTTTTCCTTCCGTGCCGACCTCGCGGGCGACGCGCGTCACCTCCGAGGCGAAAGCGTTGAGCTGATCGACCATCGTGTTGATCGTGTTCTTCAGCTCAAGGATTTCGCCCTTCACGTCGACCGTGATCTTCTTCGACAAGTCGCCCTTCGCGACCGCCGTCGTCACGTCGGCGATGTTGCGCACCTGCCCCGTCAAATTACCCGCCATGGAATTCACGCTGTCGGTCAGGTCTTTCCAAGTGCCCGCCACGCCGCGCACGTCCGCCTGCCCGCCGAGCTTCCCTTCCGTGCCGACCTCTCTCGCCACGCGCGTGACTTCCGACGCGAAGCCGTTGAGCTGATCGACCATCGTGTTGATCGTGTCTTTCAACTCAAGGATTTCGCCCTTCACGTCCACGGTGATCTTCTTCGAGAGGTCGCCGTTGGCGACCGCCGTCGTCACGTCCGCGATATTCCTCACCTGCCCCGTCAGGTTGCCCGCCATCGAGTTCACGCTGTCGGTCAGATCCTTCCACGTGCCCGCGACGCCGGAGACCTGCGCCTGCCCGCCGAGCTTGCCCTCGGTGCCGACCTCCCTCGCCACGCGCGTCACCTCGGAAGCGAACGAGTTCAACTGATCCACCATGGTGTTGATGGTGTTCTTCAGTTCTAAAATCTCACCTTTGACATCCACCGTGATCTTCTTCGAGAGGTCGCCCGTCGCAACAGCCGTCGTGACCTCGGCGATGTTTCGCACCTGCCCGGTCAAGTTACCCGCCATCGAGTTGACGTTATCGGTCAGGTCTTTCCAGACGCCCGCCACGCCGCGCACGTCCGCCTGACCGCCGAGCTTGCCCTCGGTGCCGACCTCTCTCGCCACGCGCGTCACTTCCGACGCGAAGGAGTTAAGTTGATCCACCATCGTGTTGATGGTGTTCTTCAGCTCAAGAATCTCGCCCTTCACGTCCACCGTGATCTTCTTGGAGAGGTCGCCGTTGGCGACGGCGGTCGTCACGTCCGCGATGTTTCTGACCTGCGCGGTGAGGTTGCCCGCCATCGAGTTGACGCTGTCGGTCAAATCCTTCCACGTGCCCGCGACGCCCTTGACCTTCGCCTCGCCGCCGAGTTTTCCTTCCGTTCCCACTTCGCGCGCGACGCGCGTCACCTCGGAGGCGAAGGAGCCGAGCTGCTCCACCATCGAGTTGACGATCTTCGCCGAGCGCAGGAACTCGCCCTTGAGCGGGCGACCCTCGACGTCGAGCGCCATGCGCTGCGAGAGGTCGCCGTTGGCGACCGCGCCGATGACGCGCACCATCTCGCTGGTGGGTCGCGCCATGTCGTCGATCAGCTCGTTGACCGAATCGACCACGCTGATCCACGTGCCGCTCGCGGCGGGCACGGTCGCGCGCTGCGTGATCTTGCCCTCGCGCCCGACGACGCGGCTGACGCGCTCCAGCTCCTTCGCCGTCCGCTCGTTCAGCTCCATGATGTCGTTGAGCGTGTCGGCGATCTTCCCCGCCTCGCCCGCCCACTCGGTCGGCAGGCGCGCGGAGAAGTCGCCCTTCTTGAAGGCGACCAGAGTCTTCAGTAGCAGCTTGGTGTCTAATGTGTCGGCGTTCGCCTGGTTGTTTCGCATTGCTTCCTTCCTTACGGCAAACCCTGCGGCGAGGGCGATTACTTAACTGTCCCGGACGGCTCCGGGACTTCCCCCGTCCGAGAGCGGGTCGAGATGCGGCGCGGGCGGCGGACGAATCACGCTCCGTTTCCGAGACTCCCGCCCGAAGGCGGTGGTTCGGTTCGAGTCGGGTTGCGATCGAAAGACATTCACCGCCGCAGGCGCGGAGGGGCCGCGGAGTTAACGCAGAGAAGAATAAGTATTTCTCCGCGCCCCCCTCTGCGCTCTCCGCGCCTGCGGCGGTGAATCCCTGTCGCGCCCCACCCAAGATCGGATTGAAAAACCGCCCGCGCGAAGAGTCCCTTGACTCCGCGCCGCGGATGTCCTAAAAACTCATCGCTGCTTTGGTCGCCGTTTCTGTCCGCGCAAGCCACGATTTTCATCGAACAGATTTAGGGTCTCATGCCGAACACACCAGACTTCGCCCATTTACATTTGCACACTGATTACAGTCTTCTAGACGGAGCCATCCAGATCAAGCCGCTCGCCAAGCGCGTCGAGGAACTGGGGATGAAGTCGTGCGCGATGACCGACCACGGCAACATCTACGGCGCGGTCTCCTTCTACAGCGAGATGAAGGCGCACGGCATCAAGCCGATCATCGGCTGTGAAATTTATTTATCCCCCGGCAGTCGCTTCGACAAGGCTGACACGCGCAAGGGCGAGAAGCCCTACAACCACATGATCCTCCTCGCGAAAGATCGCGAGGGCTACCACAACCTCGTCCGCCTGACTTCGAAGGCTTTCAAAGAAGGCTTCTACCGCAAGCCGAGGATCGATCGCGAGCTGCTCTCCGAGTTCAGCGGCGGGCTCGTCGGTCTCTCGGCGTGCCTGTCGGGCGTCCCGCAGGCGCACCTGAAGCACGGCAGGCTCGAAGAAGCCGCGAAGTGCGCGCAGGAGTTTCAGGACATCCTCGGCAAGGGCAACTACTTCCTCGAAATCCAGGATCACCAGCTCGAAGACCAGCAGAAGATCAACCGGAGCCTCGTCGCGCTCTCGCGGACGACCGGCATCCCGCTCGTCGCCACCAACGACGCGCACTACCTCTACCGCGACGACTACGAGGCGCACGACGTGATGCTCTGCATCGGCACGGGGCGCACCGTCAACGATACCGACCGGATGAAGTTCGGGGGACCGCAGTGGTACGTCCGCTCGCCCAAAGAGATGGCGACGATCTTCAAAGACCTCTGCCCCGACGCCGTCGGTCGCACCGCCGAGGTCGCGGAGATGTGCGACTTGAAACTCCCGCTCGGCGAGAACCAGCTCCCCGTCTTCCCCATCCCGCGCGAGCACGGCGACCTGACCATCGACGAATATTTCGAGAAGGTCGTCAGAGAGGGCTACGAGAAGCGGCGCGCGACCGTCTGGGATCGGCAGCAGGCGGCGGGGCAGCTTAAGCACAGCCTCTCGGAATACCAGGCGAGGGTCTCGCGCGAGATCGCGATGATCAAGCAGATGGGCTTCCCCAGCTACTTCCTCATCGTCTGGGACTTCATCAAGTTCGCCAAAGATCGGAACATCCCCGTCGGTCCCGGTCGCGGATCGGCTGCCGGGTCGCTCATCGCCTACTGCCTGGAGATCACGGACATCGATCCCATCCAGTACGACCTGCTCTTCGAGCGCTTCCTCAACCCGGAGCGCGTGTCGATGCCCGACATCGACATCGACTTCTGCGTCCACGGCCGCGCCGAGGTGATCAACCACGTCACGCAGCTCTACGGTCGCGAGTCCGTCTGCCAGATCATCACGTTCGGGACGATGGCTTCGAAGGCGGCGATCAAGGACGTGGGTCGCGCGCTCGACATGCCCTACGCCGACGTGGAGAAGATCGCGAAGCTCATCCCGCCGCCCGTGCGCGGGCGCAACGTCTCCATCGAGCAGGCGATCGAGATGGTGCCGGAGCTTAAATCAGCCATCGAGACTGACGCGCAGGTCAAGAAGGTCATCGGGATTGCGCGAAGGCTCGAAGGCTGCGCGCGCCACTCTTCGGTGCACGCGGCGGGCGTCGTCATCTCGCCCCGCCCGCTCGAAGAGATGATCCCCGTCGCCGTCAACAACAAGCAGGAGTTGACGACGCAGTTCGAGATGTCCGACCTCGAGAAGACCGGGATGCTCAAGATGGACTTCCTCGGCCTGACCACGCTCTCGATCATCAACCAGTGCTGCAAGACGATCCGCGAGATGCACGGCAGGGAGATGAACTGGGCGGAAGTCCCGCTCGACGACGCGAAGACCTACGAGATTTTCGCGAAGGGAAATACGGAAGCGGTCTTCCAGTTCGAGTCGTCGGGGATGCAGGAGATCTGCCGCAAGCTCAAGCCGAAGTCCATCGAAGACCTCTCGGCGCTGAACGCCCTGTACCGGCCCGGACCATTAGACGGCGGGATGGTGGACGACTACATCGACCGCTACCACGGCCGCAAGCCCGTCGAGTACCTGACGCCGGAGATGGAGGAGATCCTCTCGAACACCTACGGCATCCTCGTCTACCAGGAGCAGATCATGCAGCTCGCGCAGCGGCTCGGCGGCTACTCCTTAGGCGAAGCCGACCTGATGCGCCGCGCGATGGGCAAGAAGAAGCGCGAGGAGATGGCCGTCCACGAGGAGAAGTTCATCGCCGGCTGCGTCAAGAACAAGATCGCGAAGAAGAGCGCGCGCGCGATCTTCCACCTCATGGCGCAGTTCGCCGACTATGGTTTCAATAGATCGCACTCGGTGGCCTACGCGCACGTCGCCTACCAGACCGCGTACCTGAAGGCGCACTACCCCGAACACTTCTACGCGGGCGTGATGACCTACGTGACGGACGACGCGGCGAAGATCTTCAAGTACGCCTCGGAGCTGCGCGCGCAGGGGATCAAGATGCTGCCGCCCGACGTGAACGAGTCCTACTCGGGCTTCACGCCGGTCGCGGGCGCGATCCGCTACGGGCTCTCCGCGATCAAGGGGCTCGGACAGTCAGCCGTCTCCGCGATCATCGAGGCGCGCGCCGAGCGTGCGTTCACGTCGATCTTCGACTTCGCCTCGCGCGTCGGCGAGAAGGGCGCGGGCAAGCGCGTCCTCGAGAGTCTCGTCTGCGCGGGCGCGTTCGACTCCCTGAAGCCCGCGGGCGAGACGGCGCACCAGTGGAGGGCGCGCCTGCACAAGACGGCGGATCGGGCGCTCGAGCGCGGAGGCCGCGAGCGCAAGGCGCGCGACCGCGGGCAGGCGGACATGTTCGGCGCGGCGTTCGGCGCTTCGGGCGCGACGGCGGCGGCGGACGAGCAGCAGCCCTGCCCCGCGTCGGAAGCCCCGGCGTGGACGCACAAGGAGATGCTCGCGAACGAGAAGGCGGCGATCGGCTTCTACGTCTCCGGTCACCCGCTCGAAGACTACGCCGACAAGATCGCGCAACTGAACTGCACGCCGATCCCCGAGCTCGCCGACGTCGAGCCGAACGCGCGCGTGAGGGTCGCCGGCATCGTCTCCGACTTCACGGTGCGGACGACGAAGAAGGGCGACCCTTACGCCTTCTTCCGGCTCGAAGACGTGTCGGGCTCCTCGGTCAAGTGCGTGCTGTGGCCCGAAGCCTACAAGACGAAGGGCAAGGAGACGGCGAACGACGCGCCGCTGCTCGCGGTGGGGCGCCTCGACGGCGGCAACGACACGACCCTGAGCGTCATCTGCGACGAGGTCGCGCTCCTGGAGAAGGCGAAGATACCTTCGCACCAGCCCTGGGCCGTCAGGCGCAACGGCAAGTCGGTCGCGCAGGCGGTCGCGCTGGAGTTCCCGCGCGCGGCGGACGCGGCGCAGCTCGGCGAGTGCGTCATCGAGATGCTCATCGCCAACCCCGGCGAGTGCGAGGTCTTCATCGACGTGCCGCTCGCGGCGGGCGGTCACGTCGTGCGCGCGAAGGCGGCGCGCTTCATCAAAGTCCACCCCAGCCAGACTTTGAAAGACGACCTGCTCGCCAAAGGCGTCCGCGTCAAACTGATCGACGCCGGCCCCCCCGCCTGATACGGAAACAAAGAGGTGAACTGTGGATCGTCTGAAGGACAGGGTCGCGCTCGTGACGGGCGCGTCGAGCGGCATCGGCAAGGCGATAGCGACGCGGTTCGCCGAGGAAGGCGCGCACGTCGTCGTCAACTACCGCCCCGGCGGGAAGGCTGACGACGAAGCCGCGCTCGCCGAAGCCGCGTCG